>JANPMI010000115.1:0-23209 GCA_031422725.1 Chitinophagaceae bacterium | reverse complement strand
ATTTTATTTACAGAGAATCAGAATTTACAAAGAATAGAACAGGAGAAATCTGCTACCCAGAACCGTATCCGGATAATTTCACTTTTGGGTACGCTTGGATTTATACTATTAATTGCACTATTACTTTATCGAAACAACCGTCAAAAACAAAAAACCAACAAAGTTTTAGAAGCAACGCTCAACAATTTAAAATCAACCCAATCACAGCTTATCCAATCCGAAAAAATGGCTTCGCTGGGAGAACTCACCGCAGGCATTGCCCATGAAATTCAAAACCCGTTGAATTTTGTCAATAATTTTTCGGAAGTAAATAAAGAATTGCTGGTAGAAATGAAAGATGAAATTAAGAAAGGGAATATTGATGAGGTAAATGCTTTAGCGGATGATGTAATTGCCAATGAAGAAAAAATAAATCACCACGGCAAAAGAGCTGATGCCATTGTAAAAGGAATGCTGCAGCACAGTCGCAGCAGCAACGGTGCAAAAGAATCAACAGATATCAATGCTTTGGCCGACGAATATTTAAGACTGGCTTATCATGGATTAAGGGCAAAGGATAAATCCTTCAATGCAACGATGAAAACTGATTTTGATGAAACGATAGGTAACATTAATATCATTCCGCAGAATATTGGAAGAGTGATACTCAATTTAATTACTAATGCTTTTTATGTTGTAAACGAAAAGAAAACCCTTCGACAAGCTCAGGGTGACAGCTATGAGCCAACAGTTTCTGTAAGTACAAAAAAGAGTAATGGGAAGGTTGAAATAAAAGTTGCTGACAACGGCAACGGCATTCCTCAAAAAGTATTGGACAAAATTTTTCAACCCTTCTTTACCACCAAACCCACCGGGCAAGGAACTGGATTAGGTTTATCATTGAGTTATGATATTGTAAAAGCACATGGTGGTGAGTTGAAAGTGGAAACGAATGAGGGAGAAGGAAGTGAGTTTATAATTAGTTTACCTGCAAATACATGAGCAAATGAAAAACGAAGTGAAATTGTTTGAACAGCAAAAAGTAAGAACTCATTGGGATGAAAAAGAAGAGAAATGGTATTTCTCCATTTCAGATGTTATCGCAATCCTCACAGAAAGTGTTAACCCTTTGGCTTATTGGAGAAAGCTGAAAGAACGACTGAAGAAAGAAGGAAATGAAACCGTGACAAACGGTCACGGGTTGAAAATGAAAGCAGCAGATGGCAAAATGCGGATGACAGATGTAGCCGATACTGAACAACTACTTCGGCTAATCCAATCTATCCCATCTCCCAAAGCAGAACCTTTTAAACAATGGCTGGCAAAAGTAGGTTATGAAAGAATGCAGGAAATAGCCAACCCCGAACAAAGCCTTGACCGGGCAAGAGAAAACTGGCAGAAAATAGGAAGAAGTGAAAAGTGGATACAACAACGAATGACTGGCCAGGAAACAAGAAATAAACTAACTGATTACTGGAAACAAAGCGGCGTTGAAAAATCTGATGAGTTTGCATTCCTTACCAATATCATACATACCGAGTGGGCAGGCCTTTCTGTAAAGCAGCATAAAAATTTGAAAGAATTAAAAATACAAAATCTCCGTGACCATATGTCGGAGGCGGAGTTAATTTTTACTGCATTAGCTGAACCCTCTACCCGTCAAATTGCAGAGACCGAAAAAAGCAAAAGGTCTGCGGCAAAATGCTGCAGCCGGAAAGAAAGGTGGAAGGATCGCAAAAGACGCAAGACTGGCACTGGAACAGAAGACTGGTAAAAAAGTAATAACCGGTGAAAATTATTTGCCTCTATCCAACCAACAAAAAAAAAATCGAAAAAAAATAATTACTAACAAATGAAACTGACCAAAAAACTTGAAGCAGAAGTACTGAAAGCCTATAATGGTTATTGGGATAGCTATCTCAACGGCGATATGAAAACAATGGCGTCTTTCCTTGATGATGACATTAAAGTGATAGGCTCTACGGAGACAGAAGTTTTCTATAATAAGAAAACAGCGATGAAGTTTTATTCTGCCACAGCAGGCCAGATTGCAGGAACAGCACAATTAAGAAACAGGAATATTAAAATTGAGCTTATTGATGGGCTTGTACTCATCACGGAGAAATTGGACTTTTATGCTTTAATGGAGGGAAAATGGACTTTTTATGCAAAGGGCAGGTTATCTTCTTTATTATGGAAAAAAGAAGATGGCTGGAAGTTAATTCAACAGCATGGCTCCATGCCTGATACAAGAGCAGAGGAAGGTGAACAGCTTTCTGTTAAAAAAATTTCCAAAGAAAATCGGAAACTACGGGAAGCAGTAAAACGCCGCACTATTGAGCTGGAAAATAAAAACCGGGAACTGGAAATAGAAACAGCCCTGGAAAAGGTCCGTGCTATAGCCCTGAGCATGAAACAACCCGCTGACATGCTGGATGTATGCAAAACTATTTCTCTTCAGCTGCAGTCACTTGATGTAAAAGATATCCGCAATGTGCAAACAGCTATATTTTATGTGAGCCTGGGCACTTACATGAATTATGAATACTATGCACGGCATCATAAAACATTTATAACCGAGACAATTTATACCGATCATAAAATTGCAAAAGCCTTTGCGGCAAAAATGCTGAAAGGTAAAGGAGAAGTTTCTGTTACCCATATTAAAGGAGAAAAAGTCAAAGACTGGATTGCTTACCAGAAAGGCACTAATGTTTTTATTGACAAGTATTTGGAGAAAGCCAGTTCTCTTCATTATTACTGGCATTCACTGGGGCCTGTTGCATTGGGCATTTCCACCTATTCCCCGTTGCCTAAAGAGGAGTTGAATTTGTTCAACCGTTTCCTGAATGTTTTTGAACTGGCTTACACAAGGTATCTTGATATTGAACAAGCTATAGCACAGGCAAGAGAAGCAAAGATCCAAGCATCGCTGGAAAAAGTACGGGCACAGGCATTGGGCATGAGAAAACCGGATGACCTGCCGGGTATTTGCGAAGCACTTTTCGGTGAATTACGAACATTGGGGTTTGCAGAAATCAGGAATGCGATGATTAATATTCATGATGATGAAAAACGTTCTTTTATCAATTATGATTACTCTGATGAGATCGGTAAAACTATTAATCAGCTTACTTACAATATCCATCCGTTAATTGAGAAACAGATAAAACAAGTAAGAAGTACCAACGGATTTTCTGAAACATCCTTTGCAGGTAAAGATTTAAAGGACTGGAAAGCGTTTAGAAAAAAGATTGGTGAGAAAGATGATCCGAGAATTAAAAATATTGATGCCTTACATTATTATTTCTATTCCATTGGTACAGGTTCTATTGGCATTTCAACGTTCAGTTCCATAGGAGACGAAAAACTAAATGTACTGAAACGGTTCCGGAATGTTTTTGATTTTGCTTACCGCCGGTACATGGATGTGGCGCAGGCAGAAGCACAGGCCAAAGAAGCACAGATAGAATTAGCATTGGAAAGAGTGAGAGCAAGAACAATGGCTATGCAGCAGAGTGATGAACTGGCTGAAGTGGTAGGGTTATTATACAAGCAGTTTGAAGAACTGGACTTCGGCCTTTACCAGATCCTTGTTTCAATACTGGATAGTAAAAACAATGTTATAGAATGGTGGAGCCGTGGCTTCAGTGAAGTTGATCTGCCGCAGCGTAATCTTATACCTATCATTGATCACCCATTTTCCAATGCGCAAAGGGAAAAATGGGAAAGCGGAATACCCTACTATGCACATGTGCTGGAAGGCGACATGAAGAAAAGCTGGGAAGAATATTTATTTACCCAAACCGACCTCAAAAATTTTCCGCAGGAAGTAAAAGACAGGATGCGAAGCCTGAAGCAGGTTTACCTGTCTGATGCATTTATGAAATATGGCGTACTGCAAGCAGCCGGCCCCGCACCACTTCCTGATGATAAGGCGGCTATCCTGAAAAGATTTGCCAAAGTTCTGGACCTGGCTTATACAAGGATGACAGATTTGCTGAATGCAGAAGCACAGGCAAAAGAAGCACAGATAGAATTAGCATTGGAAAGAGTAAGGGCAAGAACAATGGCCATGCAACATACCGAAGAGTTGAGGGAAGCTGCAAACTTATTATTTCAACAGGTACAGTCATTGGGAATTCCTATTTGGAGTTGCGGGTATAATATTTGGGAGAAAGGAGAAAAATTTTGCACCGGCTGGATGAGTACTAATGGCGTCATTCAACCATCTTTCAGAATACCACTTACTATTGGCCACACCTTCGAGCACATGAATGAATCCCGACTAAAAGGAGAACCTTTTTATGTAGAGGAAATGAGCGGCGAAGAATTGGCAGAACATTACAGAAATATGTTTAGCCTTCCTGATTTTAAAACCATTGCAGACGAGCAATTAAATGATGGTTTTGTATTACCCACATTTCAAATAAACCATGTTTTTAATTTTAGGCATGGCAATCTAATATTCCTCAGCGGTCAACCAATACCTCAAGCATGGGAAACCTTCAAAAGGTTTACGGCTGTTTTTGAACAAACCTATACCCGTTTTCTTGATCTGCAAAAAGCAGAAGCACAAACAAGAGAAGCACAGATAGAAGTTGCAGTAGAAAGAGTAAGAGCAAAAGCCCTTGCTATGCACAAGTCGGAAGATTTGCATAGTGTAGTTGTTGCTCTAAAAAAGGAACTGATGAAGCTGCAGATACCGGACATAACAGCTGCAACAATATACCTGGAACAGAATGATGGTTCAATAAGAGTACTAGATCTTTCTGATACCGCTGAACAGGATGATGATAAACCTCAATTGCAGCTGGATAAAGTATTCCAGCTTGAGGCTACAGACCCTAAGCTATGGATAAGAAGGATGTGGAATCGTAACGAAAATTATTTTGTTTTGGAAGCGAATGAAGATGATTTTGTTCGGGTAGTTAAATGGATAAAAACAGTTGACCCTGACGGTGCGGAAATGGCTGAAAGAATCATCAGGGAAAAATCAATAAAAAAAGCATGGCTACCAACTGTAAAACTTGAAAAGGGAGTAATGAATATTGACCTGCTGGCCCCACCAACTCCTGAAATCGAAAATATACTCTTGAAAATGGGTGCCGGTTTTGACCTGGCTTATAAACGTTTCCTTGATCTGCAAAAAGCAGAAGAACAGGCAAGAGAAGCAAAGATTGAAACTGCATTGGAAAGAGTAAGAAGCCGTTCGATGGGTATGCAAAAAAGTGAAGAGCTCAAAGAAGTCATCCAGGTTGTATATGAACAATTCGTTCACTTAAATATCCATGTTGAACATACCGGGTTTATCATGGATTATAAAGAAAGGAATGATATGCATATCTGGCTGGCAGACAAACATGCAGTTCCCTTCCAGGTAACCATTCCTTATTTTGATTCTGCACATTGGAATAGTTTTAATGATGCAAAAGAAAAGGGACTGGATTTCTTTACCAACAACTTATCGTTTGAAGAAAAAAACAAATTTTATCAGGATCTTTTTAAATTAATTCCTGGTGTACCGGAAGAAACATTGCAATATTATTTTAGTTGCCCTGGCCTTGCCATTTCAACTGTATTGTTAGACAATGTTGGCCTGTACATCGAAAATTTTTCAGGTATTCCTTATATAGATGAAGAGAATAATACGCTAATGCGTTTTGGAAAAGTATTCCAGCAAACCTATACCCGTTTTCTTGACCTGAAGAAAGCCGAAGCGCAGGCAAGAGAAGGACAGATAGAATTAGCATTGGAAAGGGTACGTGCAAGAACGATGGCTATGCAACATAGCGAGGAATTGCAAGATACTTCCCTGATACTTTTTCAGCAACTAAAAGAATTAGGAGAACCTGCAGAGCAATGTACTATAGGTATTATAAACGAATCAGAAGGTGTGGTGGAGATATCTGCAACGCTTCACGGAAATAAAATGCAGCAAACTTTCAGGCATAAAATAGATGAGCCTTTCGTGATGAATAAAATATTCAGAGGTTGGAAAGATCAGCAAAGAACATTAGTATTGGAATTGAAAGAACAAGAACTGCAGAAGTACAATCAATACCGGAATGAATTGGTAGGCAAAGAAACATTTCCGGTAAAACTACTTCCGGGTGATAGTTGGATAATTCATATTGCTTATTTTTCCAAAGGCATGCTGGCGTTGTCAACCAATGAACCCCGACCGGCAGTATCACTTCAACTATTAGAACGGTTTGCAATAGTCTTCGAACAGACCTATACCCGTTTTCTTGACTTGCAAAAAGCAGAGGCACAGGCAAGAGAAGCGCAGATTGAAAATGCGTTGGAGAAGGTACGAAGCCGCACTATGGCCATGCAAAAAAGTGAAGAGCTGCCTGAAGCTGCTAATGTATTATTTCTGCAGGTACAGGCTCTTGGTATTCCTGCATGGAGTTGCGGTTACAATATTTTGGCCGCCGATAAAAAATCGAGCACCTGTATTATGAGTAGTGAAGGTGAAATTCAGGTGCCGTTTGTTTTACCATTAACGGAACACTGGAGCCTATTGCCGTGGTATGAAGCTATTCAAAACAACCTTGATTTTTTTGTCTATGGGCAAGGCGGTGAGGATTTAATAGAACATTATAAGTATTTAGCTACAGTGCCGGGACTGGAGAAAGTATTCCAACAATTTGACGATGCAGGCATTTCACTACCTGCAAATCAGATAAATCATTTGGTACGGTTTACGAATGGATTCTTGTTATTTATCACCTATGAATCTGTACCTCATGCACATGAAATTTTTAAACGATTTGGAAAAGTATTCCAACAAACCTATACTCGTTTTCTTGATCTGCAAAAAGCAGAAGCACAGGCAAGAGAAGGACAGATAGAATTAGCAATGGAAAGAGTTCGTAGCAGAACCATGGCTATGCATAAAAGTGAAGAAGTTATGGATGTTGCAAGTACATTATTTGAAGAATTGCAAAAACTTGGTTTTGCTTTTGGTGCCAGCAGTATTCTTATAATGGACAAGGAATCTGGCGATGCAGAATACTGGATGGCTGGTTTTTCAAAAGAAAAATTTCCGGAAAGCTACCAGATAAAATACTTTCAACATCCATATCATGACGCAATGCTTACCGCATGGAAAACTGGTGGCAAGAGTTTTATATACACATTAGAAGGCGCCGAAAAGAAAGCTTACGACGAAGTATTGTTCACCCAAACTGGCTATAAATATATTCCTGAGGAAGAACAAAAACTGATGAGGGGAATCGAATCAGTTACATTTTCAATAGCATATATGAAACATGGTGCTCTCCATTGGGGACCTTCACCATTAAATGAAGAACAAACTAAAATACTGGAAAGGTTTGCAAAAGTTTTTGAACAAGCCTATATCCGTTTTCTTGACCTTCAAAAAGCGGAGGCACAGGCAAGAGAAGCACAGATAGAAGCGGCCCTTGAAAAAGTACGTTCAAGCTCATTGGCTATGCATCATTCGACCGAGTTGGAGCAAGTGGCAGGTTCTTTGTTTGATCGGCTTGCAGAACTGGGACTTTCATTTGACGGAGCCTTTATTTTTATTTTTGACAAAGAGAAAAGAAACATCAGTCTTTGGATCGCTACTAATCATTTATCTGCTCCGGTTAAAATCGACCTTCCCTATGATAAGGCGGTCGAGAACAACACAATTTTAAAAGACCTTTGGAATGCCATTGAGAATGGAGAGCATATTATAAGCAGGTCTTACTCAGGAGAGGTAAAAAATGAGTATTTCCGTTACGTGGCCAAATACAATGAATCAAAAATTCCTGAATCGGTAAGACAATTTCAGATTGAAAAAGAAAGCTGGACGGCACATTTAGTTGCTGAAAAAAACTCGATGATCGGTTTTGACAGTTGGTCGGGACACCCTACAAAAGAGGAAGATTTCAAAATCTTAATCCGGTTTGCAAAAGTTTTTGAGCAGGCTTATACCCGTTTTGCTGATCTGCAAAAAGCAGAAGCCCAGGCAAGGGAAGCTAAGATAGAATTAGGGTTGGAAAGAGTAAGAGCAAGAGCAATGGCGATGCAAAAAAGTGATGATTTAGCCGGGGCGGTTGCGGTTATTTTTGAAGAACTGGATAAATTAAACATAGGTATATTAAGATGTGGCATTGGAATTCTTAATAAAGAGAACCGGAGTGTAAATGTTTGGACCACTTCAAAATCAGATGAAAATACAGCTGTGCAAATATCGGGTGATGAATCAATGGACAGTCATCCTTTGTTGCAGGGGGCATTTGATGCATGGCTGAAACAGGAAGAATATTCTTATATATTACATGGAAAAGATTTAACCGATTATTATAAAGCACAGGCAGCTGCTAATTTTAAATTACCCGATTCTCAGTCGTTAACAACAGCGAATGAAGAGCTATATCAATATTACTTTTTGGCTACGTTCCAGGCAGGGGGCTTGTTTGCCTTTCGGCAAACAGCTTTCACTGAAGAAGCTAAAAAAGTGTTGAAACGTTTTGCCGGTGTATTTAATCTCACTTATAAGCGTTTCATTGACCTGCAAAAGGCAGAAGCACAAACAAGGGAAGCAAAAATTGAAGCGGCGTTGGAAAAAGTACGTTCAAGAACGATGGGTATGCAGCAAAGCCATGAGTTGGGTGATGTGGCCACTGTC
Source organism: Chitinophagaceae bacterium (assembly GCA_031422725.1). GTDB lineage: Bacteria > Bacteroidota > Bacteroidia > Chitinophagales > Chitinophagaceae > JJ008. The sequence goes on along the minus strand of JANPMI010000115.1, from coordinate 14,586 downwards.
TTATTCAAAGAATTGAATCAACTGGTAGAAAATCTGTGGACCTGTGGTTTTGTTTTATGTGAAAAGGACCGGGAAGAAGATGAATGGTGGCTGAGCACCGGTGATGGATTTATTCCTGCATTTTATTTGCCCAATACCGGCGACCCCACTCATGCAAACATATATGATGCATGGAAAAAAGAGGAAACATATCATACAGAACAATTAGAAGGGGAAGCGTTACAGGAACATTATGATTGGCTGATGAATATTCCTGTTTCGAAAAATATTTTTGACGAAATGAAGGCTGCTGGTAATCCTTTGCCGACTTGGCAAAAATTACATTGTGCTTATTTTTCGTATGGTTATCTGGTAATGATCACACAGGTACCATGTCCCGAAGAACAAATATTTAAACGCTTTGCCCAGGTATTCGACCAAACCTATACCCGTTTTCTTGATCTGCAAAAAGCAGAAGGACAGGCAAGGGAAGCACAGATAGAATTAGCATTGGAAAGAGTCCGGTCCAGAGCCATGGCGATGCAAAATTCCAATGAATTATCGGAATTAGTTGACACCCTTTTTAAAGAATTAACAAAACTTGATTTTGCACTCAACTGGTGCATTATCAATTTAATTGATGTTGGTACCTTGTCCAATACGGTTTGGGCGGCAAATCCTGATATTAATAAGCCACCCGATTCCTATCATATGAAGTTTGAAGATTATCCATTTCACGACGCCATGATGAAAGGCTACCAGGAAAGGAAAACAAAGTTTATTTATGTGATTGAAGGGGATGAAAAAAAGATTTACGACGAATACTTATTTAATGAAACAGCATTCAGTAAAGTTCCCGAAGAAGCACAAGCTGCTTCAAGAGCAATGGAAAAATATGTTTGTTCCTTTACCTTCAGCAATTTCGGGGGATTACAAACAGTCGGTTCTGAACCGCTATTAGAAGCTAACCTCGATATTTTGAGTCGTTTTGGAAAAGTGTTTGATCTCACCTACACCCGTTTCAATGATCTGAGACAGGCAGAGCAATTAGCCAGGCAGGCACAGATTGACCTGGAGAATTTAATAGCCGCAAAGAAAAAAACAGATGATGCATTAACGGAATTGAAAGCCACACAAACCCAGTTGATACAATCCGAAAAAATGGCTTCACTCGGTGAACTCACCGCTGGCATTGCCCATGAAATACAAAACCCGTTAAACTTCGTCAATAATTTTAGTGAAGTGAGTAATGAACTCATTGATGAAATGAATGCAGAAATTGAAAAGGGAGATATGGTTGAAGCCAAAGCCATTGCCAATGACATCAAACAGAATTTAGAAAAAATAAACCACCACGGCAAAAGAGCCGATGCTATTGTAAAAGGTATGCTGCAACACAGCCGTAGCAGCAGTGCCACCAAAGAACCCACTGATATTAATAAATTGGCTGATGAATATTTGCGTCTAGCTTATCATGGCTTAAGAGCAAAAGACAAATCATTTAATGCAACGATGAAAACTGATTTTGATGAAAGTATTGGTAACATCAATATCATTCCGCAGGATATTGGAAGGGTAATTCTTAATTTAATTACCAATGCATTCTACGTTGTGAATGAAAAGAAAAGTCAGGGACTGGAAGGTTATGAGCCAACTGTTTCAGTAAGTACAAAAAAAGATGCAGATAAAATATTTGTTTCAGTAAAAGACAACGGCAACGGTATCCCACAAAAAGTATTAGATAAAATTTTTCAACCCTTCTTTACCACCAAACCAACCGGGCAGGGAACAGGATTAGGATTGAGTTTAAGTTATGATATTGTGAAGGCGCATGGCGGGGAATTGAAAGTAGAAACAAAGGAAGGTGAAGGTTCCGTTTTTATCATTGAATTAAATGAAACAGTTAAATAATATAGTCCTATGAAAAGAAATAAGCTGTTTTGTTCTTTTATTTGTTTGAGTTTACTCATGGTCAGCACCATGCTTTGTGCCCAGCCGATGCAGTACGATTCAAAATTTGTTGATAGTATAACCAAAAGTTTGCCAGCAAGCCCTGATGATACTTCAAAGGTAAATAACCTGGTAAAGCTTGCGGCTATGCATTTATTCATCAACCCGACATTAACTATTAAATATGCCAAAGAGGGGGCTGTGATTGCTGAAAAGATACATTACTATAACGGAAGAATCAGTTGCTTGGGACAATCCGCCTTTAGTTATGCAATAAGCGGAGAATGGGTAAAGGCAACTATTAATGTTAACGAAGCCATACCGCTGTGTGAAAAATACAACCCTGGAACCATGGTTTATATGTGCAATATCATGGTTATAATCTTAGCAACCAAAGGTGATAATGAGCAGGCATTGCAATGGGCACAAAAGGCAACCCGAATACCAGACTTTTCTGCACTTACGGAAGTTGGAAAATGGCCCACCTTTATGCAAATTGGAATGATAAATGAAACATTGAACCGGTTGGATTCTGCTAAATTGTATGGGGACATCATTTTAGGATACATAAAAAAGTATCCCTTGATAGAGCCTGGATTAAAAAGAGATTCCTATACCCTTTTAGGAAATATAACTTTAAAGCAAAAGCAATATCAGCAAGCAATACAATATTATAGGCTGGCTGCTAACAATACCGGTCTTGCAACTGTGTATCACACTATACAGCAGTCTGATTCTGCTATTTTTTACGGACTAAAGGGTTTGAAAGATGGACAAGTTCAAAACATACCAGGCACCATTCAGGCAGCCTCAAAAATATTAGCTACCGAACTCAGAAAATCAGATCCTGGAGAATCGAATAAATACCTGCACATATATGTTGAATCCAAAGATTCTCTCTACAATGCTGGAAAACTAAAACAACTCGAGGAACTTAGACTGAACGGGCAAAAAAATGAGTATGAACTCAAGATAATGAATACGGCTAGCCGGAACAGGTTAATGCTTTCTTCTTTGTTTATTATACTAGCCTCTTTGGCTATACTTATTTTATTAATATGGAGGAATAACCGGTTCAAACAAAAAGCAAATCAAAAACTTGAAGCTTCTTTCAATAACTTAAAATCCACCCAATCCCAACTTATCCAATCCGAAAAGATGGCATCGTTGGGAGAATTGACAGCTGGCATTGCCCATGAAATTCAAAACCCATTAAACTTCGTCAATAATTTTTCAGAAGTAAATAAGGAATTGATTGATGAAATGCAACAGGAATTAAAAGCCGGAAAAATTGATGATGCGATTGAAATATCAAACGATATAAAAGCAAACGAAGAAAAAATAAACCACCACGGAAAAAGAGCTGATGCCATTGTAAAAGGGATGTTACAGCACAGCCGCAGCAGCAGCGGTGTAAAAGAACCAACGGATATTAATGCTTTGGCAGATGAATATTTAAGATTAGCCTATCATGGTTTGCGGGCAAAAGACAAATCGTTTAATGCAACCATGAAAACCGATTTTGATGAAACAATTGGAAACGTCAATATCATTCCACAGGATATTGGCAGGGTTATCCTCAACCTTATCACCAATGCATTTTATGTGGTTGATGAAAAGAAAAAGCAGCAACCAAATGGGTATGAAGCTACTGTTTCCGTCACCACAAAAAAAATAAGTGATAAGGTTTCAATTTTTGTAAAGGACAATGGCAACGGCATCCCGCAAAAAGTACTGGATAAAATTTTTCAACCTTTTTTTACCACCAAACCCACGGGGCAGGGAACCGGTTTAGGACTATCTTTAAGCTACGACATCATTAAAGCACATGGTGGAGAGTTAAAAGTGGAAACTAAAGAAGGGGAAGGAGCTACGTTCATTGTTCAATTACCAATACTTTAAAATTTCATTTATGGATCAACTTCTTGCTGTTTCTAAAACGATCCCGTCTCAGGTAATTATCAAAATTGATGAATTAAATAATCAGGCCTGGGCGGTACATATTACACAGCCCAAACAAGGGCTGGAGTTAAGCAGTGAAGCCAAAAAGCTTTCTGAAGAATATTCCTACGAAAAAGGATTGTCGTATGCTATACGCAATATGGGTGTAAGTCATCGCTACCTCTCTAACCTTGAAACTGCACTGACTCTTTCCATTCAGGCCCTGGATATGTTTGTGCAACTCGGCGACAAAAATGGAGAAGCACAAGCTTATGTTTCTATTGGCGCCATTTATTATTACATGGGCGATATTGAAAAAAGCCTGGATTATTTTTTGAAAGGATTGCGTTGCAGTGAAGAAGTCGGAAATAAAGAAGCCTTGGCTTATGCTTATAACGGGGCGGGATATATTTACGGTGTTGTACTTGGTGATCATAAAAAAGGACTTGAATTTCTTCAAAAGGCCTTGCCTCTCAGTAAGGAAATCGGAATCTCTCATGATCTTCATCCGAGGGTGCTGGATTGTATGGCTGAGATATACCTGAATGACGGGCAAATGGATAAAGCCCATGAAACATGTATGGAGTGCCTCCAGTTAAGTGAAGAATCTTCCCAGCAGGTTATGAAAGGATATGCACTTTATAGGATTGGCTATCTTTTTGAAAAACAAAACCGCTTTGGTGAAGCAAAAAAATACTTTTTACAGAGCCTTTCCATACGCAGGGAGATAGGCTATAAAGTAGGTGAAGCAACCTCCCTGTTGCATTTGGGGAAACTATTTTTAGAACAACAGGATTCAGAATTAGCAAAAGAAAATTTTCTGGAATCACTTAAAGTAGCAGAAGAGATTAAAGCAAAAGGAGTTATTTATAAAATACATGAAGCCCTAGCTGAATTATATGAAAGAAAAGAAGACATTCAGTCATTTGCAAAACACTATAAGCTTTTCCATAAGTACAAATCTGAAGTTTTCAAAGATGAACAGGAAAACAAGCAAAAATACCTGAACATCCAGTACGAAATGGAGAAACTGCAGAGGGAAGCAGAGATCAACCGCCTTACCAATGTAGTGATGAAGGAAAAGAATTCAGAACTGGAAAAGAAAACCGAAGAGCTTGAACAATCTTATAATAGTGTATCTGTTTTAAGTAAGATCGGGCAGGATATTACATCTACACTTGACCTTGACACCATTTTAATTACAGTTTATGAAAATGTAAATGAGCTGATGGATGCGACTGTTTTTGGAATTGGTATTTATAAACCGGAAGAAGAATCAATTGAATACCGCTTAGCAATAGAACAGGGGAAACGTTTTCAGCCTTATCAGCGGAAAATGACCGACAAGAGCCAGTTGGCAGTTTGGTGTATTGAAAATAACAAGGAGGTGTTTATTAATGATATTCAAAAAGATTTTTCAAAATACCTGAAAGATATAGATTATACAGTTCCCGCTTCCGTCATACTTGAGGATGGCAGTACCCCTAAAAATCCAAATTCTCTTATTTATCTTCCCTTACAGGTTAAGGATAGAATTATAGGGCTTATCTCCGTTCAGTCATACGAAAAAAATGCGTATGCCCAGCACCATTTAGATATCCTTAAAACGCTGGCTTCATATACATCCGCGGCATTATACAATGCCCGGTCGTACGAAACACTTCAGCATGCATTGAACGAACTTAAATTAACACAGGACCAATTAGTTCAATCCGAAAAAATGGCCTCACTGGGTGAACTCACTGCTGGTATTGCTCATGAAATAAAGAACCCATTGAATTTTGTAAATAATTTTTCTGAAGTAAATACAGAATTGATTGATGAGATGCACCAGGAAATTGAAAGAGAAAATATGGATGAAGTAAGAGCAATAGCAAAAGATATAAAGGACAACCAGGAAAAAATTACCCATCACGGTAAACGGGCGGATGCGATTGTTAAAAGTATGTTGCAACATTCAAGAAGCAGCTCAGGTGTAAAAGAGCCAACTGATATTAATGCTTTAGCGGATGAATATCTGAGATTAGCTTATCATGGTTTGAGAGCAAAAGATAAGTTCTTCAATGCCACTATGAAAACAGATTTTGATGAAACGATTGATAACATCAATATTATTCCGCAGGATATTGGCAGGGTGATTTTGAATTTAATTACGAATGCGTTTTATGTTGTAAATGAAAAGAGGAACCTGGGCCTTAAAGATTATGAACCAACAGTTTTGGTAAGCACAAAAAAGATAAATGGTAAAGTTGAAGTAAAAGTTGCTGACAACGGTAACGGCATTCCTCAAAAAGTATTGGATAAAATATTCCAACCTTTTTTTACCACCAAACCCACCGGACAAGGAACTGGTTTGGGTTTGTCATTGAGTTACGATATTGTAAAAGCACATGGAGGTGAAATAAAAGTAGAGACAAAAGAAAATGAAGGAACAACATTTATCATTCAATTGCCAAATACGATATAAATAAATCATGAAAAAATATTTAATCCTTTTCATAACAGCTGTTTTTATTCATTTCGCCTGTAATAATAAAGAACAACAGAACGGACAAAGGGCAAATGGACCTAAGATCGTGGAGGCAAGAGGATATATAGTTCCTCAGGATAGTATTTCAGCTCCGGTAGTAATACCCTTTGATGAATCTAAACTCAAAAGAACCCTGGCAGGAAAACCCAAAGTAAATACCGTACCCACCAATGTTTTCCTGGCTGGTAAACCAAAAATGACGGCTGCCGGCCAACCCCGTGTATCTACTCCAGGGCTTGATAGTTTTGCTTTGCCTAAAATAACTCCGGCAGTTTTTCATACAATAACAGCCCCATCCCCACAAGTGGTATTGGCTAAAGATCCACTACCTAAAGGACCAAGGAGTTTCAGCTATTACAGCAAGGCCCAGGGATTAAAATCAAATACTGTTCGTTCTGTATTAGAGGACCTTGCCGGGAATATCTGGTTTGGAACTAATGATGGTGTTACAAGATTCGATGGAAAATTTTTTAGTCATTATTCTTTAGGCGAATATGCCTCAGCCAATAATGTTTCTCAATTACTGGAGGACCACAATGGCCATCTTTGGATTGGCACCAACGGAGGAGGTTTATTCCGGTTTGATGGTAAATCATTTACCAGGTTCACCACAAAAGAAGGCCTGTCGCAAGATAATATCGTTTCATTATTCGAAGACAGCAAAGGAATACTTTGGATAGGAACTAACAATGGCGTAAACTGTTTTGACGGAACTTCCTTTACGTACTATTCTTCTAAAAATGGGTTTACAGGTACCAGAGTTGCAAACATCAAAGAAGACAAAAAAGGAAATCTGTGGTTTGCCACTAATGCTGGTTTAGTAAGCTGGAATGGAAAATCTTTTTCTCGTTTCTCCAAAGTGGAAGGCTTGCCAGATTCCTCAGTATCCAGTATAATCATTAATAATGATGAAAGTATTTGGTTTGGCACCACCAGAGGAGGTTTATTCCGGTTTGACGGTAAAGCATTTTATCAATTTACAAACAAAGAAGGTCTTACTACTAATGATGTTAATTGCTTAATGAAAGACCGTCTGGGACATCTCTGGATAGGCTTCCACAATGGCGGTGCAGTAAAATATGATGGTCAATCATTCACCCAATACACAGATAAAGAAGATCTGTCCGGTAATTATATACTGAGCATGATCCAGGATAAGACCGGGAATATCTGGTTGGGCAGTGATGCAGGTGGTGTAATAAAATATGATGCCAACCGGTTCACTCATTTTACAAGAAATGAAGGGCTTGGTCATCATGAAGTATGGAGTATTATGCAGGACCGCAAAGGCTATATGTTCTTTGGCCATGCCAGTGCTGGTGGGCTCAACAGATACGATGGTAAAACTTTTACCATTTATTATATGAATGATAGCATTAGTAATAATGAAATCAACTGTTTAAAGGAGGATGAATCCGGCAATCTATGGATTGCTTCTCATTCGGGGGTAGATAAATTTGATGGAAAGTATTTTACTCACTTTAATGAGGCCGGGCAGATAACTAAATCTGTTGTCAATGATATTTATAAAGACCGGTCTGGTAATCTTTGGTTTTCCACTGCGGCAGATGGAGCCATTAAGTATGATGGTAAATCATTATTGCGTTATTCAAAAAAAGAAGGACTTCCCGGTAATAATATCAACCAGGTTATTGAAGACCGGAATGGCCATTTCTGGTTTTTATCAATAGATAGTGGGGTAACCCGGTTTGATAGAAGATTATTTACGCATTTCGGGGAAAAAGAAGGTCTTCCCAGTATCAATATTTCATCTATGTTGGAAGACCGGAATGGCAATATCTGGTTTGGTACAAATAAAAATGGGGCCATTCTCTATAACGGTAAATCATTCATGCTGTTTACAGAAAATGAAGGTTTGCTGAATAATGATATCCGGGGAATTCTTGAAGATCGAAATGGCAATATTTGGTTTGGTACTGGTTTCGGAATGAGTATGCTCTCCAAATCAGACCTTACAAAAATTAATGCTGCGAGCCAGGGTGGAGCATTTCCTGAATTTCAATTCAAAAATTATTCCTACGCAGATGGATTCAAAGGTGTAGGTGTTTGGGGCAGATCTATGTTTGAAGATGACAAAGGAACAATCTGGGTAGGTGCAGATGACCGGTTGACAGCATTTAACCCGCAGACTGATTTTTTATCTTCCGATTCTTTGGCTCCCGATATTCAGATTACTTCCTTACAACTTTTTAATAAAAATATTCCCTGGACAACATTTGGAAAAGAAAAGAATAAATCATTTCCGCTGGGAAATAATATCGTGATAAAGAATATGCGGTTTGACAGTACCTCAGACTGGTACGGATTACCACAAAATTTAAGCCTTGCTTACAATAATAATTCAATTACTTTTTATTTTGTTGGCATCACACAGAACAGTCCGGCCAAAGTACGATACCAGTACCGTCTGCAAGGAGATGATAAAAACTGGAGTGCATTAACCAGTCGTACTGAAGTCAGTTATGACAATTTACTACAGGGAAACTATACATTCCAGGTAAAAGCCATGAGCGGCACGGGTATCTGGAGCCCGGTAATTGAGTATCCATTCACCATTCGTCCGCCCTGGTGGAAAACCTGGTGGGCTTATACATTGTATGCTCTTATTTTTCTTGGCGCATTGCGGATCTTCAGTAAATACCGTGAAAGAAGATTACGACATGAAAAAGATATACTTGAATTAAAAGTAAATCACCGGACCAAACAATTGCAAGAATCTATTATATCGCTGAAATCCACTCAATCCCAACTCATACAATCAGAAAAAATGGCTTCGCTTGGTGAACTCACTGCTGGCATTGCACATGAAATTCAAAACCCGTTAAACTTCGTCAATAATTTTTCGGAGGTAAATATTGAATTGATTGATGAAATGAAGCAGGAACTGGAGGAGGGTAAATCCAAAGAAGCCATTGCATTGGCAAATGACATCAGGGAAAACAATATCAAGATCACCCATCATGGCAAACGGGCCGATTCCATTGTAAAAGGAATGCTGCAGCATAGCCGCAACAGCAGCGGGCAGAAAGAACTCACCGATATTAATTCACTGGCCGATGAATGCCTGCGGCTGAGTTATCATGGCTTGCGGGCAAAAGACAAGTCATTTAATGCAAAAACGGAAACGGATTTTGACAGCAGTATTCCCAGGGTAAATATTGTTTCGCAGGATATAGGCCGTGTGATTATTAACCTGTTTACTAATGCCTTTTATTCGGTGATGCAGAAAAAGAAACAGTTGGGTGATTCGTATGAACCAATCGTAACTGTAAAGACTTCCTTGAACCCTCCGTCAGCTGGCGGAGGCAGGGGGGCTGGTATATCTATTTCAATTCGTGACAATGGGAATGGGGTGCCTAAAAAAGTGATGGATAAAATTTTTCAACCTTTCTTTACCACCAAACCCGTTGGCGAAGGAACCGGGCTCGGCCTTAGTATGAGTTATGAAATCATTACCAAAGGTCATAGTGGAGAATTGATAGTGGAAACAAAAGAAGGCGAATACGCAGAGTTTATTATTGTTTTACCTGTATAAATCATAAATTCATCGAATGAAAATTTTAGTAGTTGACGACGAAAAAGATGTCCAGGTTCTCTTTGAACAGCGGTTCAGAAAAGAAATCAGGGACAAAAATGTCAAGTTTGTTTTTGCCTTTTCCGGCGAAGAAGCACTTACTTACCTTAACCAGCATGAACAGGAAGCGGTGTTGATATTGTCGGATATCAATATGCCGGGTATGAGCGGCCTGGAACTGCTGGCCCATATAAAGCAAAAATATATGAAACCGCCGCCGGTAGTAATGATGATAACTGCTTATGGCGATGCTGAGAATTTTAATACCGCCAAAGAATTGGGGGCGGATGATTTTTTAACGAAACCGGTGGATTTTACCGCATTAAAAGAAAAACTAAAAATTAACAGTTGATGGCAAAAATATTAGTCGCTGATGATGAGACAGACCTGGAGATGCTCATCAAACAGAAATTTCGCCAAAAGATACGGGAGCAGCAATACGAATTCATTTTTGCCATGAATGGTAATGAGGCATTGGAAAAAATAAAGCAGCACCCCGATGTGGATATTGTACTGAGTGATATCAATATGCCGGAAATGGATGGACTGACGTTGCTCAGCCGGTTGGGTGAATCAAGCCCTTTAATCAAATCAGTTATTGTTTCTGCCTATGGCAATATGGACAACATCCGAACGGCGATGAATCGTGGTGCCTTTGACTTTATCACCAAGCCGGTGAATTTTGAAGACCTCGAACTGACTATGGAGAAAACGATCAAACATGTGAACCAGCTGCGGGAAACCATGAAGGCGATAAAGGAAAACAATATACTTAAGATGTATGTGGATGAAACAGTATTAAATTTTATGGGAAGCAGAGAATTTGAATCGTCGCTGATGGTAAATGAAACCGTGGAAGCTACGGTAGCTTTTATTGATATCTGTAGCTTTACCACCATCAGTGAAAACGAAACTCCGGACACGGTAGTTAAATTGCTGAATAAATATTTTGATGTGATGGTGAAGGAGATTATTGACCAGGGCGGTTATATTGATAAATTCATTGGCGATGCTATTATGGTGGTTTTTAGAGGAGATTATCATTTAGACAGGGCCATTGATGCATCTCTTGCCGTAAGAAAAAAAATTGAAGAACTCCCTAATGAATCCGGTAATATATTTTTTGCACCCAAAGTTTCTATTGGTATTAACAGCGGTGAAATGATATCAGGGAATATTGGTTCGGCCACCCTGCGCCGGCTTGATTATACCGTTATCGGTGATGTGGTAAATGTAGCCCAACGATTGCAAAGCGCCGCAGGGGAAGGACAGATCGTCATTAACGAAACGGCTTACAATAAAATAAAAGAATCATTCAACTGCCGGAAAGTAGGAGAAGTGAGTTTGAAAAATAAAGCGAATGCAATGATGATTTATGAAGTAATGGATTAATTTTTTGAAACCTAAACTATTCATGCAATACGAGCAGGTTTATTCCTTTCTGATAAGTAAGCTGGAGAAAGAATTACCCCCCTGGCTTACGTATCATAATGCAGAACATACAAGGAATGTTATTGCCGCCTCAGAACACATGGCTAATGCGGAAAGGATAGTAGCTGATGAATTAGTATTATTAAAAACTGCCGCCCTGTTTCATGATACTGGTTTTTTAGAGAATCATAATAAGCATGAAGAAATTTCCTGCAAACTGGCAAGAAAATATCTCCCGGGTTATGATTATCTCCCGGAACAAATTGATCTCATCTGCAGCATGATTATGGCCACGAAGCTTCCGCAATCTCCCAGGGAGGAACTGGGAAAATATCTTTGTGATGCTGATTTATTTTATTTAGGCACTGACAAATATGACGATTATGCTGATAAGATCTATTCTGAGTTTAAAAAAACAGGGCAAGTAAAAACAAAAACCGAATGGGGGATCAAGCAGGCGGATTTTTTATCGTCACACCGTTATTTTACCAAAACGGCCAGGGAGGAAAGAGAACCGCAAAAGCAACTCACACTTCAGAAAATAAAAGCAGGAATAACGGCAAATCACAAGCATTCTCATAAACTAACATCGTCCGAAATTATCCAGGATGCCTTGTTTGTGATCGTGGGAGTTATTATAGCCAGTTTTGCATTGAAAAACTTCCTGGTTCCCAATCACTTTTTTGATGGTGGCATTACAGGTGTTTCATTGCTGGTGCATGAATTGTATCAGTTTGACCTGGCAATTGTGATAATTGTTTTCAATCTTCCGCTTGTTATCATCGGTTATTTTTCTGTTGGTAAGAGTTTTGCCTTTAAAACATTTATCAGTGTGCTGCTGCTGGGAGTTTGTCTTACCCTGCTTCCAAGTTATGCACTAACAGATGATAAATTGTTGATCTCCATTTTTGGCGGCGTTTTTTTGGGCATTGGGATTGGCTTAGTGATGCGGGCAGGTGCTGCATTAGATGGTATTGAAGTACTTGCTTTATATACATTAAAAAGAACATCGTTTACCATTACCGAAATCATTTTAGGTATTAATATTCTCATATTTACTGTTGCTGCTTTAGAAGTGGGTATAGAGAATGCACTCTATTCAATGCTTACCTATTTTGCTGCTACCCGCAGTATTGATTATGTAGTAGAAGGTTTGCAGGCATATACCGGGGTTACTATAATTTCAGGAGAAAGCGAAGCCATTAAATATGAAATAGTGAATAAACTGGGAAGGGGCATTACTGTTTATAAAGGTGAACGGGGTTTTTTGCCGGGACATTTTGAAGTAAGTGCAGATTGCGACATTATTTTTACAGTAATAACAAGGCTTGAACTTAGAAAACTCAATAACCTGATATATGATGTGGATCCCAAAGCATTTGTATTTGCAAGTACAATCAAAGAGGCCACCGGAGGCCTTATTAAACGAAGGCACAAACACTAATACCAATCAGGTATTAATAAAACACTGTCATCCTGATCCCGCCTGAGGCGGGACGAAGGATGATTTAAAAGGCTTCGATGGACTTCGATAAACTCAGGATGACAAGCCTGACAATTTCCCTTAGGCTTTCCTTAAATGTCTAATTGGTATAAAATCGTTTCTGGTTGAAAGATTTTATCAGGATACATGATAACAGCTTTATTTGCTCAGCATCTCTTCTGCACCCGTCCAGTTTTCGGGAACACCGTTTTTAAGATACTTCATCGCATTCTCCATAAAAAAAGTTGATGTATGATCTTCCGGGTCTGTTTCAATAATAGCCTGGAATCCATGAATCGCATTTTCAAAACTTTGCTCCATGTAATATTTCATGGCCTTACTAAAATGCGGCAGTGTTTTCACCTTTTTTTCCAGGTCTTCCCCCGGATAGCCATTTATACATTCTACAATGCTGAGCAACTTATGTTTCCCCTTTAACTGCACTTTGCCCAGGTGTCGTAAATGATATTTGTTATTATCGCTGATCTGGCGAAGCGTTTCGCCACTTAACAAGAGGGGAGATCTGTAATATTTTGTGAGGCTTTCAATCCGTGATGCGGTATTCACTGTATCGGAAATCGTAGCGGCATCCAACCGGTGCTCATCTCCTGTAATACCCATTATCAACGAACCTGTATGCATGCCAATTCCTGCTTTTATAATTGTCAGTCCTTCGGATTGTCGCTCCAGGTTTAAGTCATACACAGCCTTTTGCATAGCAATAGCTGCATTCAAAGCATCATCGGGGTGACGTGGAAATATGGCCATGATAGAATCACCAAGATACTGGTTGATGAATCCGTTGTACGACCGGATAACAGGGCCAAGCCGTTCATTGAAAGAAGACACAAACCGGAAGTTTTCTTCGGGTGTCATTTGCTCAGACAGGGAAGTAAAATCCCGGATATCTGTAAATAATACGGTTACGATTTTTTCTGCCAGGTCGCCGAGCCTTACATCAGTCAGTGACTCTTTACCCAAAGAACGGATAAATTCATTCGGTACAAATTTCTTTGTCACTTCATGAATACGCAAAATTGCTTCTTCTCTTTCTCTTACTTCCTTTATATTTTTTTCATAAAGCATGGCGCTTTCAATGGCAGTCGAAGATTGAAGAGCCAGTGTAACAAGCAACTTCAAATGTGCAGCGGAGTATTGTTCAGCATCTTTGCCAGCGAGGATAATGGCGCCCAAAATCCGGTGCTTTACCTTCATCGCAGCATATATAATTGATTGAACATTTTTTTCAATAATTCCTTTCTCTTTCAGAACAGAAAGATCACTCATAATTTCAGACTGACCACTTAATCCTATTTTGAGAAGAATTCCGGAGTGCCTGCGGAGACCTTCCTCATTAAAAAGCGGATCTCCCGATGTGGCGGGTATCGTTAATTGCCTGCTTTCTTCATCCCAAAGAACAATTACTCCACTGTGTGATGGAATAGAATGTATGGCCTGCTCCAGTGTTAGTTGGGCAATTACATCCGGGTCAATGGTCTCGGTTAATTTTTCTGAAAAATTATAGATAACATTTAATTCCTGGTACAAACTCAAGACCTCTGTTCCCAACTTTTTTTTCTCTGCTTCTTTTTGCAGCATCAGCGTTAAAAGAGAAGCAATGATAGCAGTATTATTTTCTCCTTTTATATAGCCTGCAATTTCACCTTCCAATGTTAC
>JANPMI010000114.1:0-7188 GCA_031422725.1 Chitinophagaceae bacterium | reverse complement strand
TGATCATAGTTAATAATCAAAGAAGTAACATCGGTTAATTTATACCTCGCCGATAGTGCCACTGCAAAATGCTCGAACTTCATCGAACGGTTGATTTTCAAAGTTGAATCGTTCAATTTGGTGAAATAACCATTTACTGCATTATGATGTGAAAGACTTGGCGCCACCTGAACTGATAACTTCTCGGTGATTTTTCTGGCGATCAGTAATTGATGGAAATAAGTAAGCCGGTCGCTCCAGTTTCTGTAAATATCCTTATTCGGGTCTTTCTTAGTGTTGTAAGCTGCATTTACATAATAGCTTACACTAACCGGGTATTTACCTTTCGTTTGTGTGATAATAGAATATTTCAAATTTCCATCCCATAAGGGGCCTGAAACAGATGAAATGGCGGACCCGGGAATAACACCTGCTGTTGTTTTGGTGAATCCTATTCCAACATTCAATTTATTAATTGGAACATAACTTACACCTATCCGGATATTAGATGGGGCAAAGAATCCCCAAAAATCTTCATATCCTTTATTCCAGGTACCGAAACGGTGCATAATGTCCATTTCCATTGTGCCTTTAACAGGCACCATGACGGTTTGGTTATCGCTGATCCACACACTCTGAAAAGTATTTTTTACAGGCTTGACTTTAGCAGGTGCGGCCGGATCTTCCGTTACCGCTGTACTGTCATT
Source organism: Chitinophagaceae bacterium (assembly GCA_031422725.1). Classification (GTDB taxonomy): domain Bacteria; phylum Bacteroidota; class Bacteroidia; order Chitinophagales; family Chitinophagaceae; genus JJ008. Next base: position 6,502 of record JANPMI010000114.1, on the reverse strand, counting down.
TTGTGCCAGCAAGACAGTGCTCAGCAACAGCAGGCACACTGATAACAATGATGCAGCCATCAACCAACGCTTTGTTTTATATAATATAAGTTTCATTTTATTTTATTTTAAAAGTCAGTTAATTATTAGGAGCTCCATTTCTTATCCAGTCATACACTTTTTGCCTGTCATCAGCTGAGGGAATATATTGTTGCATTTCTCCATTAATCATTTTATACATTATACTCTGTTTAGGCAAAGCTGTATTCACAAAACCGCCATTTATAATTTGCAGGTAGGACACATCCGGGGTCAGGTAAGGTTTACGACTACCGGATACATGACAACCGGCATCTGAACATTTAGAAGCAAACAAGGGTTTTAATTCGTTATTATAACTTACCTGTTTTGGAGGTGCATTCGGATCTACGGGCAGATCAGGTTTGATGACATCCTTATAACAACCGGACAGGCCGATTCCAAAGGTCAGTATCAAACCGGTATATATTAATAGACGTTTCATATTTATAATTTTTTAGTAATTATTTATTATGGAAATTCATATTGCATGTAATATCAATTTTATCAGAAATACTGGTGCTGGTAATACCAAAATCACGGCAGTTGAACTGGAAGGTTAACTGAAGGCCAAATACTTTATAAGGAGTGGCTGTTGCAATAGTGGCCATTTTAACATAACTAAGTTTACCTATAATAGATTTAGTAAGCGGAGTTGCTAATTTACCCTGCCAGGTCAAATCCAGTGTTACTATGTAACCGTTACTGCCTGGATCCAATTCAACCTTTGTTGATTTTATTTTGGCCAGGTTGGTAACAGACAGGTTTTGGGTGCCCGGAATAATAGCAGTAGTTCCCAAACCCGAAACATTACAACCTGCATCTCTTCCTGGTTCGCCGGTATTGGATTGATTCATCTGAACATAACCACTAAAGAAAGTCTGCGTCGGATCTGCCTCATTAAATGCCCATGAATTGTCTAAAAGGGGTTGACCAGAAATGACATAATTCTGCATTTCAGCAGTTGTCACATCATGCATACCAAACTGGTTAAAACGACCAGTAAGCAGGCCGGATGCTCCAACATAAGTTGTTGACCAAAGCACACTGGAGTGAGATTTATCCATTTTCCATTGGGTCGCATCTCCTACCGTCATAGTACCGGGAAGATGAATATTAGTACCCCTATTGGGAGAAAATGGCTGCGTCAACTGAACTGGTACAATCATATCATTGTCACGGGTGCAACTGGCTATATATCCATAACCGCTGATAAGAATCAGCAAAATCATCAGTGTTTTGTTACTAAACAGTTTCATAAAAAGTATTTTAAAGTGAATAAATAAGCTATCTTATGACAGATGTAAAAATATTCTGTGCAATTTGACAATAGCATGACCTTTGTCAACAAAAGGAATGAGTTCAATCAGAACCATAAAAGACGATAGCATCATTATACCAATTAGACATTAAAGTAACACTGTCACCCTGAGTTTGAAAAGTGATTATAAGGCTTCGATAATTCCGATAATTACCGGAACAGCCTGACATTTATCTATAGAAATACGCTTAATGTCTAATTGGTATTAAATGCCGGCGGTGTCTGAAGACGCTGATTAATAAGTTGGCGGAAGATTATTACTGGTGGCCGTGTTTATTCTTTCTGCTAATCCGCAGATAAAGAAAAAAGACAGATGCAACAGCAATAAATGCAAACACATTTACCAGCAGACTGTCGGTATAAACTTTCATATCATTTTTAATAACATGCGGATCGCCGCCTGAAGAGGAGTGAACAATTAAATCTTTAATAAGAAAAAAGAAGAAAACAATACTATGCAGCAGGCTGATAACAAGTTTTTTTGGAAGAGCCGGTATCCAGAAAAGAAGGGCAAGAAGGGCCCAGGTTGTCAACAAAGGTTGCCCCATCGCCAGTTTTATATCTTCAATAGAGTAATCCGGGTATAAATTTTTTACCTGGAGCCCCAGGTATAAGGTGGCAACCAAAGCATATGTATAAGGGAGAAGTGAAACAGCCTTGCTTTTAATATTGTTTCTTGCTTGTTTTTTGCCGGCCACAGAAAGAATAACTGCATATAAAAGAGGATAGCCGGAAAAAAAAGCTATCAATTCAAGACGTTGCAGGTAAGTGAAAAAATTATCATCCATTGTATAAATATAAATCTTCAAAAATACTTTTATTATCCCGGAAGTAATCTGCTGAAGCTCAATTATACAGGTAAATGCAGGCATAATCTCACCATATATAGAAAAGAAAATAGTTGAATAAATGGAAATGGTAATGCTATTTTCTGCTTACCCAAAACTCATCTTTCCACCCGATAGCTGTCGGGTCGTCTTCGGAGAAAACAGGATGCTTTTCCAACAGGTCATAAATTTCTGTCAACTGCTGCCCAGAAAGATGTTCCTCCAAATATTGAAAAACCTCCCTCTCTTCAAACCGGATATGTGATTCAAGGAGGTTGGAAAGACTGACGAAGTCGTATCTGTCAGCCTCCTTATCGATAGCAAGGATAAGCTCTCTTATATAATCATGGTCCTTTTTTAATTGTATTGCCAACAGATGTGATGCCGGCATAAATGGTAATAACACTTTCTCTTCCTGAAAAAAATGTGGTTTGATATGGTGCTTCCAAAACCATCCGGTATAATCCCTTAACCGCTCCATATTAACGTGGTTGTTCAACCCCTGCCTGATTTTCCAGACAAATAATAAACCGTCGTGATGTTCCCTGCTTAACGGTTGCAATTGAGGGCTTCGCTTTATGGGTGTTGTTTCAATCATATATTAAAAATAGGCTGGCCGCAAACCATTTGTTATGATCCCTAACAGTCATGAAAATGACTTCGCTCATTTCTGAATAGCTGACAAATGTCATTACCTGTGCTGTAGTATGTCATTACTATTCCTTTACAACATATATACTTTCACTCCATAAATATTCAATTATGTATCCGGGAACAGCTACGAACAAAATGATTCCGATGAGGAAAACAAGAGTCCTTCATTTCAGGAAAAAGGGACAGGGGGATAACAGTGTAACCGCCGAACGCCTGATCCCTGCGGTAAATATTTCTGAAACAAATGAAGAATACCTCATTGTAATAGCAGCACCAGGGTTGCGGCGGGAGAATTTCCGTATTGAAATATCGCAATCTGTTATTACCATATCAGCCAAAAAAGAAATAACCGCATTAAGTTGTGTGAATGACCGCTGTGAATATGATTATACCGACTGGACCAGGGCCTTCTCATTACCAGAAGATGCTGATGGTTTGTTTGCCCATGCTCAATATCAAAATGGAGAATTATTTATATATATACCCCGGAACAGTACAAGTGAAAAACAGGCAAACGTCACTATTTATGTTTACTAACCCAATAACTATGCAGTTGCACATTGCCCCGAATCGCATCATTTCTGATATTCAAAAAGAATTCAATAAGATGTTCCCCTTCTTAAAGATTGAATTTTTTAGTAATAAATCATTTTCCAGGTCCAACTTTTCTGCACAACAGATCATTTCTCAAAGCCGGAAAATCGGAGATACACAACTAACAAAATCACATGGCGATATTGAAATTGCGGAAGAAATGAAAGTAAGTGAGCTGGAAAATATTTTTAAAGACCAGTTCAATCTGGCAGTGCAGGTATTCCGCAAATCTGGCAGTATCTGGCTGGAAACCACTATGACGGATAACTGGACATTACAGCAACAAAATAATCATGGCCGGGAAATTTCTACAGGCAAAACCATTATTAATAAAGCTGAAGACTATGATTTAAACCGGGATGCTGATCATTAAAAATAGTGTATAATAATTTTTCATTTTCATGAACCTGCATTTACATACCAATTCGCCACTATTTGAAATTCAGTCTGCCTTTAAAAAAAGCTTTCCGGGCCTGAAGATTGATTTCATTTTTCATGGCGATGAGAAGCTTAATCTTTCTTCTCACCATCATTCTTCTTTCTTATCTACGCCTGTTGAAGAATTTTATCCTGATTGTATAGCTGATAATATTATTATTTACGAATCAATGACCACCAGGCAAGTCGAAGAACTTTTTGAAGACAGCTGGCATCTCCCGGCTAAAGTATATGTAGAAATTGGTGGTTATTGGCAAAAAAACAGACAAACAGAAAGCCAGCGGTTAAAAGAATGTATTACATCTCCTATCAGGAATTTAATAAAGCAGGTGCTTTAATTTATCCAGGTTAGTAATAGAAATTTTTCCTTCTTTAATTTCAATCAGCTTCTCTGATTTAAAATCGCTGAGTGTACGGATAAGTGATTCGGTAGCTGTTCCCACATAATGGGCAAAGTCTTCCCTGGAAATTTCAAGAGGCTTATTGGTATTCTCTGCATTAAATTTTGCATGTATATCTACCAAAGCCTTAGCCACCCGTTTGCGGAGTGAGCTGTAGGCCAGGCTCAGCAATCTTTCTTCTTTTTCTTTTACATTTTGTGTGATGATGCGGATAAACTTAGCGGCAATATCCATATTGCCATATATCATCTGCAAAAAATCTTCTTTAGGCACCTGCATTATTTCTGCATCTTCCAATACTATCGCCGAGTCGTCGTAGTTTTTATCTTCAATTAATGCTGGGTAGCCAATAAAATCTCCATCACTGAATAAGTCGGTAATATATTCTTTACCATCCTCATGGGTTTTAAATCCTTTTACTTTTCCTTTTACCAGGTAATATAAATATCTCGGCCTTTTACTTTCCTGGTAAAGGGTCTGTTTTTTTGTATAATTCTCTACATCATACTGGTCTGCCAGCTGGCTGATGAGGCCGGAGTTCTTAACATCTTTTATAAATTCATTGATGCCTTCCTGTGATGGTGAATACTTATTGCTAAGAATAGCAGCTTTTTTTAATCTTATTTCAATAGCATTTAATAATTCAATATCCTCAAATGGTTTGGTGATATAATCATCAGCCCCCATTTCCATACCTTTTCTGAAATCGCTTCTTTCTGTTTTTGCTGTGAGAAATACAAAAGGGATATGTTCAGTATCTGCATTTTTGCGGAGCAAATGTAAAACGCCATAACCATCCAGTTCCGGCATCATAATATCGCAAACAATTACATCCGGCTTTTCTCTCAGTGCTACTTCTACTCCTTTCTTTCCATTCTCAGCTGTAAATGTTTTATACCCGGCCAGCTCCAGTATCTCGGCGGTATTATCCCGGATGTCGGCATTATCATCAATAACTAAAACAGATTTCATATTATTATGTGTTTATGGGAATACTAAAGGTAACAGTTGTTCCTTTGTTTAATTCGCTTTGTAATGCCACCCCGCCGCCCAGCAAATCTACATATCGCTTAACAATATGCAATCCCAAACCGGTTCCCTGGATATTGGCTGCATTGGCAGCCCGGAAAAAACTGGAGAATAAATGTTCCTGGTCTTCTTCAGAAATACCAATACCCTGGTCGGCTACAGAAATAATGGTTTTATCACCATCTGTTTTCCCTTTTATGGTTATTGTTTTTCCTTCTTCGGAAAATTTAATGGCATTGCTGATGAGGTTAATCAAAATGTTTCTGAATAATTTTTTGTCTGTAAAAGCATCGCAATCGCCGGCACAGTCAATAATAAATTGATGCCCCTTCTTTGAAATAGCTTTCATTTCCACAACCGTATCTGCCAGTATATCGTTCAGGTTCACTTTTTCTGATTTTGTATCCACCCTGCCTTCATTCAGTTTTCCCAAGGAAAGAAAATCTTCTAAAATATCATTTAGGTTGTTTACAGAATTTTTTATCCGTTGTATATGTTTATCTCTTTTTTCCTGGTCTTCTGCTGTCGTATATTTTGATAGCAATGATGCGGATGATAACACGGTAGTAAGTGGTGTACGAAATTCATGCGAAGCCATAGATACAAAGCGGCTTTTTATTTCATTCAATTGCCGTTCTTTATCCAATGCCTCATTCAGCTCCTCCTGCGATTGTTCAAGCTTTTGCAGAGCTTCTTTTAAAATCAGCGTCCGTTCTTCCACCTTTACTTCCAAATCAGCATTTAACTGGCGTATTTTATCGGTAATTTTTTCCAGTTCTGCTTTTTGTTTCAGCATACTGTTTTCAATTGCCTTTCGCTGTGTTATATCAACGATAAATGCAATTACAAACAACTCCCCTTCCCGGTGATAATGACTTAAGCTGACTTCCACCGGGATATCCGTACCATCTTTCTTTCTTCCGTTCAGGTCACGACCCTGCCCCATTACCCTATTAGAAGGTTTACTGTGAAATCCTTCCCGCAACTGATGGTGATGCGGTTTAAATTTATCAGGTATTAAAATTTCTATAAGTTGGCCATTTAATTCGAATTTAGAATAACCAAACATTTTCTCTGCGGCAGGATTTGCCATTACAATTTCACCAGCTCCATTCGTAAGAATGATTCCTTCTGTTGAATTTTCAAACAGTGAGGTCATATGAGCCTGGTCCAGCATTTTA
>JANPMI010000113.1:0-3803 GCA_031422725.1 Chitinophagaceae bacterium | reverse complement strand
GTAATCGTTGATTTATTCATAACAAAAATTAAAAGAGGGCAAAGGTAGTGCTTCGTCCTAATCTGCCGGGATAACAATGTATGTAATCAGGTTAATCCGCCGGCAGTTTTTATAATACTTTGCCAGAGAAGGGTAGCCGTTTTATCCCAACTGTATTGCCCGGCAATCTCCTGACCTTTCCGAATCAGTTCTTTCCGCAGATTTTCATCCTTGTATAACAATATCATTTTACCGGCGATATCATTATAATTACCCGCCGCTGCATACAAAGCTCCATCTTTTGCAATTTCCTGCATAGCAGAACCCGATGAAGTAATTACCGGCACTTCACATCGCATAGCTTCCAGTACAGGCACACCAAATCCTTCAAATACAGAAGGATAGATCATCCCATATGCCGAACCAATTATTTTTACCATCTCTGTTTCTTCTGCATACCCGGTCATCACCACATCATTTCTGTACTTGTATGATTTCAGGCTTTCTTTAAACGATCCATATTTCCATGCCAGCCTTCCCGCCAACACTAATTTCATATTTGTCTGCTGCCTTTTCTTAAAAACAGAAAAAGCTTTGAGCAGGTTCAGTAAATTTTTCCGGGGATCAATGGCACCCGCATACACAAAATATTCTTTGCCGTCAGTGTAGTGATTTTTTGTTGCTTCTTTTTCATCCTTGCTTACCGGCTGAAAAATTTCTTTTACCCCATTAAACACAACATTAATTTTAGCTGCCTCAGTTTTATACTTCGCAATGATATCTTGTTTGGAAAATTCTGATACGGTAGCAATTACCGTTGCTTTATTTAAATACCGGGGGATATATCTTCTGTAGAAAAGCAACGCTGATTTGCGGATAAAAGAAGAATAATGAATAAAAGCCAGGTCATGCACTACCAGGCATTGCGGCACTTTGGTAGCCAATGAACAAAAACCATCACAGGATATAAACACATCTGCTTTATATTTTTTGAGCATGGCAGGAATTCTCACATCATACCATAATTTCCAGAGCAGGGGATGCCTGGCAGCAGGGCCGGCAATCACTGCCGTTACATTAGATTCAAATATAAATTTTTTATCATACTGCCTGTCAAAAATAAAAATGAACTGATGTTCCGGATGTTGTTTCGTTATGCGTTTGAAGGTTTCATAAATAAAATTACCATATCCTTCCTGGGAATCAACCAGCAGCAATCTCGTATTAACAGCAATAATCATTGGTGAGATAAATATTGATCGTATTATTTACGCAGTAAAAAATCTCTTTCGCTGCCGGTGAAAAATCAACTCCCTAACTGATTTTACCGGGCTGATTTACTAACAACCCGTTTCATAAAAATACAGGAACATTTGCTGTGCATATTCATTAAATACCGGTTATAAAAAAGAGCAATACTACAATTGACTGCCAGCAGCAGGTAATCTACTTTTATACCGTTGAATTAATGGCATACCAAAACTGTGAGCTTATGAAATACTCCTATCCTGCTTCACTGATTACTCTTTCTGCTGCCATAGCACAGGCTTGTTCATTACGTATAAATAAATATGACAATCCTGTTGCACACATAACAAGCAAAGGTTCAGCAATTCTGAAATTAAATATTAACAATCACCAGCCTGATCAGAGGGTTGGTATCAAATTTGATAATATTTCAGCCGGAAAATATTTTGTTCTTCTTCGTACTATACAGCGAAAAGAACAACAGAGAAGTATGATGATTTAAATACCGGCAGAGAGCCACGTTACACCAAAGACGAATGAATTGGTCAGGTTTTAGGGACGTAACGAGCCGTCTGTACTATGTCAATCAACTTTTCTTTAAACGACCTCTTAGGTGGAAGAGGATGGTGGCTTGTAAAAGGGGCCCAGGTTCGGGGCCCCTTTCTTTTACCCCAACCCTGCCTACCGGCAGGCAGGCCCTAAAAGGGGCTTTCTCGTTTTCATAGATGCCTGGAACATAAGACTACCCCTTTGATACTTCTGTCTTTCCCCTCCCGGCTTCCTACTTCAAACTTCTTTCTCTACATTTGTCTTTATGAATGTAGAGAACATGGAATATAATACCACCAGAAATCATTTGACGATGAGAGAATATGGACGTCATGTGCAGAAGATGGTGGAACATATAATGACGATTGAAGACCCTGAACGCCGCCAGCGCAATGCACAGGCAGCTATAGAGTTGATGGGTTTTTTAAACCCGCATTTAAAAAATGTGGAAGATTTCCGGCATAAGCTCTGGGATCATTTATTCCTGATTTCAGATTTTACATTAGATGTAAAATCGCCTTATCCCATTCCTACACGGGAAACACTAAAGGCAAAACCTCATCCGCTTCCTTATCCCAAACGTTATCCCAAGTTCTCTCATCTTGGCAAAAATCTGGAAGTGATAATTAATAAAGCACTGAAAGAAGAAAATCCTGAAAAAAAATTAGGCTACTCCAATGCCATTGCTTACTACATGAAGCTGGCCTATAACAACTGGCACAAAGAGATAGTACATGATGATGCGATACAAAGTGAACTAAGCAGTATTACTGATGGGCAGCTCACATTCACCAATACCCCTTATGTAAAAGCATTTCGTCCGCAGCCGGAAGGCCGGGACAACCGGGGTGGGTATGGCAAACGGCCCGGTGGCGGCAAGTTTCAGCAACGTGGCGGGGGAGGTGGTGGTGGCCGCAGAAATGATGGCCGTGACAACCGGGGTGGCGGTGGCTATCCGAAGAAGAGATATTAGATTAACAGCCGGGAAAAGTAAATAAAGTTTGTAAAGTTGACCTTCCGAAACAGGTCAACTTTTCTATTTGCGGGAAACAGGAAAGAAGAATTACCGTAATCTCACCTTGTCTGCCTTTTATACTTTATTTACTTAGCCTACTTTTATACTCAAACACTTTCAACTACATAACATGCATTCCTTTGAAGTACGGGGCGGTAAAAAATTACTGGGAGAAATAATTCCGCAGGGAGCCAAGAATGAAGCACTGCAGATTATCAGTGCAGTATTGCTGACACCAGAGAAAGTTACGATCAGTAATATTCCGGATATCACCGATGTGAACCTGCTGATAGAATTGCTGATGGAAATGAATGTAAAAGTGGAAAGAACGCAACGGGATACCTGTACGTTCCGGGCTGATGATGTAAATATTGATTACCTGCACAGTGAAGCTTACAAAAAGAAAAGTGGCAAACTCCGCGGCTCAGTAATGCTGGCCGGTCCGCTGCTGTCAAGATTTAAAAAAGCATTTATACCCAAACCAGGTGGTGATAAAATAGGAAGAAGAAGATTAGATACACATATCGTTGGTTTTGAAAAACTGGGTGCTTCCTTTACTTATCATGAAGACGGGTTCTTTCATTTGGAATCACCCAATCTGAAAGGTGCCAACCTGCTGCTGGATGAACCTTCTGTTACCGGCACTGCCAATATTATCATGGCAGCCTCCATGGCAAAAGGAATTACCACTATTTATAATGCTGCCTGCGAACCATACATTCAGCAACTATGCAGCATGATGAACAGGATGGGCGCAAAGATTACCGGCATCGGAAGCAATATGCTGACGATTGAAGGAGTGGATTATCTCGGCGGTACAGAACACCGGATACTTCCTGATATGATTGAGGTTGGTTCTTTCATTGGTCTCGCTGCCATGACGCAAAGTGATATTACTATCAAAGGAGCCGGTATTGAACATCTCGGTATCATTCCTGAAAAATTTCAGCAGTTAGGCATTCAACTAAATTTTAATGGCGATGATATTCATATTCCTGCACAGGAAAGTTAT
>JANPMI010000112.1:0-2011 GCA_031422725.1 Chitinophagaceae bacterium | reverse complement strand
CCGCATTTTTATCACCTGTATTTTAACAGCCGCTCATTTTTTATTGTACCCAAAGATGCTTTTGAGGGAGATGATGTGCATGAGGCGAGGAAGATTTTTAGAGAGAAGATACCGAAGAAGTAGGCTGGATACCGGAGTCGGGAGGCATTATGAAATCAGCAGCAAATATAATAGATCAGCAGTCTCGTACTACTGACTAATGACTCCCGTCTAATGACTCACAGCTTCTTTTCCATCACATAGTGCGGAATGGTTACCTCGGTAAATTTATCGCCCACAACTTTGTAGCCCAGTTTTTCATAAAAGCCTACCGCCGTTTCCCTTGCGTGCATGATGAGTTTTTTATAACCCTTATCACGGGATACCAGTTCTGCAAAATTCATCATACTGGCTCCAATACCCTTGCCCTGCAGGTTGTTTTGAACAGCCATTTGCCTTAGCCGCAAACTGCTTTTATCTTCTCTGGTTAGCATGCAGCAGGCCAGCATTTCATCCTCATCAAAAGCGCCAATTAAAATGTCCTCTTTTTCTTTTGCCAGTTCCTCAGGTGTAAAACTTAACCCAAGCGGCTTACGCAAGATCTCATTCCGGAGCTTTACCATTTGCTGGTACTCCTTAGTGCCGTGGTCTATTTGTTTTAGGCCCATAACGGGATGATATTTTAATGAAGTTTAAAGTTTTGGTTAAGGACGGGATAACAATATACAATTTTTTTGGGTATTGGATTTATGTAAAAAAACTGCCATTGATATTGGTATGTATATTTTAGTCACTAAATTGAGGTTAATAAAATATTTTTTGATGCAGGTAATTTTTACACCCTAAAATGGTTATTTATCAAACAATATCTATTTCTTTGTAATTACTTCAAAATGTATATTTTTGCAACCAATACAAACTAAATTAAATTATCATGTCAGACATTGCAACAAGAGTAAAGAAAATAATTGTTGACAAATTAGGAGTAGATGAAGCGGAGGTTACGCCGGAAGCTTCTTTTACCAACGATTTAGGTGCCGATAGCTTGGACACCGTAGAACTTATTATGGAATTTGAAAAGGAATTTAATATTTCTATTCCGGATGAGCAGGCTGAGACCATTACTACTGTAGGTCAGGCTAATGCTTACTTAGAAGAGCATGCTAAGTAATTAATTTAATTATCACAGGCAAATTTTATGGAATTAAAACGGGTTGTAGTTACCGGATTGGGAGCACTGACTCCTTTGGGCAAGACTGTTGAAACTTATTGGCAGGGTTTGGCTGAAGGGGTGGGTGGTTGTGATTTTATCAAACAATTCGACTGCAGTAAGTTTAAAACCAGGTTTGCCTGTGAGGTTAAAGATTTTGAACCCACCGATTACCTTGAACGTAAGGAAGCCCGAAAAATTGACCGCTTTACCCAGTTTGCGCTCATAGCAAGCGATGAAGCCATTAAAGATGCCGGCATCAGCAAAGAAAATGTTGATGTGGACAGGGTAGGTGTAATTTTTGCCAGCGGCATTGGCGGCATCACTACTTTTTATGAAGAAGTGAGCAACTTTGCCCTGGGTGATGGCACCCCACGATACAATCCCTTCTTTATTCCTAAAATGATATTGGATATTGCTGCAGGGCAGATATCTATGCGTTATGGTTTCAGGGGTCCCAATTATGCAGTGGTGAGCGCCTGCGCAAGCAGCACCAACGCGATAATTGATGCTTTTGATACGATCAGGCTGGGTAAGGCCGATATCATTGTTACCGGCGGAAGCGAAGCGGTTATCAGCTCGCCTGGGGTTGGTGGTTTTAATGCCATGAAGGCACTCAGCGAAAGAAATGACGACCCGGGTACGGCCAGCCGCCCATTTGATAAAGACCGTGATGGTTTTGTTATGGGAGAAGGTGCAGGCGTGCTGGTGTTGGAAAGTCTGGAGCATGCCCTTGCACGTGGTGCAAAAATTTATTGCGAAGTTGCCGGTGGTGGTGCTACTGCCGATGCACATCATATCACAGCTCCCCATCCCGAAGGG
>JANPMI010000111.1:0-32961 GCA_031422725.1 Chitinophagaceae bacterium | reverse complement strand
GGCTGGACCAATGTTTCCTATTCTCAATTTTATGCTACTTCTACCTTAATTGGTGGCATTGGGGGTATGCTTATCGGAGGTATTTTAATTGACAGATTTGGGAAAAAGCGAATGATGAATATCTATTTTTTCGGTATGGTTCTTTTAACGGCTACATTGGCTTTTTTAAAAATGTATTGGGTTAGCAATACATTTATTTATGGCTTCATGATGATTTATAATGTGCTATACACTTTTGCCTGTATCGGAATTTTTGCTATTGCCATGCAATGTTGCTGGAAAAAAGTTTCGGCAAGCCAGTTTACGTTGTATATGACCATTGCTAACCTTGGGCGTATTGCACTCGCTGCATTAATAGGTCCAATAAAAGCAAATTTTAATTGGCAAATTACGCTGTTCGCCTTTGCTGTTATGATTGCATTGGCATGGTTGCTATTACAGTTTTTAAACATCAGCAAGCAGGCAGAACGGGTGGTTGATTTAGAAAACAGAGATACAGAAAATCAAATGGCAATAGTAAATTAAACAATTTATTTAAAATATAATTTTGCAGGCCTTATAAACAACCGCTAATTACCAAATGGAATCTCAGCTTCGGTTCTTGCCTTACTGAACTGAAATACAATAGTCATATAAAGGTGATAAGTGGAGACACAAACCAATGCTGAAGTCTTTAATACAAAATTTATTAAAATAAATGAACAACAATATAACAACAGCAACTTCGCAAAAATTTTATGGTCTTGATAATTTAAGAGCCTTCGCCATTATTATGGTTATTCTTTTTCATTATCCCAGGTGGTTTGAGCATCCCTCCTGGTTTCCTGACGTACTAAAATTTGGCTGGACAGGTGTTGATTTGTTTTTTGTACTCAGTGGATTTTTAATTGCTTCGCAACTGTTTGCACAAATTAAAAAAGATGGCACTTTTTCTATGAAGGAATTTTATATCAAACGCTTTTTTAGGATTATTCCTGTTTATTATTTTGTGCTGGCTATGTATTTCCTGTTTCCTGTTTTAAGTGGCGACCAATTACTGCCACCGCTTTGGAAATTTTTAACTTTTACCCATAATTTAGGCTTTACCGATTTTGATACCCATCGTGCATTTGGCGTAGTTTGGTCGCTTTGTGTAGAAGAACATTTCTATTTGTTGCTGCCTGTAACATTGTTATTGCTTTTAAAAACAGGATGGTTAAAAAAAGCTGGTATGTTGCTACTTATTTTATTTCTGGCGGGTTTTCTTATCCGATTGTATTGCTGGTACGATGTCTATATTCCTCAAAGCAACGGAATAGAAAACAGGGCATTTTGGATACAAACAATTTATTATCCAACCTATTGCAGATTAGATGGATTGTTGGTAGGTGTCGCCATTGCAGGATTGTATAACTATTTACCTTCGCTATTATCTCGATTATCAAAATATGCTAACAGCATTATGACTGTTGGCTTGCTGATTTTAACCATTGCTTATTTTCTATTTAATAACGGTATTGGTTTTGGCAGGAGTATTTTTAGCTTTCCAATGGTTTCTGTAGGTTTTGGTTGTTTGGTTTTAGGTGCCATTATACCAACTAGTTTTTTATACAAATGGAAATCAAAAGTATTAACCAAAATTGCTGAACTTTCTTATGCGCTTTACTTAATTCACATGGCTGTTATTCTATTAACCCAAAATATATTCTCAGAATTGGGAATTGCAAAAGACAGCAATTTTATGTTTGTGCTGTCTATTATATTTTGTTTTGCCGTTGCCTTAATACTGCATTACAGCATAGAAAAACCATTTATGAAAATACGGAATAGATTTATAAAAAAAGGTACAGAAAAAATTCATTTTAATTATGATAAAAATTATCAAACTCAGAATAGAATCGCTTGATCTGCTCTTCACCATTGTTCGTGGAGACACGAACCACGGTTGAGATGCCAAAAGTCGTCTGTTACAGGCAAGCCAATAGCAACCAATAAACCTTATTCAAAAAAATGAATAATTATGCATCGTAGTTCATTTATAAAAAATTCGTCGCTGACAGTTCTCAGTATTAGTGCATTCGGAAGCTTAAACTGGAATGGTAAAAGCTTTGAAGGCGACACCCCGACAACAACCGATATTCTTGGTCCATTTTACAGACCAGGTGCTCCGTTGAGAACTAACCTTATCCTGCCCAATTCAAAAGGCACACCTGTAGTTTTAAAAGGAAGCCTTTTTAAAGAAGATGGAAAAACGCCTATCAACAATGCGTTGGTTGAAATTTGGCATTGCGATGAAAATGAAATTTATGATAATACTTCTGAAGAATACAAATGTCGTGGCGGACAAAAAACAAAAGCAAATGGGAAATATGCGTTTACATCAATTCTGCCAGTTCCCTATAAAGCCGACCCAGCTGATGAATCATCCTGGCGTCCGGCTCATATACATATGAGGGTATCAGTACCAAATCAGCAAGACTTGATAACACAACTCTATTTCAAAGGAGGCAAATATGTTAACACAGACAAGTGGGCTTCTTCTCCGCAAGCAGTAAATAGAATGCTTGACATTACGGAGAATAGTTCAGGTATAAGTCAGATTGTTTTTAATGTCATTATGAGCAAAGAAATCCCTCTTGACAAAAAAGTTTATGATAAAGTTACCGGACTTTATAAAGTGGAAGACAACACCATACTTGAATTTACAAAAAATGATGATTTGCTTTTTATGAAACGAAATGGACAGCTTGCAGCCAGTTTGAAATATATTGGCAATAACACATTTGAAGGCGGCATTGGCGTTCCAAAAACCACTTTTGAACTCTTAACAGATGGCGGTGTAAAAGTGGTTGTAGTAACAGCCAGTAAAACTTACAACGGAACTAAATATTTAAAGTACAAACAATAAAATTACACTTCTATTGCCATGCAATGTTGCCGGATAAAGGTTTCGGCAAGTCAGTTTATCTTATACACTACAATTGCAAATCCTGTCCTTATTGCAGCAGCCTCCTTACCAGGCCCAACACAGGTATATTTCAGCTGGCCAATTACGATGTTCACCTTTGCTGTTTTGATTGCATTAGCCTGGTTGCTGTTACAGTTTTTAGCTATTGATAAGCAAGCAGAAGAAGTACTGCTTTAGAAAATAGAGTTGTTGGGTCAGGAAATAAAATTAATAATTCGACAAGTATCCCGATAAAAAAATCTTATCTTTTGAACCTTTATGAACAGGCCAAAACCCAATAGCCAAAACCGGATCTGGAAAAGCTATCTCATCCGGTTTATCATTTACCTGGCTGTTGGTTTTTTATGTGCTTATTTATACCGTCAGTTAAAAAGCTGAGCCACTCTGCGGGATATTATTCGTCTTCGAAAATTTCTTTTTGCTAAACAAAACCATAAACCACCAATATGGAAGTACATGCACACTCACACACACCAAGAAAAAAATGGACGCATTATTTCTGGGAGTTTTTAATGTTGTTTTTCGCTGTGCTTTGTGGATTTTTTGCAGAGTATCAATTGGAGCATAAGATTGAAAAAGACCGGGCCGGTCAGTTTTTGCAAAGTATGCTGGTAGATGTGCGGACGAATATTAAAAACCTCGACTCCCTGCTTAACCAGGACAAAATCATCATTGATAATCATACAGAATTGGTCAATTGGTTACTGCAGGACAGCACTACCATTGACAGAGCCGCTTTTGCCAAAAAGATGGGCGCCGTATGGGTAAGAAATTTTTTAGTGAGAAAAGAAACGTATGAACAAATGAAATCCTCCGGTTCACTTCGCTATGTGGGCAATATTGAGTTCCTGAAAAGAATGATGGATTATGAACGCATCACCAATTTTGCGCAATACCGTAACCAGGAGTTTGAAAAAAAATATTACACGGAGTTGTTTATTCCGGCCCTTTATAAAAACTACGACCTTACCTGCCAGCTCAGCCTTGATACCAGCAACCACTCCGATCCCTTCAAAATGGGAAAAATAGCAACACACCGTGATGTGCTTACAGGAAATGATGCCATCATTTTTCGAAATGCCATGGGTGCGGCACTTACCTTACGACTGGAAAGGCTGAGAAGAAGTCTCGATGCATTCCGGGATGCCCGGCTGGCCTGTGTGGAAATGGAAAAATTGATCATGAAAAAACTGAGAATAAAACCAACAGATTAACTACTATAATTATGGAAGTACATGCCCACACTCATACCGCAAGAAAAAAATGGACTCATTATTTCTGGGAGTTTCTCATGTTGTTCCTGGCAATTACGCTTGGGTTTTTTGTTGAAAACCGGCGTGAGCATTACATTGAAAATTTGCGTGCAAAAGAATTTGCTTCTTTAATGTATGAAGATCTCAAAAAGGATACAGCTTTTTTTCACAGCGGTTCTGAAAAATTCATACTGATTAATGAACACCAGGATTCATTGTTATTACTACTGGAAAATAAGTTTGAAGATGTAAACCGCTATGATATGATCAGGCATTGGATAAATAGTGTTTGGGCCCTGAACTTTACTTCCCACCAGGCAACTTATGAACAAATGAAAAGCTCCGGTTCATTACGGTACATCAGAAATATAAAACTGGTTAACAGCATCCAGGAATATTATAATGGCATAGTACCTGATATCAGCCATTATCATAACATTCAAAGTGAGCTGACAGAGAACAGGATAGTTCCCTTTATGGAAGATCATATTAATTACCAGGAAGCTGATTTTTTAAAAAGTAGTATGAATGTCAGTAACCCGGAATTTTTTGACTGGAATAAAAGAACTGCTTTTAAATTATATAATATGATGGCTTTATTACAGAATCAAAATCAGTTTTTAAATAACTTTTATGTAAAAGCCGCTGAAAAGGCAAATGAAACCATGCAAATATTAAAAAAAGAATATCACCTGAAATAACTTATTTATGGAAGTACATGCCCACACCCACACCGCCCGAAAAAAATGGACCCATTATTTCTGGGAATTTTTAATGCTGTTCCTCGCTGTGTTCTGCGGATTTTTGGCAGAGTACAAACTGGAGCATATGATAGAACATCAGCGGGAAAAAGAATATGCAAGGGCATTGTATGATGAGCTTTATGCTGACTCTATTGTATTTGCCAATAAAATAAACGGAAGACTGGGAAAAGAAAAAGACTGTGATTACCTGGTCAGCTATATCAGAGATAGCTCATTAACAAATTTGCCCAAAGATTTTTACCCGGCTTATACTGTTGTAATGTATTTAATTACCAGCTATACATTTGAACCAAAAGATGGTGTGCTGAATCAGCTCAAAGGTTCGGGTTCACTCAGGTATTTTAAAAGTGCATACCTGCAAAAACTATTTGGCGAAATCAGTGTGTACATCAATAATGTTCGTGACAGAAACGACCAGGAATACCAGTACTTCGCCAGTCCCATAAAGCAATTTGATTTAAAACACTACGATTTTGGCTGGATGAATGAATTGAGGAAACAGGATGAAAACGGGTATAACATGGATCTTATTGCCCGGTACCGTACAGGTGATACCACCATTAAGGCAGACATATTAAACCTTCCTTCTTTTGACAGGAGCGAAGTAATAAATATGATATTATTTTATAAACAGATGCTGGTATCAACCCGAACCCTGGCTATGAAAGATTACATGACGGCCAATCAAAAACTATTGAAAGAACTGCGTAAAGAATATCACCTGAAATAAATTATTTATGGAAGTACATGCACATTCTCATACTGCCCGTAAAAAATGGACCCATTATTTCTGGGAATTTTTAATGTTGTTCCTCGCTGTGTTCTGCGGATTCTTTGCAGAATATATGCTGGAGCATAAGATTGAAAAAGAAAAAGAAAAACAGTTTATAGCATCATTGGTTACCGATTTGCAGGATGATGAAAAAAACTTAGATACTACGATGGTGTTTGAGCACCAGGGAGTAGCAAAGCTTGATACCTTAATTAATTTACTAAACAACCCTGCATTAGCAAAGCAAAATGGTGACCAGCTGTACTATGTGGCAAGAGTTGGCCCCAGGTCGCAGCCATTTGCCAACAACAGCCGCACTTTTGACCAGTTAAAATATTCCGGCGGCTTCCGCCTTATCCGCAATGCAGAGTCCTCTAATAAAATAATGGGCTATTACAACCAGTTTTCAGCTATCCGTCTTTTAGAAGATAACTTTAATCATGAATTTGATAATTATAAAAGAGTTGCCGCAAAAATTCTGGACCCCGGTATCTTAAGAAAACAGGAAGGTGTCGACGGACAAATTCAGCTGAGCAATTATAATCCCCCTCTTATGACCTATGATGGTGCGATGCTGAAAGAATTAGCATTTCATACCCTGCAGATGAATGGTTCAAGGCGTTCAAAAATAAGGATGCTTGAAACCCTGAAAAAAAGTGCAGCAGATTTAATGGCTTATTTAAAAAGCAAATATCATCTGGAATAAAGAAATATTCGCAATCAAAACCAACCTCATGCAACCATTAACTGCTCCTAACCAAAAACGTATTGAATCCATTGACATCATCCGTGGAATCGCCATGGTGATAATGGCACTGGACCATACGAGGGATTATTTTCATATCGGCGCCAACCTGGATGACCCGCTGAACCTGTCCACCACCACACCTGCCTTGTACTTCACCCGGTGGGTCACCCATTTCTGTGCCCCCATTTTTGTTTTTTTATCTGGCACTTCCATTTACCTGCAAAGCCTGCGGAAAACAAAAAAAGAACTCGGCGTCTTTTTACTCAAGCGGGGCTTGTGGCTGATTATTGCAGAGTGGGTCATTATTGCTTTTGCATGGACATTCAATCCCAATTATAACATTATTCCCTTCCAGGTTATCTGGGCTATTGGCATCAGTATGGTAATGCTGGGGTTAATGGTGCTTATCAGGCTTCCTTATAAAATCATATTCATATTGGGCATTATCCTTGTTGCCGGTCATAATCTGCTGGACATCCCCGAAGCCGTTCCGGGTTTTAAAGCTGGTTTCTGGTGGGACTTTTTTCATCATGGTGTTTTCACCCCTTATCAAATCACTCCCAATCGTCTTGCATTGCTGGTCTATCCCTTTCCTGCCTGGACAGGTGTCATGATGCTGGGATACTGTGCCGGAGTATTATTCACCCCAAAATTTTCTCCGGAACAGCGAAAAAAATTACTGACCCGTATCGGATTAGGATTGATTTTATTTTTTATAGCCCTTCGCTTCACCAATGTGTATGGCGACCCGGTGGACTGGACCACGCAGAAAAACGGTTTCTACACTTTCCTTTCATTTATGAATGCAGATAAATATCCCCCTTCCTTATTATACCTCTGCATCACCATCGGGCCGGCTTTGTTGTTGTTAGCCTATATGGAAAAAATTAAAAACAGGTTTACTAATGCGATGGTGGTGTTTGGCAGAACAGCTTTCTTCTATTATATCCTTCATATCTATCTTATTCACTTGCTGGCGGCCATTTGCTTTTTTGCAAGAGGTCATTCATTTGAGGATGCGGCTACTGTTGGCAAACAGTTTCCTTTTTTATTCGTTGCTCCCGGTGAGGGGTATAACCTGTGGGTGGTGTACGGGGTTTGGCTGGTGGTGATTGTTGCTTTGTATCCACTATGCAAGCGGTATGATAAGTATAAGACCAATCATAAAGAAAAATGGTGGTTAAGTTACTTGTAATAATTTATGACAATGAAAAAAATATTTAATCATGCAGCCATCAATAACAAAAAACAGGATCGAGTCTATTGATTTACTTCGTGGATTGGTCATGATCATCATGGCACTTGATCATACCCGTGATTTTTTTCACAGCACTGCTTTTACTGAAGATCCGCTCAATGCTGCGACTACTACTCCTGCCCTTTATTTCACCCGTTGGATCACTCATTTCTGTGCACCAGTATTTGTTTTCCTTTCCGGAGTTTCAGCCTACCTGCAAAGCTTAAGAAAGAGTAAAAAAGAGCTGAGTCTTTTTCTGATCAAAAGAGGACTTTGGCTGATCCTGGTAGAAATAACCATTATAAATTTTGCTTTCAATTTTGATATACACTTTAGCGTAATCGGTCTAACCACCATCTGGTCAATAGGCATCAGCATGGTGTTATTGGGTTTACTTATCTGGCTGCCCTTTCCATTGATACTAATTGCCGGGCTGCTGATCGTGTTGGGACATAACCTGCTTGATTATTATGAAAAAGATAATCCTGGCAACCTTAGTATCTGGTATCATTTTCTTCACCGGCCTGACATTTTCGAATTGAGCAAAGATTTTAAACTGCTTATCTTTTACCCGTTTCTCCCCTGGGCAGGATTGATGATAGCAGGGTATTGTTTTGGCAGACTTCTATACAAAACCGAAGGAGCAAATAGAAAAAAAATGCTGGTATGGATGGGCTTGAGCATTACTCTTTTTTTCATTCTCGTAAGGGCATTGGATTTTTATGGCGACCCGGACGTTTTAACTGACACGGATCAACCGTTGAATTCTGTTTATTCATTCCTGGAGACCAATAAATATCCCCCGTCCTTATTGTATATGTGCATGACCATTGGTCCGGCACTTTTGTTCATGGCTTTGTTCGATAAGGCCCGGGGCCGTATTGCAAAAATGATTTCCGTGTATGGCCGTGTGGCTTTCTTCTATTATATACTTCATTTTTTCCTTATCCATTTTATCAGCATGATGCTTTTTCTGATCAGGGGAAATTCCTTTTCAGAAGGGATAAGTAAGGATGGGATGATGCCGAATTTTATCAAACCGGGAGAAGGTTATAACTTATGGATAGTGTACCTTTTCTGGATAGCTATAGTTGTAATGCTCTACCCGGTATGCAAATGGTACGATATGTATAAAAGGAACCATAAAGAAAAATGGTGGCTGAGTTATTTATAAAACAAACTGTAATTGCGAAATGAAATAATAATTCAGGAGAGATGGAGCATTTTGCAACGGTGGGATTTATTCCGCCGACAAAGTCTGATACTAAGAGGAGAATTACATAGGATAGCATATATAATTACTTTTTTCAACATTAAAGCTAAACAATGAGCAAAAAACTCTTTATCCTTTTTTTAAGTATGTATGTATTGGCTGTTGATGCACAACAGCTCTATTTTCCCGAGGCTGAATGGCAGATAAAAAAACCAGAAGAACTGAAGATGAATAAAAAATTACTGGACAGTGCCATCACCCTTGCATTAAACAGTGAAAACAAAGTGGAACGGGATCTGCGGATAGCCAATATGAAATCCTATTCAAGAGAACCCGGTTATAAAATGATAGGGCCCATGAAACAACGGGGCGGTCCTGCCGGGTTGGTGATTAAAAATGGATATATCGTTGCCCAGTGGGGAGATGTAAACCGGGTTGATATGACTTTTAGTGTAACCAAAAGTTATCTCTCTACCATGGCAGGTTTAGCTGTTGATAATGGATTAATTAAAAATGTAAGGGATAAAGTGGGCCAATATGTCTGGGATCAATCTTTTGAGGGAGAACATAATTCAAAAGTTACCTGGGATCATTTATTAACGCAGTCATCTGATTGGTCGGGTAGTCTGTTTGGTTTGGAGGATTGGGCCGATCGTCCACCAAGAGAAGGCAGCATTGATGATTGGAAAAACCGAAAGTTGCTGGAACCGGGAACGAATTACGAATACAATGATGTACGGGTAAACCTGTTGGCTTATTCACTCTTACACGTTTGGCGCAAACCATTGCCTGTTGTGCTGAAAGAAAAAATCATGGACCCCATTGGAGCCTCTTCTACCTGGAGATGGTTTGGTTATGAAAACGCTTTTGTAAATATGGATGGATTGATGATGCAATCGGTTAGCGGTGGCGGGCATCATGGAGGCGGCATCTTTATCAATACATTGGATCATGCAAGATTCGGGTTGCTGTTTTTACGAAATGGTAAATGGAAAAATCAACAACTGTTGTCTGAAAAATGGATCACTGCTGCACAGCAACCTTCTGCTGCCAACAAAAATTATGGTTACCTGTGGTGGTTAAATACCGGGCAGGAATGGAAAGGAATTTCACCGAAAGTTTATTACGCCGCAGGCTATGGTGGTAATTATATTGTTGTTGATAAAGAACATGACCTGGTGGTTGTTACCCGGTGGATAGATGATACTAAAATAGCAGATGTGTTGCGGTTGATCATACAATCAACTGAAGTAAAGCAATAATTTGAAGAATGAATCAGTATCCCTCATCATAATTGGATCTGCAAAGTCTGGCGACTTCACAGTTTTAAACAAACAGTTTTTAAACTGTTCATTCGTAATCCTGTAAGGAACAGGATGCATAGAATTTCAGACCCGATAGCTATCAGGTCTGGAGAATTTGAAGAGCAGATACTAGAAAAAATTATGCGTAAAATAATAAATGACAATACATGCTAAAGAAAATTTCCATTGCCATTTTTTGGTTCACTTTTTTTGGCTTCTTTTTATACAAACTGATTCCTAAGTACAAGTACCTCAGCAATGGCACTTTTAAACATTGGGGAAGCAACACTACATTTGATAACAGCATTTTTGCACTGCATATTTTTGCCGGCATTATTGTTTATTGCACAGCCATATTGCAATTCACACCTGCCATACGCAACAAATACATTTCCTTTCACCGCAATATGGGCAAGCTCTATATTCTTTCATCCCTACTCTGTATTATTACGCTGTATGTTATGATACCCAGAACCTGGTGCAGCCCCTGCAGACCTTCACAATTTACGGTAGCCAGTTTATGGCTGCTGTTTATTATACTTGCCTTTTATTTTATTAAACAAAGAAAAATAGTGCTGCATAAACGAATGATGATAAGCAGTTTTATCTGTGCGGCTTATTTTGTTACCATCAGAGTAATTGACGCTTTTGCCATGGATGTATTCTATTATTTATTTCCAAATGAATCAACGGCATTTCTGGCTTCGGATTTATTTGTGTGGCTGGTTCCATTGCTGTTGTTCAACATATATTGGTTGATAAAAAATAAACTGTATGAGTAAAAATAATTTATGAAAAAACTATCACTCCTTCTCCCTGCAATTTTATGCATAGCATTATTACAGGCGCAGCAATCAACAACCAATAACCAGGTGGCCGTGCAGCAAACAATAATAAAAATGTTTGATGCCTTATCCAACAGGGATTCGGTAAGCCTTAAATCCCATTGCACAGCGGATATTACGTTGTACGAATATGGCCAGGTATGGAATATGGATACCCTTATTCTGAAAGCCATTACATTGAACCAGTCAGGAGACTTTAAACGTACTAATAGTTTTGAATTTATCAATACCACGGTAGATAAGACTACGGCATGGGTTTCTTACCGTCTTCAGTCAGTAATAATAAAAGATGGCAAACAGGTAACTGTACTATGGCTGGAAACAGTAGTTTTAGTTAAAGCAAAAAAACAGTGGAAGGTAAAACACCTCCACTCAACACTTATCAAACGAAGTTAAAAAACCAACCACAATACATTTAACTAACACACTCAACATACAATCATGAAAAAAACATTGTGTTTTTTTATCGTCGCATACTTTTTTGCTGCTCCTGCTTTTTCACAAATAAAATTCAGTGATGAAACGAAAAAGTATATTGAGTACAACGACCCGGTTACTGTTTTCAAAAATGGTTTGTTGATTGATGGAAAAGGCAATGCCGCTAAACCCCATCAAACAGTCATTATCAGCAATGGTAAAATTGACTGGGTAGGTGATGATGCAAAGGCTGTTATACCCAATGGTGTCAACATCATTGATTTGAATGGCAAAACCATTATGCCGGGTTTGGTTATGCTGCATGAACACATGTACATATCGGCCCATTCCATAGAACCCCGCTATCTTAATTTACGTCAATTACCATTTAGCTTTCCCCGGCTTTACCTCGCTTCAGGTGCTACCACTATCAGAACCTGCGGCAGCATTGAACCCTACTCGGATATGCGGATAAAAAAAGATATTGACCTGGGTGTATTTCCCGGCCCCAACATGGAATTGACTGCTCCGTACATTGAAGGAAAGTCAACCCGGTTTCCGCAAATGAATGAAAATAAAACACCAGCTGATGCAGCCGCTTTTGTAAACTATTGGGCCGACCAGGGCTTCACATCTTTTAAAGCATACATGGGTGCAGATAAACTTACTCTTAAAGCAGCCGTTGATGCAGCACATAAAAGAAAATTGAAAATCACAGGTCATTTGGATATTGTTACTTACAAAGAAGCCGCTGTGTTGGGTATGGATAACTTAGAACATGGATTTATGGCCAGTACAGATTTTGCTATTGGCAAAAAAGAAAATGAACCGCCAGCTGCTGGTGCTGCTATCAGGTCGTTGAGCAACCTTAATATCCAAAGTGATAGTGTAAAACAATTTATCCAATTTTTAATTGATAAAAAAACAGGTATCACCTCTTCATTAGCAGTATTTGAGGGAAGTACTACTACTCAACCAAGGCCCGTTGCAGAAGCTATCAATGCCATGTCGCCTGATACCAGGGATTTTTATTTACAGAGATTGGTATCTGCCAAATCAGTCACCGGTCCTACTGAGTATGATAAAGCCTTTGCAAAAGCTGCCAAAATGGAAAAAATATTTTACGATATGGGTGGCTTACTTACAGTAGGCACCGACCCAACAGGTAATGGTGGAACATTAGCAGGTTATGGTAATTGGCGGGCAATAGAATTATTAGTGGAAGCGGCCGGGTTCACCCCGCTGGAAGCTATAAAAATTGCAACACTGAATGGTAGTATTGCATTAGGGTTTGATAAAACAATTGGAACCATTGAGCCGGGCAAATCTGCCGACCTTATAATCATTGATGGAGACCCGTCAAAAAACATCAGCGATCTCCGTAAGGTTTTATATGTTTTTAAAAATGGAGTTGGATATAATTCAAAGAAACTATTTGAATCGGTGAAAGGAAAAGTGGGATTTAATTAATAAGAAAACACTGCTTAGTATGAAAAAGATTTTTGTATGTACTGTATTGGTTCTGGGTAACCTATTCATTTATGCTCAAAAACCCCGTGCAAGAGATATCGGAATTCCTTTTGACGGCAATCCCGGAAAGTTCAACGCTATTACCGATGTGAAAGGTGTGGAAGTTGGTTACAGCACTATCATTTCTGGAACAGGAAAAAATATAAGAGGTAAAGGTCCGGTAAGGACAGGTGTTACTGCTATTTTACCGAGAGGCAGAAACAATAATCCGGTTTTTGGTAACTGGTATTCTTTAAATGGCAATGGTGAAATGACTGGTACCACCTGGATAACGGAATCGGGGTTTCTGGAAGGCCCTGTGATGATAACCAATACCAATAGTGTAGGTGTGGTAAGGGATGCAGTATTAAAATGGTATGTAAAAACAGGTTGGTACAAAGAAGATTTCTGGTACACTTACCCTGTAGTGGCAGAAACTTATGATGGTTTTTTAAATGACATTTATGGTTTTCATGTAAAAGAAAGTAATGCGTATGAAGCATTGGACAGTGCAAAATCAGGTTTTATAAAGGAAGGTAATGTAGGCGGCGGCGCCGGTATGATGTGTTTGGGATTTAAAGGTGGCACAGGTACTGCATCAAGAGTTGTAAAAATTAAAGACTCCACTTATACAATTGGTGTGCTTGTTCAATCAAACTTTGGAGGTAAAAATAATTTTACTATTGCCGGTGTTCCTGTTGGCAGAGAATTGAAGGACACCATGAATTATGAATTTAAAGCACCCCCATCTTATCAGCCCGGTGATGGTTCTATTATTGTTGTGCTGGCAACAGATGCCCCCTTGTTACCACACCAGTTAAAAAGAATAGCAGCAAGGATTGCCTTAGGCGTGGGCAAAGTTGGCGGACGGGGAGAGAATGGTTCCGGCGATATTTTTATTGCCTTCTCTACAGCCAATCCCTCTGCTTTTCAACGCAACGATTTTACAAAAGTAGATGAGCTGCCCAACGATATGATTAATCCATTGTTTAACGGAACGGTGCAGGCGGTGGAAGAAGCCATCATTAATGCGATGGTGGCTGCGGAAACAATGGAAGGGATTAATGGGAACAAAGCCTATGCACTGCCGCATAAGCTGGTGATGGATATTTTGAAGAAATATAACCGGGTAAAATAAACGGATATGGCTTGCCAGTGCTAAGAAAACGATTGAGGAGTTGGAAAAGCCGGTAATGCCAGGTAAACCTGCCAATTCCAGGTTTTACATATTTTGCTAAAAATGGAATTGAATTCCATATTTTACATATTTTTACAAAAATGGAATTGGCATGGTCAACCGGTTAATACTTTCCGAGGCGAAACAGGCACTTACACAATTCAGGGCTTTGTGTATTACAGGCCCGAGGCAAAGTGGTAAAACCACCTTGAGTAAACTGTTGTTTAAAGACAAGCCCTATGTAAATTTTGAAAATCCGTCTGTACAGCATGAGGCGGAACTAAACCCTGAAGCATTTCTAAAGCAATATCGCAATGGCGCCGTGTTTGATGAAGTGCAACGGGTGCCGCATATTTTTCGCTACCTGCAAGAAATATTAGACTACAATACTAAACGGGGGCAGTTCATTCTCACCGGCTCCAATAATTTTTTATTGCAGGAGCAGGTATCACAATCACTGGCGGGCAGAGCTGGGTACCTTTCGTTATTACCATTCAGTTATGCCGAATTAGTAAATGCAAAGTTGGCTAATAAAGATGTAAACAAGCACATACTCACCGGTGGCTATCCAGAAATATGGAACGAAAAATTAATACCGGGCACATGGCTGAATAGTTACGTACAAACTTATGTACAAAGAGATGTGAGGCTGCTAAGAAACATTACCAATCTTGCAGCATTTAACCGGTTCATTTATTTATGTGCTAATTATGCCGGGCAAATTCTTAACCGGGATGAACTGGCAAAACAAACCGGGGTTGATACCAAAACTATTTTAGCCTGGCTTGGCTTATTAGAAAACAGTTATATCATTTACCTGCTGCAGCCCTGGTATAATAATATGAACAAGCGGATTGTAAAAAGTCCCAAATTATATTTTTATGATACCGGGTTATTATGCCACCTGCTGGGCATAAAAAGTGCAACGGGTTTACAAAAACATACAGCTTACGGTAGCATTTTTGAAAATTGGATAATTACAGAAATAAGAAAAAACAATTTTAACGCCGGACTAAATGAGGGTATGTATTATTTCAGGGATAATGTGGGCAACGAAGTTGATTTGATTACTGAACGGGATGCAGAGCCGATGGTAATAGAAATAAAAGCAGGAACTAAAGCAGATAATAACATGCTCCGTGGGTTAAAGTATTGGCAAAAATTACAACCTAAAAGTAATTGCATTTTAATTAATGGTGGCAGCAATCATGTAAACATAACTGAAACAATGAATGTGCTGCCATGGACAGAAGTAATAAATCTATAACAGATGCTGCTAAAAAAGGAACTAATTAATTAACTGATTTATGAAAAAAACAATAACCTTCTTTTATTTTGCTGCCATATTCCTCGTAGCCATCCGGACTACTTTCGCACAAAATAAATATGCCGATAGTCTAAAAACTGTTTTATATAATACCAGCAACCCTCTTGAGCGATTTAACTTGCTTACAAAAATTTTAGAAAATCAAAGTTTCTTCCGTGGCGGCAATATAGATTCTACTGAATGTGTCCGTTTACTTCAGATAGCACAGCAATTGAAGAATGATTCACTGCTTGCCGCCAGTTATAACTGGATTGGTTCTTACTTCTCATTTACAAAAGGCGACAATGCCACTGCATTGGAATATTATTTTAAAGCCCTTCCATTGGCAGAGAAAGCAAATGACAAACGAAGAATTAGTTCACTGGACTTTGATATTTCATTAGCTTATTATGCCCTTCAAAATAATAAAGCGGCTGTTCAATATGTCCGCAAAGGAGGTGATGACTTACCTGATAACTCACACCCCTTGTATGATTTTATGCTGCTGCAATACCAACGTGGCATGGCCACTTGGTATTTAACGATAAAGCAGCCAGATTCTGCATTATATTTTGCCCAGGCTTTCTATGAGACCAGCCGCAGAGTAAACAGCATTGCTCAACGGTTTAATGCACTGGTGTCAATTGCAGCCGCCTATACACAGTCCGGAGAAAATGAACTTGCAGATGTTTATATCAAAAAAGTAATTGCAATTTCCGATTCCGTTAAAATGATTCCTATAAAATTGAGGTTCAGCATTTATTATATTCCCGCTTTGTTAAGTAAAGGGAACATACCGGAGGCCATGGTGCAGGCAAAGCAGTTGTTCACTCTTGGAGAATCAAATAACAACAACAATGTGAAACTAGCCGCAGCAGGTTTTATGCGGCAGGTTTTTGATAGTTTGCATAATAAAGACAGTGCCTATTATTATGCAAGGTTGGAAGCAACCATTAATGCGCAGATTTTCAGCCAGAATAATATCAACAAAATTCAGGCCCTTGCTTTCAATGAGCAGATAAGATTAATAGAAGAAGAAGCAAAAAAAGCAGAAGATGAACAAAGGCGTAAACAAAACATCCAATATGCCTTAATAGCTCTTGGCATCATCACATTTATCATTTCCTTTTTTTTACTCAGCCGCCGCCATATTACCAACACCAAACTGATACAATTTCTTGGTGTAGTAGCTTTATTGCTGGTGTTTGAATTTTTAAACTTATTACTGCATCCTTTTTTAGAACGCATCACTCATCACTCACCAGTGCTGATGTTGCTGTCATTAGTTTGTATTGCCGCTTTGCTGGTTCCACTCCATCATAAGTTAGAAAAGTGGGCTACACATAAATTGGTGGAAAAGAATAAACAGGTTCGCCTGGCAGCAGCGAAGAAGACAATTGAGCAATTGGAAAAAAACTAATTTAACTGAATCATGAAAAAGCTACTCCTGTATTTTTGCTACTTTACAATAATACCAATCGGCTTTACCCAAAACAAAACTGACAGTTTAAAGAATATTTTAGCTGCCACCACTAATCCAATAGAACGGTTTGATTTATACAGCAAAATAGGCGAAGAGTATTTTTCAAGCGGTAACAATAACCTGGATTCTGCTTCCTGTTTAAAAATGCTACAGATAGCTCAACAGTTAAACAACGATTCATTACTTGCTATCAGTTACAATTTCGTAGGGAACTTATTTTTATTTAATACAGGTGATTATAGCAAGTCGCTTGAATTTTTCTTTAAAGGCATTCCACTGGCACAAAAGACCAATGACAAAAGAAGATTAAGCTCCTTATACATTGATATCAGTATTGTGTATGAAAACCTGGGCAACCGGGAAGAGCAAATAAAATATATAAGAAAGGCAGAGGCTGCATTACCAGCTAAAAATTCACCGATGTATAACTATATGATACGGCAGGTGCAATATAATTACAGCAGGTATTTTTTATTTATGCAAAAGCCGGATTCTGCCATGCATTATACACAGGCATTGAATGAAACCAATCTCCGTTTACCAAGTTTTCTGTATGAGACGTATGCACAAATGTTATTAGGCGCAGTGCATGAACAATTAGCAGATAAAGATTTAGCAGCGTTTCATTTTAAAAGAGCAAATGAGCAATCAGATGCGATGCAGTATTCCTATGTGAAGTTTATTATTAAACCAGCATATATTAATTTCCTGCTAAAAAATAATAAAATTTTAGTTGCGCAGCAGCAGGCACAGCAATTACTTGAAACAGGCAAACAACTTAATAATTATGATTTTAAACAGGTGGCTGCAGGTTTTTTAAGAACTGTGTATGATAGTCTTCGCCAAACCGACAGCGCCTACTTTTATGCCCGGCTGGAGTCTGTATTCAGAGATTCTGTATTCAGCCGGGAAAAAACCAATAAGATACAGTCACTGGCTTTTAGTGAACAGTTGAGAGTTTCAGAGGAAGAAGCAAAAAGCAGGCAGGAATCAGAAAAACGAAAACAAAATATTCAATATGCATTAATAGCTCTGGGCATCATTACTTTCATCATTTCCTTCTTACTACTCAGCCGCCGGTTTATCACCAATGCAAAAGTGATTGAGTTCTTCGGCGTCATTGCTTTGCTGATTGTATTTGAATTTCTCAACCTATTGCTGCATCCTTTTTTAGAACGCATCACCCATCATTCACCGGTGCTGATGTTGCTGGCATTGGTTGGCATTGCAGCTTTGTTAGTTCCGCTGCATCATAAGTTAGAAAAATGGGCTACACATAAATTGGTGAAGAAGAATAAACAAATACGGCTGGCCAGTGCTAAGAAAACGATTGAGGAATTGGAAAAGAACCAGACTAATTAAAAGCATCATGAAAAAAACATTTATCCTGCTTCTTTTCATTTCCATTACGGGCATTAGCTATGCGCAAACTAAGTATGCAGATAGCTTAAAAGTAGTTTTATCTGCCACTAACAACCCTGTTGAACAGTTTGACCTGCTGAATAAAATTAATGAAGCTTTCTTTGAAGACGGTGATGCCAATCTGGATTCCGCTTCCATTTTCCGGATGCTGCTGATAGCGCAACGATTGAACAATGATTCGCTGCTGGCCATCAGCTATAATACCATCGGCAATATTTATTTTTTTAATACAGGCGATTACAGCAAGGCGCTGGAATATTTTTTTAAAGGGGTGCCGCTGGCTGAAAGAGCAAATGATAAAAGAAGGTTAAGCTCTTTATACGCCGACATCAGCCAGGTTTTTGAAAACACAGGTAACTATAATGAGCAAATAAAATATATTAAAAAAGCTGAAGTGGCTTTACCAGATAAAACTTCTGCGATGTATGACTTTATGCTGGTGCAGGTACAAATAAACTATGCCAGTTATTATCTAAACCTGAACCAACCAGACTCATCATTACATTATATTCAGGGATTAAATGAAACAAATCTGCGTTTAAAAGGTAAAATTTTTGAATCCGTTTCGTTGACTCTTTCAGCCAGAGCTTATGAACAACGTGGTGATATTGAATTTGCAGAAGTTTTTTTTAATAAAGCAATAGCAGCTACTGATTCTATCAGTAACCCTTACAATCAACTTTCAGTCAGGGTTGCCTATACCAATTTTTTATTGAAAAAAAACAGGATTGAAAATGCCCGCAATCAGGCATTTAAACTAATGCAGGCAGGGCAACAATTAAACAATAATGATTACAAGCTGGCAGCAGCCGGTTTTTTAAAAAGGGTATATGATACGCTGAAGAATCCTGATAGTGCTTATTATTATTTACAACTTCAATATGCTTTCCGGGATTCTGTATTCAGTAAGGAAAAGACAAACAAAATTCAGTCACTTGAATTTAGCGAACAGATACGTATTACTGAAGAAGAAGTTAAAAGGATAAAACAGGAGGAGCAACGCCGGCAAAATATCCAGTTTGTATTAATAGCCTTAGGCATCATCACATTCATCATTTTATTTCTGGTGTTAAGTCATAGCATCATTATCAATACCAAACTGATTGAGTTTTTTGGCGTGATAGCTTTGCTGATTGTATTTGAATTTCTCAATTTGCTACTCCATCCTTTTTTAGAACGCATTACCCATCATTCACCGGTGCTGATGCTGCTGGCTTTGGTTGGCATAGCTGCATTACTGGTGCCATTGCATCATAAATTAGAAAAATGGGCAACCCATAAATTGGTGGAGAAGAATAAACAGATACGGTTGGCAGCAGCAAAGAAAACGATTGAACAACTAGAGAAGAAGTAAGCCTTTAAAAGACTAACTTAGTTACTTCTTACATTTCCATTAACCAATACAACACCGGATGCCTCAAACCCGCCAGTTAGCCGCTATCATGTTCACCGATATTTCGGGCTACACCGCTTTAATGGGAAATGATGAACAAAAAGCCTACGAAGTTTTAAGAAAAAACAGGGCTTTACAAAAACCCATCATTGAAGAATTTAACGGGAGGTGGATAAAAGAACTGGGCGATGGTGTATTAGCTAGCTTTAATACGGTATCAGATGCAGTCAATGCTGCATTCAAAATTCAGCAGCAATGTAACGTTGCAAAAGAATTCCAGTTAAGCATCGGTATCCATCAGGGCGAAATCATGCTGGAAGATGGAGATATTTATGGCGATGCAGTAAATGTTGCATCCCGCATACAAAGCCTGGGTGTGCCGGGTTCTGTGCTATTCTCAAAAAAAGTAAAAGATGAAATTCATAATAAAACAGAATTTCAAACAGCTTCTCTTGGCAATTTTGAATTTAAAAATGTAGAAGAGCCACTGGAAGTTTTTGCCTTATCCAATCCCGGCTTTGTAGTTCCCCGAAAAGAAGAGATGAAAGGAAAATTAAAAACACCAGCTAAAAAAAATAACAAAGGAATGCTGGTTGCTGCATCAGTTGGTTTATTGTTGTTACTATCCTTTTTTATTTTCAGAAAATCAATTTTCCCTTCTAAAAAAGCAATTATAAAATCATTGGCTATACTTCCGTTTGATAATATACAAAAAGATTCTGCCCTCGCATATTTATCCGATGGCATTCCCGAAAACCTTATCAACCGTTTTTCAAAAATGGAAGGAGTAAAAGTATTTGCCCGTTCGGCTACATTTGAGTTGGCAGATTCTGCCCGCAAAGTAGAAAGTCTCCGGAAAGTGTTGAATGCAGATATGGTATTAACAGGGCGGCTTACTAAATCAGCTACCGGCTATATCTTAAGCTGTGAACTGGTGAATGCCATTGACAAAAATCAGTTGTGGGGAAATAATTATGAACTTAGTGCTGATAATATTGCCGGGGTAGAAGATTCTATTATTGCCTCATTAATTAATCCATTGCAGATAACACTTGCCAATGGCAAAAAAATAAATGAGGATAAGAAAAAAGTAAATCCTGCAGCATATGCTGAATATTTAAAAGGAAGATACCTGAGCTATGGCTCAACTCCCCAAGAATCAGAGAAAGCCATTTCACATTTTCGGCAGGCCATTAGTCTTGACCCGAAATATGCATTGGCCTATGCAGCCATTGCCAATGAAAAAATAACACAGTCCATATTTTCCAACGCCGGCAACCAGGAAATAATGAAGGAAGGAAGAATTTCTTTAGAAGCCGCTAAAGCATTAGACCCAACCCTTCCAGAAATTTATACCACAGAAGGTGCATTGAAATTTTATTATGAACATGATTGGAAAGGTGCTGTAAGCTCCTATAAAAAAGCTTTAGAGCTTGACCCCAATAATGCAATCATTTATATCCGTTACTCTGCTACACTGGCAGATGTAGGACAAACAAAAGAAGCGTTGCCGCTGGCAGATAAAGCGGTAGAGCTTGACCCAATTTCTATTTCCAGCCTGCATAACCTTGGTTGGGTAAATTTATTGGCGGGTAATTATCAAAAAGGTATTGACGCATTTGCTAAGTCTGTAGAATTACATCCCACTTTTGTATGGGGGTATATTAAGCAGGCATTTGGATACAATGCCCTGAAAAAATATGACAGGGCATTGCAAGAAACCAATAAAGCCGAAGCGTTATTGAAAGATGGCTGGGGTTCTGAATTAATCCAGGCAGCTATAATTGGTAATTATCAAACTGCAGGCAACAAAACAAAAGCGGATAGCCTTATGAACCGTTTCCTCGATTATGCATCAAAAAATACGGTGAAAGATCCTTATGCACTATCATGTGTTTACCGCTTTAAACATGACTATCCGAAGGCGCTGGAGTGGGAAGAAAAAACATTACAGCAGCGTTCACCATCAGCTTACATTTTAGCCTTGCCCTTTCAATATATAGGTTATGAAGATTTTTATAAAAGCGAGGGGCACCAGAAAATATTGCGGCAAATGGGTGCTATAAAATAATTATCGGAGTGACCAAGAAAATCATTGAGTAACCGGCAAAGAATAATTCATAACTTTTCCGCATGAAAAAAATTATCTTCTTTGTCCTGCTGCCCGTTCAGTTGTTTTCTCAATCATTTTCGAAGGAAGAAATTTCCCGTTGGGAAAAACAATCTCAGCATGTAAACATCATCCGGGATAATTATGGCATTCCGCATATCTATGGCAAAACAGATGCCGATGCGGTGTTTGGTTTACTCTATGCCCAATGCGAAGACGATTTTAAACGGGTGGAATTAAACTATGTAGAAAAGCTGGGCAGGCTTTCAGAAATAACTAGCGAAGCGGATTTATATAAAGACCTGCTGAATCGCCTGGTCATTGATACCGCAGCAGCGATGAAAGACTATGCAAAAGCTCCGGCCTGGTTAAAAGGTATTTTGAACGCTTACGCAGATGGTATTAATTACTATCTCTATAAAAATCCACATATTAAACCGGCATTGCTTACTCGTTTTCAACACTGGTATCCCTTATTATGGACAGATGGCAGCATTGGTGCTATCAGCACAGGCGGCATCTCTACAAACGAATTAAAAGCATTTTACTCCGGCAATGATGATGCCCTTACATACAATAGCGTTACAGATTTTTTTGCAAAGGAAGATAACATGACCGGCTCCAACGGATTTGCCTTTTCCCCTTCAATTACCGAATCCGGGAATGCTATATTATATATTAACCCGCATGTTACTTTTTATTTTCGGCCCGAAGTGCATATGGCGAGTGATGAAGGGCTGAATGTGTATGGCGCTGTTACCTGGGGGCAGCCATTCATTTACCAGGGCTTTAATGAACATTGCGGGTGGATGCACACATCCAGCCAGGCAGATATATCTGATGCCTATATTGAAAAATTAAGAAAGAAAAATAATCAATGGTATTATGAATATGAAGGAAAACAAAAACTGGTTACAAAAAAAAGAATCGCCATTAAATATAAAACAGCGGCGGGGCTTTCAACAAAAATCTTCCCTGCTTTATTCACACATCATGGCCCCATCATGGCTAAACGGGATGGCCAATACCTGAGTTTGCGACACAACAACAGGGATACAAAAGGATTTATACAAAGCTGGCTAAGAACCAAAGCAACTAGTTTTGCCGGTTTTAAAAAAACAATGGATATGGGTGCCAACCCTTCCAATAACACAGTATACGCAGATGGAGAAGGAAACATAGCCTATTGGCATGGAAATTTTTTACCAAAAAGAAATCCGGATTACGACTGGAGCAAACCAGTTGACGGAACAACGAAAGCTACCGAATGGCAGGGCTACCATCCGGTAGACGAGAGTGTACATATTTATAATCCCCAAAATGGTTGGTTGCAAAATTGTAATTCCAACCCCTATACTGTGGCAGGGAAATACAGCCCAAAAAAATCAAATTATGCAAATTACCTGGCGCCTGATGGCGAAAATTATCGTGGCATAAATGCAGTGAGAGTGTTAGACCAGGAAAAAAAATATACAATTGAAAAAGTGATTGCTGCGGGGTATAATACCCGTCTTGCAGCGTTTGAAGACCTTGTGCCTGCTTTATTAAAAGGGTATGAAAATTATGGCAACCTTGTTTCAAACCAGGATTCGTTATATACCCAACTGGCCGAACCAATTGCCATTTTAAAAAGCTGGGATTATTCAGCTACTGAAAATTCGATTGCAACAACGTTGGCTATAGAATGGGGGCAACGGTTAGAAAAACAAATCAACCAGGCGGATGGAATAGATATTGTTCAAAAAACAAGGGGCTTTGCAATACTTGCCGGCCCTACTACTTTATTAGAACCCTTATTAGCAACGGTAAAGGATTTACAATCCCGTTTTGGTAAGTGGCAAATTGCCTGGGGTGAGATAAACAGGTTCCAACGCATATCATCCTCCATTGATAGCAAGTTTGATGACAATAAACCAAGCCTGCCTGTTGGCTTTGCCTCTTCTGCATGGGGTATGCTTCCATCCTATACCAGTATCTATTTCCCCGGCACTAAAAAAAGATATGGTGTACACGGTAACAGCTTTATTTGCGCCGTGGAGTTTGGCAAAAAAATAAAAGCAAAATCATTGCTGGCCGGTGGGCAAAGTGGTGATGAAAGATCGCCTCATTTTTTTGATCAGGGTGCTATGTATAGTAAGGGTCAGTTCAAAGAAGTACTGTTTTATAAAGAGGAGGTGCTGAAACAGGCGAAAAGAACTTATCACCCAGGGGAATAATACCCCTAAAATATTTTATCTTTTCACCGATATGAATACTCCGGAAACAAATCAAACCGGGCAAGCATGGAAAGGCCGGCTTATTAAGTTTATTATCTATGTGGTCGTTGGCTTTTTATGTGCTTTCCTTTACCGCCAACTAAAAGGTTAATTATGGAACAACCAACAGCCGGTATCGGCACCCGTTTGCAACACACTTTATACGGCCCCGGTGTAATCGTTGGCATCAGGTATGCCACCTGGCTAATCTCCTTCATCAACCATGGAATTAAAGAAGTTGACAAAACAGATGATAAATTAGATGACATTATTCCGGAAAATGTAACTGCAGAAATTGAAACAACGAGTGATGTTGAAAAATCTTTATTGAAAATTCTCAGGCTTTGGGGTGGCCTCACCGAAAATGTGCCGCTGGGTGACAAATGGATTAAAGGAACAATGCTGCTGCAACCTGCCGATAAAAGCCTGAAACCAAAAGAAATTCCTATTGGTGATTTTTTTCATAAGATAGTAATGCTGCGGGACAGGCTCCGGGTGCTGGAACAGAATATCAACAGTAATAAAACACTGAGTGATGAAGAGAAAGTAAATATCCAGCAATATATTACCCGGTGCTATGGCTCACTCACCACTTTTAATTTGTTATTTAAGAATAAAGAACAATGGTTTATCGGCGATAAAGGATCGAAAGAGGAATGAGAAATATTTAAAACAAAGAGGCTGTCTCAAATCAATTTGATTGTCATATTGAGTTTATCGAAATATTGACAATCAAATTGATCGCCTTCGATGAACTCAGGCTGACAACACATTTGAGACAGCCTTTTTATACAACATCGAACAAATAATCAGGTTAATAACCGTTTCCGTTCGTTGTTGTCTTGGCTTTTCCAAATAAATTACTGAGATCTCCCAGGTTTTTATTCAAAAAATCTTTTCCTCTTGTTTTAAGAGTGCCTTTCTGCTCTGGTGTCATTTTCGAATATCTATACGCACCATACGCTGCGGCGGCTGCTATCAGCAATCCTATTTTACTTCTTTGCATAAAAATATTTTTAAATTTATTTGTCAGGTTAACCCCTGATATCCCTAAAATATCATGCCATAAAAACTAAAAGCCAGCATTTTAAAAATAATAATAACGGGAAATTTTTTCTACAAAATCAACTGCAGCGCTGGTCTTTCAGCCACACATTACAACGATTAATAAATCATTAAAATTTACTTTAATACCAATTAAATATTAATCGTACACCCATCAAATAGTTGTCAGGCTGAGTTTATCGAAGCCTTTTGAATCACCCTTCGATAAACTCAGGGTGACAGTGTTATTTTATTGTCTAATTGGTATAAAATGCTAAGAAAGTAACATAAAGAATAATTTTTCCGGGCTTCCCTTTTTACCGGCATCTTTGCACCAACCGAAACTTTCTTTTTGATGATTACTATTTGTTTAAAATTGCTAAAAAGCCGGCTGCGTTTTTTTTTCTTTCTCTTATCTGTTGCCTCTTCACAATTGGGGAACAGCCAGCATATTTCAGATGGAATGAAATTTATTAATCCGGCTGAAGCGAAAGACAGTAACAGTTTTTCCATTGCCTACAGCACCCTCTCCTACTTCAGGGATTATGAATATTTCAAGAATAATATCCAGACCGGTTACACCTATTTTGGTACCTGGCATTATCCAAGGCTCGTCATCCAACCCAACAAATGGCTGAAACTGGAGGCTGGTGCTTTACTGCAAAGAGATTTTGGCGACAGGGGTCTTCAAACTGCAAAAGCCCTGTTTTCTATCCAGTTTATGCAAAAAAATCTTCGCATCCTGTTCGGTGCCATCGAAGGCAACCTGTCACACCAGCTTATTGAACCGGTAATGGGCTATGACAGAATTATTACCCGGCCTGTGGAGGAAGGTTTCCAGATTAAATATAATACCCGTCGTATAATGACGGATATATGGCTCGATTGGGAACTTCGCCAGTCGGTAAATGCAGATTACCCTGAAGAACTGACTGGTGGTCTTTCCTTTGCCTATACCGTAACGAAACCCGGTAAACCCTGGCAGGTGAAGATTCCTGTGCAAATGATTACTCCGCACAAAGGTGGCCAGTTAGATACCAATAGTGCTGTCGTTAGTACTGTACTTAATTCCGCCGCAGGATTAGCCACCGAGTGGAACAATCCTTCTGATAAAAAATTTTTAAAGCAATTTAAGCTGGATGGTTATTTGACGGGTTACCGTCATTTTCATAAAAGTAATTTGTATCCCTTTGAAAAAGGCAGCGGACTGCTGGCGAATGTTTTTGTAAGATCAAAATTTGATATTGCTTTCCTCGCTACCTTCTGGAAAGGATCAAAATATATTGCTCCCCTCGGTGCCCCAATTTACCAGAGTATATCATCTATCGTGGGCAAAGAAAATTACAAGGAACCTTCAAGAAGCCTGTTATTACTAAACCTGATGTATGAAAAACAGTTGTTTCCCAATTTTTATGTGGATGCCCGCATCAGTCCGTACATAGACCTGAAAAAAGGGTATATGGAACACTCTTTCCTGATTTTCTTTTCGTACAGAAACAATTTTAAAATCGGGCGGCTGAAAAAATAGTGGATGGAGAATCATTCCTTCCACCACCTGCTGCCGGGTATAATTTTACAGGGCCTTCATTTTTTGTAAACCCGGGGAGAATATCTATTTTTAAACCGACTGACTTTTTTTCATTATCCCTTTATCCCACCCCTCTGCAAGCAGCCACCAACTAATTATACTTTATATGCAAATGCTATCCCCCGTTCAAACCAAGGAAAGAGAAATTTTTATGGATGTACTCCGGGGCTTTGCCATCCTCGGGATTTTTATAGCTAACCTTAATGGTTTCAGCTGGTACAATGAACAGGCACAGGCCACAGGCCCGTACCTCTTGCCTGAACTGGATCATAAAATGAGTTTCCTTCATCATATGTTTATTGAAGGAAAATTTTATTCCATTTTTAGTTTGTTGTTTGGCTGGGGCATTGCCCTGCAAATAAAAAGAGGGGCTGCCAGTGGTATCAACCCGATGCCAACTATCAGAAGACGGATTTTGTTTATGTTATTACTCGGGGCTGTTCACCTGCTGATCTGGCCGGGAGATATTGTTTTCTTTTATGCCCTGTTAGCTTTTATCCTTTTGCCGCTGCGAAAATTTTCTAATAAAACATTGCTGATAGCAGGCGGCATTCTTATTATTTCCCCCATTCTTTTATATGCTGCCAAATCACAGTGGACGTGGCTGAATGCCCCCGCAGGTTTGTTATATCAAACGGGCCAGCAACTTGATACCAAATTGCTGGGAGTAACCTCGGAAGCTGATTATATGGCAATGGTTAAAAACGCAAGCTGGTGGGATGTACTGAAAGGGAATATTTCAGGTTTCTTTTACCGCTATGGTTATTTGTTTTTTGTTAGCCGTATACCAAAAGTGCTGGGTGTTTTCCTGATCGGTTATGTACTCGGACGTTCAGATTTTTATAAAAATATCGGGCAACATAAAAAAACAGTGCTCATCATAATTGCAGCGGGACTGCTTATAGGATTACCCGCCAATTATTACCTGGCCCGTTACATGACCTATTTTATGAATGATTACTGGAACCTGAAAACAAAAGGCCTGTATCAAACAATTGCGTATGCTCTGGGTGTAGTGCCGCTGGCATTGGCCTATATTGGTTTATTCATGCTGAGTTTTCAAACTGTTGCGGGTAAAAAGATATTGTCTTTGCTGGCACCGGTTGGTAAAATGGCTTTCAGCAATTATATCATGCATTCTTTAATTGGCAATTTTGTTTTTCTTGGTGCCGGGTTAGGATATATGAGACAGGTAGGCCCGGTTTATTATACGCTGTTTGGAGTAGCCGTATTTATTATACAAATAATACTCAGTACGATCTGGTTAAAGTATTTTAATTACGGGCCTGTGGAGTGGCTTTGGCGAAGTGCAACGTATAAGAAATGGCAGCCGATGCGGAAAAGATAATTGCCCGGCTTTTGGTGTAATTTTATAATTACAATAAATCAGTGTTTATGTCAACTGTAAAAATGATAGTATGCTGCACCTGTGTTGCATTGCTTTACAACGGATGTAAAACAAAAATCAACAAATCCCCTGACCGTCTTGGTGAAATAAGTTTCACCCCAACTGGCAAAGCCGGTGCGCAGCCGGCTTTTAAAAAAGGATTATTGTTATTACACAGTTTTGAATATGTGGATGCGGCAGAAGAGTTTCAGAACGTAAAAAAAATTGACCCGGACTTTGCCATGGCTTACTGGGGCGAAGCCATGACCTATAACCATCCATTATGGCAGGAGCAGGATTATAATAAGGGCAAAGAAACCCTGGATCAGCTGGCAGCAACACCGGAAGAAAGAATAAGCAAAGCAAAAACTGAGTTAGAAAAAGATTTTCTTGGCGGCATTAATATATTATATGGAAAGGGAAACAAAGCAGAAAGAGACAGCAGCTATGCCGCTTACATGGGGACTTTGTATAAAAAATATCCCGGCAATGATGAGGTGGCTTCCTTTTATAGTTTGTCGCTGAATGGTTGGGGAACGACCGGGATGCTGAAAAATGTTCTAGCAGATGCGGGAAAAATTGCTTTGGAGATACTGGAAAGAAGTCCAAAACATCCGGGGGCACTCCATTACCTTATACATGCTTATGATAATCCTGATTATGCAGCATTGGCCCTTGCCACTGCAGACAAATATGCAATAGTGGCAAAAGATGCCGGCCATGCCGTACACATGCCCACACACACTTACCTGGCACTGGGTCTTTGGGAAAAAGTAATAAGCAGTAACGAAG
This sequence comes from Chitinophagaceae bacterium, assembly GCA_031422725.1. Lineage (GTDB taxonomy): Bacteria > Bacteroidota > Bacteroidia > Chitinophagales > Chitinophagaceae > JJ008. The sequence continues at coordinate 3,995 of JANPMI010000111.1, read as the reverse complement.
TTTCCTGGGCAGCCGAACAAAAAAGAAAAGAAAGGAAGAAATTAAATAACGATGCCCTCGGTTATCATGCTTTCCATTGGCTGCAATATGGCTACCTGCAAAAAGGTAATAAAGAAAAGGCCCTAAGCATGGTGGATAGCATGCAGCAATTTTGCACAGCATTACCAAGTCCCAGGGCAAGGGCTCATATGCTTTTTTTGAAAACAACCTACCTGGCAGAAACAAATGATTATAGCAAAGAGTTGGTAAATATTACAGTTAAGCAAAACGATCTGAATATAGTTGCCCGTGCCCGTAATTATTTTGTAACCGGTATGAATGCTTATTATAAAAATAATACCGCCGGCATAGACGATATTATATTAAAACTATCGGCAGAGCGGTTGATTGAAGAAGGGAAAACAGCAGGCGATGGTTTAAGGGTTTGCGGAAACATCAACAGGGCTTTACCTACCAAAACCGACCTGCAGGAAACTGAAGTAATGGAGCTGCAACTAAAAGCCATGCAGGCATGGATGAAGAAAGACGCTGTGGCGGCTGAAAAATTTTTGCAACAGGCAACAAAGCTACAGAGTGTAAGCGGTTACTCTTATGGTCCTCCTGCAATTGTAAAACCCTCCTTTGAGATGTATGGAGAATGGTTGCTGGAAAACAACAGGCCAAAAGAAGCGTTGGAGCAATTCAACCTTTCCTTACAAATGATGCCCAATAAAACTTTATCGTTGAAAGGGAAAAAAATGGCAGAAGAAAGGAGTAAAGCAACGGCTTCTTTGTAGTAGTAAAAAAGCAATAACCCGTTCGCTGTATTTAGTGCTGGTCTTCCAAAGAAATACCCCTTTGATTAACAAAATTCTTTGCAGCATTTGTGTACCTTGATGCCATGAAATGGATATTGTCTCTTCTTGTATTTTCAATTGCGGCTACAGCACAAAGCCAGGATTGCGATATTCTTATTACTAATGGAAAAGTCATTGACGGCACCGGTAATAACTGGTATTATGGTAGTATAGCTGTTAAAAACGGAAAAATAATTAAAATTGGGAGAGAGGTAAATCTTACTGCAACAAAAACCATTGATGCAAAAGGATTAATCATTGCTCCCGGGTTTATTGATGTGCATACTCACCTTGAAGGCGATGAAGCAAAAGATCCCAATGCCACTAATTTTATTTTAGATGGCGTTACCACCTGCATCACCGGTAACTGCGGATCTTCTGAAACAGATATTAAGAAATATCTCTCCTGGATTGATTCGCTGAGGCTTTCCATTAATATAGCTACACTCGTTGGTCACAATGACGTTCGTAAAAAAGTGATGGGCCGTGCCAACCGGGATGCAACGCCTGATGAAATGAAACAAATGGAGTCCATTGTTGACAAAGCCATGAAAGATGGAGCCGTTGGTTTATCAACCGGGCTAATTTATATACCCGGCACTTACACTAAAACACCGGAGATAGTAACACTGGCAAAAGTGGCTGCTAAATACAATGGTGTGTATGCAAGCCACATGCGGGATGAAGGCGATAGTGTGACCTTTGCTATTGAAGAAGCACTGACCATTGGTCGTGAAGCAAAACTGCCCGTACAAATTTCGCATTTCAAACTCAGCGGTCAGCACAACTGGGGACGAAGTAAAGAAACAGTGCCGATGATAGAAGCTGCAAGACGGGAAGGAATAGATGTTACCATTGACCAGTATCCTTACACGGCGAGCAGCACTTCCATCAGTACATTGATCCCGGATGAAATACTGGCGGATGGACAAGATTCTATTAAAGCAAGATTACAACGACCAGAAATAAAAAAATATGTAATCAACTCCATGCTGGCCAGGTTGAAGAAAAGAAAATTGAAGCACTTCAGTTATGCAGTGGTGGCCTATTATTCTCCTGACACTACTTATAATGGCAAAAGCATTGAACAGATAAATCGGATGAAAGGCAGAAAGCACAAAGCAAAAGAAGAGGCATTAACGGTAATTGATATTATGATGAACGGAGGGGCCAGTGCAGTTTTTCATGGCATGAGTGAAGATGATGTAAAACGCATTATGCAATATCCGTTTAATATGTTTGCCAGTGATGCAAGTATCAGGGTGTTGAATTTTGGTATGCCTCATCCAAGAGGCTATGGAACCAATGCAAGAGTGCTGGCTAAATATGTAAGAGAAGAAAAAGTACTTTCTTTAGAAGAAGCTATCCGCAGAATGACTTCATTGCCTGCACAAAAATTTCAACTAAAAGACCGTGGTTTGTTAAGAGAAGGCTATGCAGCCGACATCGTCATCTTTGATGAAAAAGAAGTGAAAGACGTTTCTACATTTGAGAAGCCACATGCATATTCCAAAGGTTTTCATTATATAATTGTAAATGGAGTGCTGACTGTTGATCATGAAAAACATTTGGGGGTGAGGGCCGGCAAAGCATTATTTGGCCCCGGATTTATAAAATAATAATTGGGGTTATGCAGGTACTTGCCCACATTCATACCACCCCTGCATCTGGCGCCCAGGGGCATAATACCCGGGAAGTTTGTCATATATACAGCTTATACATGAGGTCTGTATCATGTATAAATTTTAAGCTCATAAAAAATTAACCATTAAAACCAAACAATGGAAGTACATGCCCACACTCACACCGCCCGAAAAAAATGGACCCATTATTTCTGGGAGTTTATCATGTTGTTCCTTGCTGTGTTCTGCGGATTTCTGGCAGAGTACCAGTTGGAGCATAAGATAGAAAGAGACCGGGTAAAAGAATTTTCAAAATCACTGGTGCAGGATTTGCAAAATGATACTGCAGCCATTATTGTTCAGAATAAATCAGCAGCAACATATATTGCACTTTCTGATAGCCTTTTAAGGCTGAGCAAAACACGGTTAGAAGGTCGTAATGCCGCCGAGTTTTCTTTTTATACCCGTTTTATGTATTGGACCGTTCCGATTTCCTGGAACCGGGCCACTTTTGAACAAATTAAAAACTCAGGCAGTCTCCGGTATTTCAAAAATCATTCGTTGTTGAAAAAATTAATGAAATACGATGTTCTTGTAAATGAAGTCAATTCAGAATTCAACAATCATCAGATAAGAGGCAACATGTTACTAACGATGATAAATTCGATAATTGAACCGGAATATCACCATCAATTATCAAAATATTTTTTATGGTCGCTGGACACAATATCTAAAAAAACTATGGAAAATATTTTTTCTGCTAAGACAAAATCATTGGAAAATAGACGGGAAAAAATAAGAGAGATGCTGAATATGATGGTAGTACAGCAAAGAAATCTCCGGTATGGTGATATCCGTATACAGAATGCTAAAACATTAGCAAATGAACTTATCAATGATCTTAAAAAAGAATACCACCTGAAATAAATTGTTTATGGATGTACATGCACACACACATACGGCAAGAAAAAAATGGACCCATTATTTCTGGGAATTTTTAATGTTGTAAGGGTGTCCAGAGGCGTAGCCTCGGTTCAATATTGTAATCCCGCCTCAGGCGGGAGGTTTTAACCCGTTGTGAAAGACCAAAAATAAAGCAAAGAGCCGTAGGCTCGGTACATTTGAAGATGATGGGCCGTGCCGATGGCACACATATCATATCACAGTTCTTTGCACCGGACTGAAGTCCGGTGTTATAAAATAAAACCGAGCCTACGGCTCTAACTAAAAAAATAAATTATCTATGGAAGTACATGCACACTCACATACTGCAAGAAAAAAATGGACCCATTATTTCTGGGAGTTTTTAATGTTGTTTCTTGCTGTGTTCTGCGGATTTTTAGCAGAGTACCAATTGGAGCATAAGATTGAAAAAGACAGGGCTAAAGAATTGGCAATTAGTTTTTATAATGAACTAAAGAGAGATTCGGCTACCATCCAAACCGTTCAAATGAACAGGCTAAAGAGAGACTCATCGCTTACTTATTTGAAGAAATATTTCCGGGATAGTTCTATTACCAATTGCTCCAAGGCGTTT
>JANPMI010000110.1:0-3716 GCA_031422725.1 Chitinophagaceae bacterium | reverse complement strand
ACTGGAGTATATGAAGAATGCTATAGAGGATGATTATTCTACTATCAGCAGCTATACCGAATTTTTGCTGAATGCTGACGGACGTACCTGGCGCAAGCAGGAGCTGAACTATACCAATAAGTTTGAACTGAGTGATATGGTAAAGATTGCTGGTGATAATTTATTAGTGTCTGTACCCGGTCTTATGGGCGAGCAACTTTTTGTATCGCAGGATGAAAGAAAAAGAGAAGTGGATGCCTACATGGGTTTTCCCCGTAGCCTGAGAAACGTTATTAATTTTACCATACCGGCAGGTTACAAAGCCGTAGGTGTGCAAAATCTGAATATGAATATTGATAATGAAGCCGGCACTTTTGCAGTGCAGGCATCGGTAGAAGGGAATATGCTCAATATACTGGTGAAAAAATTATACAAACAAACAACCGTAAAAAAAGAAAACTGGGGCAAGCTGCTGGAGATGCTGGATGCCGCTTTTAATTTTTCACAAAAGAAAATTTTGCTGAAGAAAATATAAACACCACTTAAAAAGGAAGTAATTCAAGCGGAAGATGAATCGTCCTATTTTTTCTTATAGAGAGGCCGGATGGTAATTTTAATGTGAATTGAAAATTTCATTTTAAAAATTGCTGGCATAAAAGTATGCTGATTATCAATAAGAAATTATGCCCGGAGTAGCGTATATTTAAGAGTTAGTGGCAACCTTAACAGACGACCAACAGTATGGAAGAAAAACGACCAATTGACAGAAAGAGAGAATCAGGCGGACACGCAGAAATCGGTTCTGAAGAAGATGGAGCTATTATCGAAATGAAAAATATTGGCGGACGACTTTTAGTTATCAAAGAAAGGTCAATCTATGAAATGGTAATGGCTGACACAATTGACCCCGAAAGAACCAATATAAATCTTCCTACAACAATTCATAAACTTATCATAGACAAAGGGACAGAATCAGAAACTGTTTCAAGAACACTTTTGACAGCAATGACTTTATTCAGACCAGAATATATTTTGAATACTGTTGACTGCCCTCAATTAATTGGTTTGACAATAGATTTACTTTCTGAAATTTCAATACTTGAAAAGAAAATTAAAGAATATCAATTTGCCGAAAAAACTGTTTCTGACGAATACGAAGAAAGAAGAAACCAAAATGTTTCTTATAAACTTCCATCTGTTGTTAGCCTTGAATCAAAATGCAAAACAATATTTCAGAAAGCAGACCATATTGAACAAACTCTTATGGACATAATAGTTAAGTTCTACCCTAATCTTGGTTTGACAAAGCAATCTCATTTTCCAAATTTCCACGAAAAATTGCAAGAAAAATATGGAGAAGCCGACCCATTCGTAGAGTTCATTAAAAAAACAGTTTACTTTATGCAAGTTATTCGAGAGTTAAGGAATGGATTTGACCATAGACTTGAACATACAAAGGTTTTTGATTTTGAGTTGCTGACAGATGGAAGCATTATTGCACCGACAATTCAATTAAACCACAAAAAAGTAAAATTGGAAAGGACTTCTTTAAGAGATTTTTTAGAAATCACAACTAAGAATATGCTTGACATTATTGAATTGACATTTGCATATTTAGCAGGAAAAAATGTTAGAACAGGCGGAATGCCTTATCAGGTAAGACAAATACCTGACAACAAAAGACGAAATAAATTTGTGAAATACAGTTTTTGGACACCAATCGGAGATGAAGGATTTTATAACCAATAGAAGAAAGGCAGCCACTAACACGGGTTGGCAAAAGTGGCGGTTCAGTGCTCCGCAGACACATTTGTGGTTAATCAAACATTGGTTCTCCGCATCAACATTTGTGGTGAAAATCGCCACCTTCGCCAAGCCCGAAACCGTTAGTGGCAAGCTTATTTGGACACCCTACAAACTATGAAGGAAGAAATTTTAAATCAAGGGTTTGCTATAATTGACAACGTTTTCACAGACGAAGAAATCAACGATTTGCTTTTGACAATTTCACAGGCGGACACATCAAAACCAACATTTCGTAAGACAAACGACTTATTTGCAATAAGGCAATTTTTAAAAGAAGTTCCAGCCTCGGTTGACAAAATTTTTACGGACAAACTCAACAACATTATTTCGGAATTATTTGGTGACGAATATTTTGTTGTGAAATCCATTTATTTTGATAAACCCGAAAACTCAAATTGGTTTGTTTCGTATCATCAAGATTTAACAATTTCAGTAGACAAAAAACTTGACCTTGAAGGTTTTGGTCCTTGGACAACAAAACAAAATCAGTTTGCTGTTCAACCGCCATTAGACATTTTGCAAGACAACTTTACAATTCGTATTCATCTTGACAATACAAACGAAGAAAATGGAGCATTGAAAGTTATTCCAAACTCACATTTGAAAGGGATTTATAGACCCGAAACAATTGATTGGACTGTTGAAAATGAAACGACTTGCAAGGTTAAGAAAGGCGGAGTTATGTTTATGAAACCCTTACTTTTACATTCATCAGGTAGGACAACTAACAACAACAAAAGACGAGTGTTGCATATTGAATTTAGCAGAAGTTTATTGCCTGACAATTTGAATTGGGCAGAACGTTTGCAGACAAAAGCCTGCCACTAACATTGGGTGCAAGTAGGAGCTGACGGACTTCAACTGAGTTTTGGCCTAAATTGTAATAACAGTTCTTCTATCAATATTTACATAAGAACATTTATGATTATACAGAATAAAAGACTATTCATCATTGTGCTGGTAGCAGCACTCCTATTGCTCATACCATTAATAGCTATGCAGTTCACAAATGAAGTGAATTGGACTCTGCCAGATTTTATTGTCGCTGGTGTTCTGCTGCTGGGTACAGGTCTGATGTGTGAGCTTGTAATGAGGAAGGTAAAAAAAGTCAGGCTCCGAATTGCCATCTGTGTTCTTCTGATAATGCTCCTCCTCATTTGGGCAGAACTTGCAGTTGGCATCTTCGGGTCACCATTCAGCGGACAGTAGATTGAAAAGTAAAAAAACAGGCACGGCTGGCAACACCCGGTTTTGCGCTACCAGGGTTCCGAATTAATTCTCAGCGACAGTAATTCATATTACCCCCTCCCATCCAATAAATTCCCCAAACCACCCAGCACACTTCCTTCTTCTTTGCGATGATAAGTTCCGTACGCCACTATTCTTCCGGCCAGCCGGCTGATGGGTAATGATTGTATCCATACTTTTCCGGGTCCCTGTAGTTTAGCAAAGAATAACCCTTCGCCGCCAAACATAAAATTCTTAATACCTTTTACAAATTCAATATCAAACTGCGTAGTGGGTGTGTAGCCCACCACACAGCCGGTATCTATTTTTAAAATTTCGCCAGCTTTCAATTCTCTTTCTACAATAAAACCACCAGCATGCAGGAAAGCAAGTCCATCTCCTTCTATTTTTTGCATGATAAATCCTTCACCACCAAAAATACCCACGCCGAGCTTCCGCTGAAAATGAATACCGATACTTACTCCTTTTGCCGCACAGAGAAACGCATCTTTTTGTGCAATGATAGTTCCGCCAAGCTGCTGCAGATCCAGCGTAATAATTTTACCGGTGTATGGCGCTGCAAAACTTATTTTCCTTTTTCCCTGCCCCGTGTTGGTAAAGGCAGTCATAAACAAACTCTCCCCCGTCAGTACCCTTTTACCGGCACTCATCAGTTTACCGAGAAAGCCGGTGGACTGCTGTGC
>JANPMI010000109.1:0-14083 GCA_031422725.1 Chitinophagaceae bacterium | reverse complement strand
CGCCAAAATAATGCAGTCTCATTTTTTCTTTGCCCACTCTTTTGTCCCAGGTATCGGTATAAGTCTGGTCAGGATAGAGTTGTTTATCCTCGTTTTTATTTTGTTTGGCAGAATTTTCCTGGTTGGTTTTGGAATTGGCATGTGCTACTACATTAGAGACGATGCCTTTGAAAGAAATATTTCCAGCGGAGTGGTCACCATGATGGTGCGTATTGATTAAAAATTTGAAAGATTTTTCTGATTTCTTTTTCAGCTCATCAATCAGGTGCTTGCTCTGCTCAGGAAATTGAGCATCTACTACCACTATTCCCTTTTTTGATAAGAGAAAAGCAATGGTTCCTCCTTTCTCTTCAAATATACCCACATCATTTCGCAGCATGGTTATCTTCCATGGATCTTCAAAGAAAGAAGACAATAGATTTTGCTGGGCTAATGTTAATGCACCGACTGTGAGTGCAGAGTTTTGGAGGAAGGAACGACGGTTCATAAAGAAAATTTTATTTGTTACAAGGTAACGAGTTTTTTAATTGAAAACCAGTTGAACATCCTCTGTTAGACCTCACCCTGCAACTTCTCTGATTTATTATGAACTCCTATTCCCTCTCCTTGAGGAGAGGGGTGCAGAGACTCCGATATAAATGAATCATATTGGGGTGAGGTTCTGCTCATCAGCGATATGCAGCCGAAGTGTGCGACGCAAGGGACGATCATCCGTGTTAATGTTGCTGGTAACATTAGTATTCAACTATTTGCTGTAAACAAACGATGAGATAATAAATGTATCATTGATCTAAGTCTCTCCGCCAATCGGCGGAGGACAGGGGGTTTAATATTCGAACTTCCTCAGCGTAGGCGCCTTAATCCAGGTAATAATAACAACAATCAGCGTCATACATCCGCCAAAAACAACCGAAGGAACAACACCCATCAGCCGGGCGGCCATACCGCTTTCAAACTGGCCGAGTTCATTACTTGAGTTGATAAACATGGAACCCACACTGCTTACCCGCCCCCGCATATGATCGGGGGTTTTTAACTGCATCACCGTACCCCGCACTACCACACTTACTCCATCCAGCATACCGGCAATGAGCAATGCTGCAAAAGAAAGTACAAACCATTCCGAAAGTGCAAACAGAATTATACAAATACCAAAACCGGCGACTGCAAGAAATAATTTTTTGCCCTGTGCTTTTTTCATTGGGAAGAATGCAAGAAGAATAACAATGAAAATGGCACCGATATCCACCGCAGCATTCAGCCATCCAAAACCCATCGGGCCTGCTTTTAAAATATCTTTTGCATACACAGGCACCATTGCCACGGCACCACCAAACAGTACTGCAAACATGTCCAATGAAAAGGCGGCTAATAATTCTTTTGTTCTGAATACAAACCGTAATCCCTCTGTTACACTTTCCCATGTTTTCTTTTCGCCGCTTTGTGGCAAGGGTGGTTTGGGTTTTAACCGCATCAGTACAAAAAATGCTATGACTAATAATGAACAAACAGCGATAAGCGTATTGGTGATACCAATGGTAGCAATCAAAAATCCGCCCATGGCATGACCGGTAACCGAAGCAGAAAGCCAGGAGCCCTGGTTCCAGGTGGTGGCATTTTGTAAATATGGTCTTGGAACTGTACTGGCAAGGATGGCTGAAAAAGTGGGACCGGTAAAAGACCTGACAATACCCGTACAGAATATGACGGCATAAATACCAATGACAATCGCCGTTTTGCTGAATTGATTACCGATATAGGAAGTGGAGAAGAATAATAAAATAAGGGCGGCGCATGTAAAGAAAAAAACTCCCCGGAGCATGAGTTTTCTTTTTTCACTGAGATCAATAATATGACCCGCATACAAGGCAGTTGATATAGCAGGAATAACTTCAGAAAGGCCCACCAGTCCGATGGCAAAGGGATCATTGGTTAGTTCATACACCCACCAGGCCACCAGGGTGCTCATCATCCGCAGTGCCATGATAAAAGTAAACCTTCCGAGCATCAGGTTTTTGAATTCAGGGATGCGGATTGCTGCGAAGGGATCGTTGGTTATTTGAGTGACAGGAGAGTTGCTGTCCATTGACGCAAAGATAAGCACACATGGATTCTATACTTGAAAATTGTTTGTTGAGCATTGGGTATTAATTATTTCCGAAAAATAATATTCAACAATCAATATTCAATAATCAATGTTCAATGGGATTTCATTATTGTGTAAAAGGGTTTTCACGGCAATGTGAGGTAATGCTGCCCGTCTTCATACTCTTTTTCCAATGCTTCATGAATTACCCGTATATGTTTTTCGTTACCGAGAAAATCAGCATTGCCCGCATCCACAAACAGGGTTTTTATATTATGCTGTTTGATATAGTGGGTATAAGTTTCCTGTATGTTGAATAAATATTCATCAGGAATATTCTGTTCGTAGGAACGGTTGCGTTTTTTTATATTGGCCTGTAATTTTGAAACCGGCGCATGCAGGTAGATAAGTATATCCGGTTGTGTTAATTGCTGGTTGATGATTTCGAAGAGCCGCTGGTAAAGCCGGAACTCATCATCCGCAAGGGTTACTTTGGCAAAGAGCAAACACTTGGTAAAGAGATAATCAGAAATGGTATGCTGCTGAAACATGTCTTTTTGCTGCAAAAATTCTTTCTGCTGCTTGAAACGTTCGGCCATAAAAAAAAGTTCCAGCGGAAAAGCATATTGGCTTTGATTTTCATAAAATTTTGACAGAAAAGGGTTGTCCGCAAATTCTTCCAGTACCAGCCGGGCATTATAATGTTTGGAAAGCATATATGCCAGTGTTGTTTTTCCGGCCCCGATGTTTCCTTCTATGGTGATGAAGTTGTAATTCATTGAAGTGAATAGTCACCCTTCGGCTTCGCTCAGGGCATGGTGAATGACAGCAGTTGTTAAAGGTCACAAAATAACTGAAATGAAAGTTGTAAGACACCGGCAGGCATAGTTTGTGGATAAATCTGCAGAATCTTTTATAATCGTTTAAGCTATAATTTTTTTACTTCCAACCCGTCCTTGCATTGTTTCAATAATTCAGCAATCGTTTTATTCAATACCGGGTGTATAATATCCGGTGCTATCTCCGCCAGTGGCAGCAGGGCAAACCTCCGGTTTTGCATTTCGGGGTGAGGCAATTTCAGAAAATGATAATTATGTTTTTCCTGGTTGAAGAGCAAAATATCAATATCAATCAGGCGGGGGCCATATTTTTCTTCTCTTACCCTACCCATTTCTTTTTCTACTTTTAAAATCTTCTGTATAAGCTGGCGGGCATTCAATGATGTGTAAACTTCCAATGCCTGGTTGAGAAAAGCAGGCTGATCGGTTTTGCCCCAGGCAGCCGTTTCATACAGGGAAGAAGCTGTAATAATACTTCCGCATTGCCGGTTGATAAGGTCTCTGGCGATAGCAAGATTTGCTGAGCGGTTACCCAGATTGCCACCTGTTAATAAAAAAGCTCTGTTCATACTGGCTCAAATATCTTTATTTTAAAGTGTAAGCAATGTATTGTTTGAATTGTTTTTCATTCATTCACCTCTTAATTAAATACATTTGCCCACCAACATGCAACCAATGCCCCAACGCTATAGCCAGTCAAAAGCTTTATGGGCTATTACCAGAGCCAGCTTTAAAGCGATATTTGCTCACCCGAGTGCTATTATTTTCAGCATTTTATTTCCTATCATTTTTACGTTGATTTTTGGAGCTTTTGGAAGTGGTGGTGGTGTTAGTTACCGTATTGCTTTAACGCCGGGAAGCGATACCTCGGCGGGATTTTATACCGGGCTTAAAAAAATACCCGGCGTAAAAATTATTGAATACACTGATACAGTTTTGCGTAACAAAGAGCTGTATAAAGGCAAGCTAACAGCTATATTAGATATAAGAAACGAAGAAGATTCTGCCGGCCGTCCGCATTACACCATTGGCATACGATCAACAACTGCCAGTTCCAACACTGTTTATTCTTTCAGAGCAGCACTGGATCTTGTAAAACTGCAATTGGAAAAAATGCTGAATGAAGATGCTGAGAATTTTGTTGACATAAACGATCCGGTGATTGAAAAAGTAAGAAAATACCGGCAGATAGATTTTATCCTTCCCGGTCAGTTGGGATTCTCTATTTTATTTTCAACACTGTTTGGTATTGCCTTTACTTTTTTTGGCCTTCGAGAACAATTAGTACTGAAACGGTTTTATGCATCTCCAGTAAGCAAACTGAATATATTATTAGGCATCGGTATGAGCCGTTTGTTTTTCCAGTTACTCAGTGTGGTGGTGCTGATCTTATTCGGGCATTTTGCTTTGAACTTCACCCTGCATCACGGCATTATCACTTTCGTCGAGATTATATTAATGACCATAATAATGCTGTTCCTCCTGATGGGGGTAGGCCTTATTTTCAGCAGTATTTCAAAAAGCGATTCATCCATACCCTTGCTGATTAATCTTTTTGGATTTCCGCAGATGATGTTGTCGGGTACATTTTTTCCTATAGAAGTTTTTCCCGTTTGGCTGCAGGCGATATGCCGGGTGTTGCCACTCACTCAGTACAACAATGCCATCCGGAAAATATCTTTTGAGGGGCAGGGTATTCTTGATTGCTGGAAAGAAATCGGAATACTTGGAATCTGGATGGTTATAACTTATATTATTGCCGCCAGGGTTATTAAGTGGGAATGAATGAGTAGTCAGCAGTAAGCAACCAGCAACTAATTAACTAATCAACCAGTAAACTAATAAATCCGTGCGGATAATTAAACTTGCCTTTATCAGTTTTATTGTTTTTGCTCTCCTTATTACAGGGTTCTCGCTATTTTTCCCCTCCAATATTCGTATTTCCAAAGCTATTGTTATTAATGCCAGCAATGATTCAGTGCTGAACCAGGTTAGTGATGCAGCCAATTGGAAAAAATGGTATCCCGGCGCCGATACCATGTAGTTATTGATAACTGATGGTAAAGCCAACGGGTTACTGCTTGATAGTTTGCAGGGAGTTATTCGTATATCAGCTATTACGGACAGTTCTGTATTGGCTGTCACTTCCGGAACAGGTATAAGAAAAGCTACTACCGGTTGGAATGTTTACGGGTCGGCTGTTCCCAACACCGTAACAGTGCAGTGGTATATGGATTTCCACCTTCGATGGTATCCCTGGGAAAAATTTTCAAGTCTATTGTTAGAAAAAAGATATGGCCCGGAGATGGAAAAGGGACTTAGCAACCTGAAAGCCGTGATGGAAAAATAATTTAAACGGTAATTGTACGGCTGCCATTCTTCTTAACTTTATTTACACAAATAATAATTTATGAAACAGGTTTTATTACTGCTTGCCCTATTTACAGTTTTTAACAGTTATGGTCAGGGAGAGCAACGCAAGAGTCCGCATGATACAGTATCCTATGCCAATGGTAAAGTGACGTATGGCAGGCCTTATAAAAATGGCCGGGAAATTTTTGGAGGCCTGGAAAAATTTGGTTCGGTGTGGCGTGTGGGAGCTGATGAAGCTACTACCATTACATTCAACAGCGATACAAAGTTTGGAGGACAAGGTGTACCCAAAGGAACATATACCATGTTTGTTTTGCCAACTGAAAACGATTGGACCATTATCCTGAATTCACAGCTTGAGCAATGGGGTGCCTATAGTTATGAAAAAAACAAGGATAAGGATGTTGCCGGTGTAAAAGTGCCGGTGAAAAAACTGGATAGGGTAGTGGAGCAGTTGACTATTTATTTTGATGATAAGACCAATGCCATGGTCATCGAATGGGACAAAACCCAGGTGTCGGTGCCGCTGAGTTTTTAAAATAAATAAAGGGGATCATAAAAGGCTGTCTTTACCGGTGGCTTTTTTGCTTTGTCTATCGTCCATGCAAATGATTAATTTTAGCGACTAAAATGGACGGTTCATGAATCCCAACAGCAAATTGGTTTCCTTGTTTTTATCACTATTAAGTTTTTCATTGTTGCAGGCACAGACAGATACTGTCCTGTATCAACGGGATAGCGTTATTGAAAAAGGATTTGATTGTACGGAAGGTTTTTTTCAACGCACCGAAAAAGTGTCATCTCTCTCAAAGATATTATTAGTAACAAAAAACCTGAAAACAGTAAGGCTGTCGGCTTTTATGGCAACTATCTACTCACACAGCGGTGAATTTATTAATGCACCGGCAACGGTTGACATTCCAAAGTTGCAGGATTATGGTTTGATTGACCTTGACAATGACGGTAAAAAAGAACTTGTTATCAGTAATTATACCGGCGGTGCCCATTGCTGCGATGAGTTTTATTTTTTCAAAAATATTGGCCCCGATAAATACCAATATGCCGCTAAAACGTTTGCTGGTGATATTTGTGTGTCTGACAGCAACCAATTTATGTACAGCTTTAACCAGCAATTGGGATATTTTTTTACCTGTTTTGCCTGTGGTTATGTTGATACAAGTGATGGGGCTCCGGTAGAAGTTCGTGGGATTCTGCTGAAATATAAAAAAGGAAAATTAACTGTTGTCCCCGGTGACCAGGAATTGCGCAGCATCATCAACGATAACCTGGGCAAGCTGGGCGAACAGCCGTACGAAAAGCCGGATACTTCTTTTGGACAGGACAATGGCTTGCGGAAAGAATTTGCCATGAACCTTGCTGTTTTTTATTATTCGTTTGGTAAAAACCTGGCAGAGACACAAAAATTGTTTAATAAGTATTACAAATTTCCGGATGGAAAAAAAGTATGGGCAGAATTTGTAAGGCAATTAAACTATATACGGAAGGCAAGTGATTTTTAATCAGCAGGGCTGATAAATTTCAGGTTGCGCTGTATGCCTTTGAATTTGGATCGTCTTAATGGGGAATCTTTAAAAATTCTTTTGAACGTTTCTTCCGTCATTACTTCCCATTCTTTGGTTGATAAATTCAACAGCTCCGGAACAGGAGTAAATGCTGTTTCCCTGTTTGGGTGACTGAAACGGTTCCAGGGGCAAACATCCTGGCAGGTATCGCAACCAAACATCCAGTTGTCAAATTTTCCTTTCATCTCGCCGGGAATGATCATGTCTTTCAGTTCAATGGTAAAATAGGAAATGCACTTACTGCCATCAACAACTTTGCCAGGAAGAATAGCATCTGTGGGGCAGGCATCAATACATTTGGTACAGGTGCCGCAAAAATCTTTGGCAAACGGATCATCATATTCCAGTTCCAGATCAGTGATAAGGGTTGCAATAAAATAAAAGGAACCACTTTGTTTGGTAATCAGGTTCCCATTTTTACCAATCCATCCCAGTCCGCTTCGCTGCGCCCATGTTCTTTCTAATACGGGGGCACTGTCCACAAAACCTCTGCCGTGTATTTCACCGATATTATCTTTTATCAATGCGATAAATTCATTTAACTGTTCTCTTATCACTTCATGATAATCTTTTCCATACGCATATTTTGAAATCTTTGGTGATCCCGGTACCTGTTTTTCCGGGGTGGAATAATTCTTTAATAACGTAATAACTGATTGGGCACCCGGCACTAATTTGGCCGGATCTATCCGCATGTCGAAATAATTTTCCATGTATGACATGGAACCATGCATACTACTTTTAAGCCATTTCTCCAGCCTTATTGCATCATCATCTAATCTTTCTGCCCTGGCAATGCCACAATAATCAAATCCCTGCACGGCAGCCATTTTTTTTATATATGTTGTATGTTTTTGCAGCGAATTCAAGGATAAATTTTGTCTTTTATGAGGAGAATGGTTTTATATCTGTTTCCATGCAGCAAGTTTGATTTTTTTTGCGTAAAATTGGAGAAGGGTATAATATATTTTACTGTTTATAACCACTTATCATGATCCCAAAACTGATTGCCGGCATCATACTGCTGACATTTTCAAGTCTTCTTACTGCCCAAACTAAAACCAATTCGAAATTTGGTGCTGTTTCAGAGAAAGATTTTGCCACAAAAATTTACTCTATTGACAGTAATGCTAATGCCGTGGTTATAGCTGATATTGGCTCCAGTTCCATCGAAGGTAATGCCAAGAGTTGGTTCTCTCTTGTACACAAACATTACAAACGGGTTCATATTCTTAATAAGAATGGATATGACATTGCAAATGTTTCTATTCCTATCTATGTGGATGGGATTGATGAAGAAAAACTGGAAAAATTGAAAGCCGTAACTTATAACCTGGAAAACGGGAAAGTAGTAGAAACAAAATTAGATGTAAAAGAAAATGTTTTTAAAGATAAAATTGACAAGAACCGCTCCGTAAAAAAGTTCACTTTCCCTAATGTAAAAGAGGGAAGTATTATTGAATATGAATACACAATTGTTTCCGATTATCTCAACAACCTGCAGCCATGGGAATTCCAGGGCGGATACCCCCGCCTCTGGAGTGAATACAATCTGCGCATACCATTTTTTTTTAATTATCTGTTTTTGACACAGGGTTATCTTGGTTATGACATAAAAGACAGTAAGGAAAGCAGTTCAGCTTTTAGTGTGCTTATTACAGGAGGAACCGAGCGGACTGAGAATGTAAGATTTAATGCCAGCGTTACTGATTACCGCTGGGTGATAAAAAATATACCTGCCTTGAAGGAAGAAAGCTATACTTCCACGATTGATAATCATACTCAGAAAATTGAGTTTCAGTTATCAGAACAAAGAGATCCGCTGAAATATCATCGTTATATTGAATCCTGGCCACAGGTAGCAGGTAAATTGCTGGAATCAGAAAATTTCGGACTACAATTGGATAAGGACAATGGCTGGCTTGATGATGTGACAGACCCTCTCACCAAAGGAGTAAACAGTCAGTTAGAAAAAGCAAAAAAGATATTTGCATATGTAAGAGATAATTTCACCTGTACAGCTCATAGTGATCGGATGCTGGGGCAAACATTGAAGAATCTTGTAAAAAACCGTAACGGAACCGTGTCAGAAATCAATTTGTTGTTAGCTGCTATGCTCAAACATGTAAAAATTGAAACAGACCCAGTCCTACTTGGTACAAGATCTCACGGTGTTACCTATGAATTGTATCCTTTGCTGCATCAGTATAATTATGTAATCTGCAAAACAGATATTGGCGGCAAAACTTATTTCCTGGATGCGACCGAACCCCGTCTTGGTTTTGGTTATCTGCCATTACGCTGCTACAACGGGCATGCAAGGGTAATTAATAAAATGGCTACAGCCATTGACCTGCATCCGGATGTTATTACAGAAAAAAAAACGAGTTCAATTTTTATCATCAACGATGAAAAAGGAAACATGGTGGGCAGTATGCAGCAAACGCCGGGATATTATGAATCATATAATCTACGGAACCGGGTTAAAGAAAAAGGAACAGAACAATTATTAAAAGAGATAAAACAGGCATTCGGGGCGCAGATTGATATAAGTAATTTTGTTATAGACTCTCTTGAAAAATATGAAGACGTAGTGGAAATGAAATATGATTTTGATTTGAAAGATGAGAAAGCAGATATTATCTACCTGAATCCTATGTTTGGAGAAGGGTATAAAGAAAATCCCTTTAAATCAGCCGAACGTTCTTATCCTGTAGAAATGCCTCATGCCATTGATGAAACATATAATCTTCAGATAGAAGTGCCAATGGGTTATGTGGTGGATGAACTGCCGCAATCAATATTGGTAAAGCTGAATGAGCAGGACGAAGGTATATTTGAATACCGTATTTCACAATCGGGTAATAATATTTCCTTCCGTTCCCGTATCCGGATCAGCCGTACTTATTTCTTGCCGGAAGAATATGACATGCTGCGGGAATTTTTTAACCTGGTGGTAAAAAAACATGCTGAACAAATTGTATTCAAAAAGAAATAAAAAATGAGCAGAAAGATAAGCGGATTAATTTTTTGTAGTTTTTTTTCACTGCTGCTAATGGCAGGCGAAGGCCAATATGCTGTATCAAAAATACCGGCGGCTTTATTGAAGAATGCCCATGTGGTAAAACGAATGGAAAAAATCAGCTTTGAAATAGTGAACACAGGCGAAGCTGTTTTGAAAAAATTTTATGCCATTACTATTTTGGATGAAAACGGGGATGGGGAGGCTACTTTTGTGGAATATTATGACAAGCTCCATACGATAAAAAATATCGAAGGCACCCTGTATGATGCAAACGGAAAAGAGCTGAAAAAACTGAGAAATAAACAAATTATTGATGTTACCGGTGTGGACGATAATAGCCTGATGGATGATAACCGGAGAAAATTTCATCATTTCTTTTACAAAGTATATCCCTACACCATCCAGTATGAAGTAGAAATAAAATATGAAGGAACTTTGTTTTTCCCTGTGTGGTTGCCACGGGAAAATGAAAATTATGCCGTGGAGCAGAGCAGCATCACTATTATTTATCCTTCTTCATATGTTATCCGTTATAAGGCTTTTAATTACAAAGGAGAGCCTGCGGCAATAACATTGGAAAAAAACAGGATGGGGATCACATGGGAAGCAAAGGAACTCCCCGCTGTGGAAGATGAGTATGCTTCTCCCAACTGGTATGAACTGAATACCGTCGTTTTTTTTGGCCCTACTGAATTTGAAATTGAAAAATACAGGGGTAATATGAACAGCTGGCAGGACTTTGGAAAATTTGTTTACTCATTAAAGCAGGGAAGGGATCAGTTGCCGGAAAATATTAAGCAAACCGTTCATCAGATTGCAGATAAAATTACTGATCCAAAAGAAAAAATTGCCCGGCTGTATGAGTACATGCAAAGTAACACCAGGTATATCAGCATACAGTTAGGCATTGGCGGCTGGCAGCCATTTGATGCAAAGTATGTAGCCACCAAAGCTTATGGTGACTGTAAGGCACTGACCAATTACATGTATAGTATTTTAAAAGAAGCCGGCATATTCTCTTCTTACACACTTGTCAAAGCCGGAAGAAATGCAAGCAGGGTAATAGCCAATTTTCCATCGCAGCAATTCAATCATGTTATTCTTTGTGTACCATTACAAAAAGATACTGTTTGGCTGGAATGCACCAGCCAGACTATGCCCGCCGGTTATCTTGGTGATTTTACCAGTGACCGGTATGCTTTGCTGATAAATGAAGATGGAGGGGTACTAATAAGGACGCCAAAATATGGCATGAAGGAAAATGTGGAAATCAGGCAGGTGAAAGCGGTATTGGATGAGGAAGGCACTTTGCAGCTAAAATCTGAAACAAGTTATGGAGGGTTGCAGCAGGATTATTATCATGGCCTCATTAACAGTCTTTCAAAGGATAAAGTAAAAGAATATCTCCATGAGCAGCTCGATTTTGCCACCTATGATATCCGCAGTTTTGATTATAAAGAAAAAAAATCATCCTTACCAGTCATAGAAGAATCGCTGGATATAGAAGTGAGAAACTACGCTACCATCACCGGCAAACGTCTTTTTATTATTCCCAATGTGATGACGAGAGCAAAAAGAAGATTACCGGCAGATGTGGAAAGAAAATATGATCTTGAACTGGGCTTTGCTTATAACGATGTTGACACGGTCGAGATCATTTTACCGGCAGGCTACGCTGCTGAATCCATACCGCAGGATGTGTCAGTGGTAAGCAAATTTGGAAAATATAATTATGCAGTAAAGCTTTCGGGCAACCAATTATTATATTACAGAACCGTTGAGCACTATGGCGGCCATTTTCCTGCTACTGATTATGCCGGACTGGTAAAGTTTTATGAAACTATGTACAAAGCCGACCGCAATAAAGTAGTGCTGGTGAAGAATCAATAAATTTATTTATCCTCCAGGTGCAGCCGGTGAAAGATGCGGTGAACAGCCGGTGCAAGAATTACACCCACATTGGTAATAAAAACAACTCCACTGAATAATGCATAGGCGGACGAGAACCATTTGCCGCTGACAGTCGTTATTTCTACCACCGGTCCCATACCGCTTAATATCATAGAGGCATTGTGTAATGCATCCAGCCAGGGAATATTTGCAGTATAGTGATAACCAGCCACACCTATAGCGAGGCACACCGCCATAATCAGCAATGCAATAATGATGTTTTTTAATACCCGTTGATAGAAAGTAGTTTTCGAAGCCAGGGGTTGTTTATGGTGTTCATACATGATAATAACTTTTTGCAGATTGATAAAAGTTGCCGGTACATTATTTTTTTAATTCTCAGTGTACACCAGCCCTTTCATCCCCCGGATATTTTTCATCAATACAATGTAAGGATATCTGCAATTGGCAGGTGCCGGGGTTGCTGTTGAAATTACCCATTTCTTTTTTATTAATCATGACGGAATCGTCTTTCCAGATAAGAGCAATCACATTTTTCCTCAACAATTGCTGTTTGGCCTGTAGCTAAGCATTCAGTTCTGTCCAGTTGCATTGAGCAATGGCTGGCTGCAACAATAGCAGTAAACTTATTACGGATGTGACTTTCATGCAGATAGAACTAACTTTATGTGACATAGTTACGGGAATTGTGGGATTGGATAAATATTTGCCATTAAGTTTAAAATTAAACAAAAGAATTAACCGCAGAGGCGCAAAGGCGCTGAGATAAAATAAACCCTTTGCGCCTCAGCATCTCTGCGGTTTAAAATGTATTAAATATGAACTTAGGAAACTTTACCATAAAAGCCGCCGAAGCATTTCAGCAGGCGCAGCAAATTGCCTTCAATGCAAAGAACCCGAATATCGAGACGGAACATATATTAAAGGCCTTGCTGGAACAACAGGATTCACCTGTTGATTATTTATTAAAGAAAAACAATGTTACCGTTAACCTGGTTGACAGTAAACTTGATCAGCTGATAAGTAAACTTCCCCAAATAAATTCCGGCGAACCGGCCCAGTCTGTTGGGCGGGAGGCAAACAGTGTTGTATTAAGAGCCGGTGCTTCACTCAAACAATTCAAAGACGAATTTATAACGCCGGAGCATTTATTGCTGGCTATAGTACAGGGCAATGATGCTGTCGCTAAATTGCTGAAAGATGCGGGGCTTAGCGAAAAAGGATTACTTATTGCTATCAAAGAATTAAGAAAAGGCGAAACCGTTACTTCACAAACACAATCGCAGGAGTTTAATGCACTGAATAAGTATGCAAAAAATTTAAATGAACTGGCCCGGCAGGGCAAACTTGATCCCGTCATTGGCCGTGATGACGAAATAAGAAGAACCTTACACATACTTTCAAGAAGAACAAAGAACAACCCGATACTGGTGGGTGAACCAGGTGTTGGTAAAACAGCCATTGCCGAAGGTATAGCACACCGTATTGTAAATGGAGATGTGCCGGAAAACCTGAAAAGCAAAATCATCTATGCACTTGATATGGGTTTGTTGATTGCCGGTGCTAAATATAAAGGTGAATTTGAAGAACGTTTGAAAGCAGTGGTGAAAGAAGTGACCGGCAGCGATGGAGAAATTATTTTATTTATTGATGAGATTCATACTTTGGTTGGAGCCGGTGGTGGCGAAGGTGCGATGGATGCGGCTAATATTTTAAAACCGGCTTTGGCTAAAGGAGATTTAAGAGCTGTAGGTGCCACTACATTAAATGAGTACCAGAAATTTTTTGAAAAAGATAAAGCATTGGAACGTCGTTTCCAGCGGGTGATGATTGATGAACCCAATGTGGAAGATGCTATTTCTATTCTCCGGGGTTTGAAGGACCGTTATGAAACATACCACCATGTTCGTATAAAAGATGAAGCCATCATCGCTGCGGTGGAATTATCTAATCGTTACATTACCGATCGTTTTTTACCTGATAAAGCCATTGACCTGATTGATGAAAGTGCCGCCAAGCTGAGGCTGGAGATGAATTCCATGCCGGAAGAATTGGATACATTAGAAAGACAGATCCGCCAGTTGGAAATTGAACGGGAAGCTATCAAAAGGGAAAATGATGAACCGAAGCTGAAAGAATTGAATACAGAGATTGCTAATCTTTCCGTAACGAGAGATACCTATAAAGCAAAGTGGAACCAGGAAAAAGAATTGGTAGAAAAAGTGCAGAACGGAAAAGCGGAGATTGAAAATTTAAAACAACAAGC
>JANPMI010000108.1:0-5736 GCA_031422725.1 Chitinophagaceae bacterium | reverse complement strand
ATTGGTTTTTCCAACAGCACATCATAACCCATTTCCAGCGCCTTCATACAAGGACCATAATGGAGGTTATCCGGTGTAGTAATGATGATGGCATCAGCAAACTTTGGTCTTTTAAAAACATCTTCCCATGTATTAAAACGGTTCTCTTCTTTTATACTGTGCTTTTTTGCATATCGTTCATTACGGATGGCAATAGGTTCTGCCACGCCAATTATATCCAATTGTTCCGGGTATTGCATCGCATAATTACCATAAACATTGCCTCTTGAACCTGCACCACAGGTAATAGCAGTAACTGGCTTATCCAGGTTTAATTTTATCTTGGGCAATAAAATGGGATAATTGTTTTCATCAGCGGCCCATGATGAAAAAGGGATAGCTGTAGTTCCCAACGACAAACCCAATGCCCTGATAGCATCCCGGCGGCTCCAACGTTTTTCCATAGTCTGTAGTTAAATGATTTAAGAGAGAAAGAAAGTTAATTCATTTGGTGAAAGAAAATACCAACCCAGGCATGATATTTTTTTCAGAAAACCTGCCTTTAGATTTGCCTATTCACTTTATCTGGCACCACCCCGAAATAATGTCGAAATTATCGGTACAGGTCAGATCCACCGCAAGTATGCGCAGCAGGCAGTCAACAACAAAGGCCGTTTACTCTTTCGAAGACTAGCAGCAAATGCAAAAAAGGGTAATGTTACTTTAAACACAGTATTAAGCCCCCCTGATAGCTTCAATTTCCGCAACAGTCATTGGCAATTTTTTTCCTAATAATTTAGCCCCGTCTGTGGTAATCAGGAAATCTTCTTCTACACGAATGCCCCCAAAATTTCTGAGGATTTCCAGTGCTTCGTAATTAATAAAAGATTCAAATTTTCTTTCCGCCTTCCATTGGTCCATTAATGCCGGTATGCAATAAACACCAGGCTCTACTGTTAATGTAAATCCCGGTTCCAGGTTACGGCCCAAACGAAGCGATTTTATACCAAATTGAGTACTTTTCTTAATCACATCATTATAACCAACGTATGGTTCTCCCAGGTCTTCCATATCATGTACATCCAGGCCAATCATATGCCCCAGACCACACTGAAAAAACATTGCATGTGCTCCTGCAGCAACTGCTTCTGCTGCATTGCCTTTCATAATACCAAGGCTCTGCATACCTTCCACAATTTTTTGTGCTGCTGCATAATACACATCCCTGAATAATACTCCCGGCTTTAACATGGCTACCGCAGTGTTATGTGCATTTAAAACAATTTCGTACACTTCCTTTTGCTTTGTGGTAAACTTTTTTCCAACAGGATAAGTTGAAGTAAGATCGCCGGCATACTGCATTTCGTTACTGGCACCTGCATCGCAAAGTAAAAGCTGTCCGTCTTGTATTGTATTACCACTATAAACATTATGCAGGGTTTCGCCATGTATGGTAACGATGGGATTAAAAGAAATACCGGCATGATTTGCGAATGCAACTTCTTTAACCTTTGCCACTATTTCAAATTCTTTCATTCCCGGTTTTGCAAAGTACATAGCAGCCATATGCATATCAGCACTTATTGCTGAAGCTTTATCCATTTCTTCCACTTCACAAACTTCTTTATATGAACGCTGATTAACAATTGCCTTAATCAGCGGAACAGATACATGATTGCCAATTTCGTTTACAGCAATATTCAACAACCCGGCAATTTTAATTTTGTTTTCTGGACGGTAAGGCGGTACTATATGTATTTTTCTTTTGCTCTCTAAAACAGCATTTATATAAGTGCTAAGCTCATCTGCAGCCGCTGTTCTATTTACACCCACTGCTGCTGCCATTTCTCTTACAGAAGGCTGTGGCCCTGTCCATACAATATCTTCAATGGTCAGGTCATTACCGAAAATAATTTCTTCCCCTGAATCAGCATCAATAATAGCAGCAAGACCTGCACTATTCAATCCAAAATAATAGAGGAAGGTGCTGTCCTGCCTGTAAGGATACCAGTTATCCCTGTAGTTCATGCTGCTTTCTTCATTGCCTAAAAATAATATCAGACCATTTTCAATATTTTTATTTAAAACAGTGCGTCTGTTTGTATAGACCGATTTATCGAACAACTTAAATTGCATAAATTATAATTTAATTTTGGGGACTTTTATTTTTCCAAATATATTTTTTGTTATTATACTGTCCTCAAGTATTACCAGGCGGCCTTATAACCAAAGTTAGGAGTTGTTCTCACTGAAAAATCTGTATAATAAAAAAATGGGCAAACTGGCCGTTATATCAACACCATAAGAAAAGATTTTTACACTGTTGATGATGTTGAGTATGGCATTCTGTGCTGCCTTCACCAACGGCTGGAGTTAAGTTTTCCTCTATTCGTTTGTTGGTGGTGAGCTTGTCGAACCATGCCTGCTCACCTGGCTTGGCGCAACACCAACAAAGGTCGTTTACTGTTTCGAAGACCAAAAGCAAAACAAATTATCTCTTCCTGTATTTTTTTCGGGGTTGCTTTCTGTGATGATGTACAGAGTTGACAAAAATTACTCTTTCCATTTTATAAATTTTATAAACAATAGAATAAGGAAAAATATTAACCTGTGCTTCCCGATAACCTTTCTTTGACCTCTCACCAAATGCTTCAGGGCTTTTTGCTATTTCATCCAGCTTAGCATGGATGGCTGATAAGAATCGTTCGCCTAATCCTTCTAATTTCTTCTCATACCATTCATAGGCTTCATCATAATCAGCTTTTACAGCTTCATGGAGTATGTACCGATACATTATTTATTGGATTTCCTCTTTGCTTTATATGCCTTCCTTGCTCCTGCTTCCATTTCATCAAGTATAAAAACTTTGGCCTTGCCGCTTTCATATTCAGCGGTTCTCCTGTCTAATTCTTTTACAAAAAATTCATCTTCCCAATAGTCGTATGCAGCCTTTTCATCAGCAAAAGTTTTTACAACTGTTAATACAGCTTTCTTCTGGTTTTCATTTAATTGACCCAGGTAGCTATTGATTTGTTTGTCTATCGCTTTTACTGCACTCATATCTTTTGCGTTTCTACAAATTTACTCTTTTCTGGCTAATGCTGCAATCGGGGAAAATACTGTAAGCTTGCAGGCCATTAATGGCCGGAGTTAAGATTTCCTCTATTCATTTGTTGCTGTAGTGAGCTTGTCGAACTATGCCTGCTCACATGGCTTGGTGCAACCCCGAAATAATCGGGACAGGCAGCAACAAAGACCGTTTACTCTTTCGAAGATCAACAAAGGCGAAAAATAAAGTCTTAATCCTTAAGCTTAAATTTTGGGTTTCTGCTGGTATGAAATACAGCAAATACAACTACTTCCGCTTTGATAATTTCATACACAATAACAAAAGGAAATCTTTTTAAGGCAGCTTGCCTGAAATTCTTTTTTACTTTTCCAAAGTATTCCGGATGTGATGACAGTTTGTTGTAGATACCGTCCAGTTCATCTAAAAATTCTTCGCCCAACCCAAGTTTCTGTTCTTCGTACCAGTCGTAAGCATCCTTTGTCATCAGGATGGCACGGGGCTTTATGATGAGTGAGTACATTACAGCTTTCTTTTACCCCTGATGATGTCTTTGGCTTCCGGCCAGCTGTAAGATTTGCTTTTGCCTTTTATATGTTTTTCTTTTTCCTGTTCCACCATTTTCAATTGGTCAGCAGATAGCTTGAATTTCTTTGTATTACCCATATCATCTTCCACAAGCATATACAAACCTTTTACTTTTTTATCGTCAGCATCGGCTATATAGGTCATCAATTTTTTTCGGATAGCTGTTGTTGTCATAGTTTTCATCATTTGTACAAATTTACTCTTTTCCGGCTAATGCTGCAATCGGGGAAAATACTGTAAGCTTGCAGGCAACCAACGGCCGGAGTTAAGGTTTCCTCTATTCGTTTGTTGGAAATCGCCTGCTCACTTGGCTTGGCGCAACCCCGAAATAATCGGGACAGGCACCAACAAAGTTCGTTTACTCTTTCGAAGACCAACAAAGGCAAAAAGAGAAGTTTGCAAACAAGGGGGAAAGAAAACACTAACCGGGGAGTGAAAATCCTAATCCTGGTGACGTCCGCTGGCTTTTTTATTTTTTATCTTACTGAACACCTGCCAGGGCGCAAAGGAATAATTTTTTTTAGCAACTGAATTATTAATTCTATTTTCATTTTCAATCCCGCATCTTCTGCAAACTGCTTCTGTCCCCTGTGATATTAAAATCACTTAATTAAAAAATTAAACTACATGAAGCATTTCAGATCACTTGCAACATCATTCGTTGCAGCCGCCACTTTATTACTGGGTTCCTGTAATTCCGGAAAAGATAAGAAAACGGATGAAACTATCACGGACAGTACTGCTACCAAAACAGAAACCACCGTAACCACCCCCTCCGGCCCCACTTCCATTATGATCGTAAGACATAAAGTGGCCGATTACGACAAATTCAAAACAGGCTATGATTCGTATGATTCAATGCGCCTTGCCAGCGGATTGCATAACTATGTCATTGCAAGGGGAACAGAAGACCCTAATATGGTATTGGTGGCTGTGACGATGGATAATGTGGACAAGGCAAAAGCATTTGCCGCCTCACC
Source organism: Chitinophagaceae bacterium (assembly GCA_031422725.1). Lineage (GTDB taxonomy): Bacteria > Bacteroidota > Bacteroidia > Chitinophagales > Chitinophagaceae > JJ008. The sequence continues at coordinate 1,122 of JANPMI010000108.1, read as the reverse complement.
GGACCTGAAAGCAAAAATGAAAGAAGTGGGGGTAACAGGCCCGCCAGTGATTGACTTCCTTGAATCAGTGATGAATGATACCACCGCCATACAAGCAACAATACGGGTAATGGTACGGAGTAAGGTAAAAGACTGGGACGCCTGGAAAAAATCATTTGACGGACACAAACAGGCAAGAATGGATGCCGGCCTTACAGACAGGGTGATTTCGCATTCTGTTGGCGACACCCATAATGTAACACTGGTGTTTGCCGTAGCTGATATGGAAAAGGCAAAAACATTTATGAACTCACAGGACCTGAAAGATAAAATGAAAGAAGCCGGTGTGGATGGTCCGCCCGATATCTTCTTCTATAAGATTGCACACAAATATTAAAAGTTTGAATTTTATTTATACCTGAGCGGCAGTTTTTTGAGACTGCCGCTTTTTTATTTTTCTACTGGTTCGGAATACTACGAATATCCGGGAAGAAAAGATGGTCTTTAATTCATTCGGTTGGTGGAGATTCTTCGACCTGCCTGTCTGCCGACAGGCAGGTTCAGTACACCAACCGGGGCGTGAAATATATCCTCAACACTGAACCGTTACCCGTAAGAAAGTGGCCGGTATGGAAGTGCTATTCTTATCGGCACTTTTATTTTGACTGTTAAACAATACCTCTAATTCATGTTGCAGATCCGAAGCCTTACCATTCTTTTCTGCTGCCTCAAAAGCATTCATGGTGGGGCCGTAATAGTTTTTGAAGTTCCCTACGAGTTCTGCCGGAGAATAAGCAGCATTAAATGTAAAACTGTCTTTTATAAATGATATGTTTTCTTTTGCAACACCGGCACTTCCAAAACGGTCTGTAACATGCTCTTCTACACCCCACAACATGGGACTGATGAAACCTTCCGGCGGTGCTGCTGTATAGGCAGAACTTATTTTTAGTATTTGTGCTACCAAAGTGGGGTCTCCCGGTATCCAGTTTCCCATAACAATTCTTCCTCCCGGCCGGGTGACACGAACCATTTCCTTTGCAACATCAAATGGCTTTGGTGCGAACATAGCACCAAAGATGCTTACAACCAGGTCAAAACTGTTGTCCTTTAATTCATGCAAGTCTGTTGCATCACCTTCCT
>JANPMI010000107.1:0-10188 GCA_031422725.1 Chitinophagaceae bacterium | reverse complement strand
AACTATATGGCCGAAAAAGCGAAGAAGCAAAACTGGAATATCGAAGCGGTATTGAACAACGATATCATGGGCAGTAATAACAGCAATGAAACAGATATTATCAATAATACAAAAATCCGTGTCTTTAGCGAAGCTTTCTCTGTACAGGACACCGGAAGAACGGCGTTAACCATCCGCAGCCTGGGATTGGAAAATGATGGTAAAGCAAGACAGCTTGCCCGTTATGTAAAAGAAATTGGAGAACGGTATGTGGACAACCTGGAAATAGTAATGGTGTACCGGAATGACCGTTTTCTTCGTGGCGGAGATCATACGCCGTATGTCAACCGGGGCTATGCAGCAGTACGATTTACAGAAATGAATGAAAATTATTATCACCAGCACCAGGATGTACGGATGGAAAATGGAATTCAGTACGGCGACTTGCCTGAGTTTATGGATTTTGAATACCTGCGAAAAAATACAGCTATGAATCTCTGCAACCTGGCTAATCTTGCCAAATCACCCTCCATGCCACAAGAAGTAAAAGTGGAAACAAAAAAACTAACCAACTACACTAACCTGAGCTGGAAAACCCCGAAAACAGGAAAGGTAAAAGGTTATTATGTACTAATGCGGGAGACCACCAGTGCTTTTTGGCAGAAAAAGATTTTTACAACAGATACTAAAATGGATCTGCCTTATTCAAAAGACAATTATTTTTTTGCGGTGCAATCAATCAGTACAGATGTCAATGAAAGTTTACCGGTGATTCCTTCACCGGCAGGAAGATAAAAAGCATGTATGAATATTAACTGGATCTTAAAAAAATTTGTAGAACTTACCCCGCATGAATTGTATGCTATCATCCAATTACGAAATGAAGTATTTGTAGTGCAACAAAACTGTGTATACCAGGATGCGGATAATAAAGATCAGGCCTCTTACCATTTGATGGGATGGAAAGATGATAAATTAATTACTTACTCCAGGATAATTCCACCGGGCATAGCGTATGCAGAACCTTCTATTGGCAGGGTGGTTACTTCTCCATCTGTAAGAGGAAATGGTATTGGTAAAATGCTAATGGAAGAATCCATTGACCAGGTTTATAAATTATTTGACACTGTTTCAATAAAGATTGGTGCCCAGGTATATCTTCTCCAATTTTATTCTTCTCTTGGCTTTAAGCAAACCAGCGATATTTATCTTGAAGATGGAATTGAACATATTGAAATGATATTACCCCGCTTCTGATATATTTATCGTTGATGGGTTTCCCTTAGTATTATCCACAAAAAGTAGAATTGTAATCCCCCTTTCGTAGAAATCCCAGGTAGAAAAACTTTCATTGCCTGTATAATCAAAGAAACTGGTCCAATCATTCTTTGGGTACTTATTTCTTTTTCTATTTTAGTTGTGAGATCCAATAGTTAGAAAACCAGAAATCTGATACCAATGAGAACAAGTGTACCCAACGTACGTCTTATCGTACTTATTTGCTTATGCAGTATTCTTTCCCTGCATTCCTTTTCACAATCAATTACAGCAGGTAATGGGAAAATAGAAGTAGGTCTGGGAATAGGTCCGTCTTTTTTTCTGGGTGACCTTGGAGGGGCGCCTGGCAAGGGTAAAACATTTATTAAAGACGTGGACTTGCCCGTTACCAAACTGATGAAAGGGGTGTATGTAAATTTATACCCGGCAGAATGGCTGGGCTTCCGGCTGGCATTTAATATTGGTCAGTTAGAGGGGCAGGATAGTCTTACCGACAATAAAGGAGGGCATGAACGTTTCCGCAAACAAAGAAATCTTGGGTTTAAATCAAACATCATGGAAGCATATGCTGCTTTTGAATTTTACCCAACTGTTTTTCTTGAAAAATACGATGGCCTTCAGCATAAAATCCGTCCTTATGGATTAGGTGGAGCTGGTTTTTTTCATTTTAACCCCAAAGGCCAGTATATCGAGCCGAACGGAAATAAAAAATGGGTAGAGCTAAAACCTTTGCGACTGGAGGGGCAGGGTATGGCAGAATATCCTGATCGCAAAGAATATTCACTTACTCAACTTGAACTGGTGATGGGAGGAGGTGTAAAATATTACCTGAAAGAAAATATGTATGTAGGTTTTGAAATACTTCACCGGAAAACCTTTACAGATTACATAGATGATGTAAGCAAACAATATATCAACCCCGCTTTATTCAGCACCTATCTGGCACCGGAACAGGCTGTTCAGGCAAGGCAGTTAATGTACAGAGAAAATATTTATAACCCGGCTGTCAGTCGTCCTTACATCAATACACAAAGGGGCGATCCCAAAGAGAATGATGCCTTTTTTTCCGGCCTGATTCGTTTTGGCTGGCGGATAAACGGAGACAACTCTCCTAATGGCCGGGCAAAAAACCAATTAAAATGTCCTGTATTCTATTAAATATCAAATAAACCATAACCCAACCCTTAAAAAAATCCGAACCATTATGAAACTACAACCTACCCGCAAGAATTTAAAAACAATTCTTGTCCTGAGCATGTTTGCAGGCTTATTGTTCGCACAGCCTGCTTTTGCTACCGGCAAACCGTTTAAAAAATTTACCATTGTTAATCCAGGTGAGGAAGAACCTGCCAAAAAAAGCAAGAAAACGAAATCTGCAAAAGGATTTGCTTCCTTAAGTAATAATTCGGTAAAAATTTATCCTGATGCTGTTAAAAGAGATATGCATATAATAGCAAGGGAGAATGATGGAAAAGAAATTGACTTCTTTGTTTTTGATCTGCAGGGAACATTGGTGCAGAATTATAAAATGAAAGCTAAAGATCATAACCGTATAACCGGGCTTGCCAGGGGTACTTATATGTACCGTGTTTTTTGTGGTGATGAAGAAACAGCCGCCGGAAAATTTGAAATCCGATAATCAAAAATTAATAACCGTAATTCCTGTAAGCGGCGGAGAGCTTAATAAAATCTGATACCCTGGTTGATAAAACCTAATCCGTTCTCTATTGGTACTCTCTATTTGTATAAATTTTATTAAATACTCTCTTCCCTGCTTATGGGCCATTAGTTAATTAGTTAAATAGATAATTGGGGAATAGGTCTTATAGAAGATAGTTTACTACGGTCGCACCCAATTAACCAATACCGAATTAACCAATTAACTTCCCAACTCAGAGCTCTTTTAATTGTCATAACTAAGAAACCCGAAAAGTACTGCCCTCGTTTCGTTTAAACGAGATTCCGGCAGACGGGCAGGGAAATTGTTTAAATCCGGTATCCGGGTGAAAAACCGCTTTATTGCTGGTCCCTATTATAGATTTTTTCAATCACTTCCTGCCTTTACTTACGGGTTCATGCAACATCTTCGCCATTTTCTCCTTTATTCTAAAGGGTTGTTACTAACCGGTTTAAAAAATTTCACCTGCACTTGTTTTGTTTTTGAAAAACTGTGTTATATTAGTTTGTCAATAAGTAGTACAGGGACACCTGAACCTTCTAAAACCAGGGGCGAATACCGAAAAGCCACACGAGTAGGTACAACCAAAATCAACCAAACTTATTATGGCACAAAATTCAAACCCCATTGCTGGCTTAAGCAAGCAAAAAATGTATTTATTAATTTTTGCGGCTTTAGGACTAATTTCCTTGCTTCTTCCTTGGGCAAGGGTTTCTGCATATGGTTTCTCCAGCTCTCAAAACGGATTAAAAGGTGAAGGTTTAATTGCACTTTTAGGAATTATTGGATTATGTGTTGCCGCTTTAATGGGAGATAAGACAAAAGCTCTTGATACTAATATGCGATATGTTGCGCTAGGTAGTTTTGGAGCCATAATACTTGCAACCATATTAGTCTTTTTGAGCATTAAAAGCCCTGTTAAACCCGGCCTTGGATTATTCCTTGCTATTGCTGTTAGTGTATTAGGGCTATTATTATTGCTTGGAGTGGTAAAACCTCCTAAAGCAATTGATGATAAAGTGGATAAACTTAGCTAAAAATGTTTTACATAAAAAATCCCGCTAATAGCGGGATTTTTTATGTTAGCTCAACTCAGTTCTAAAAAACTGAGCCGTTTAACTTTCTTTATTCTTTACCAGTTCCTCCGGGGCTCCTTCAAACAAAATTCTTCCACCCCATCCCCTCCCTAAGGGCCAAGTTATCTGAAAGTAAAAAACCTCCGATGTCGTAACTTTAAAAACGAATTATAAAAAGAATGGTATATTAGTTACTTCGAAAGTTCTGACCAGATACCTGATCTGTAAAACAGGGGCGAATACCGAAAAGCCATACGAGTAGGTACCAAAACTAAAATCAACTGACATGAACCTAATTGAAAGAGCCAAAAACATTTTGCTTACCCCAAAAACAGAATGGGATGTTATTAATAATGAAACTCCAGATACTCCGAAGATCCTAACAACGTATGTTCTACCACTGGTAGCAATTGGTACTGTCGCAGCCTTTATTGGATGGGGCTTTATAGGCAAATCATATTATGGTTTTAAAATTGCGGGCACAGGTCTTGGCATTAGATATGCGTTAATTGCCCTGATTGGTGGTATCGCAAGTACGTTTTTGATGGCCTTTGTGGTCGATGCACTTGCTCCTACTTTTAAATCAGAAAAGAATTTCGGAAAGTCATTCCAGTTGGCTGCCTACTCCTATACTGCAGGATGGGTGGGTGGTGTATTTAACATTCTGCCATCCCTGGCAATTATTGGATCATTAATAGGCCTATACGGATTGTACCTCTTATATATTGGTTTACCTAAGTTGAAAAAAACGCCACAAGAGCAAGTTACAGGCTATTTTGTAGCAAGCTTGGTTACAATGATTATCGCATCTTTTGTAATTGGATTAATCTTGGTATCTATCTTAATCCCGAATGTGAGTGTTCTTCGCTATTAAAAACATGCAGCGATATTAAAAAATCCCGTCCTTCATTTTGCAAGACGGGATTTTTTATTGTGCCAACTCCGCCTTTAAGAATACAGCCGTGTAACTTTCTTTATTATTAACCAGTTCTTCCGGCGACCCTTCAAATAAAATCCTTCCGCCCCCATCCCCGCCTTCCGGGCCAAGATCAATAATATGATCGGCCACTTTTATCACATCCATATTATGTTCTATCACCAAAACGGTGTTTCCCCTGTCAACTAATTTATTCAACACAGCAAGGAGGTGTTGAATATCTTCAAAATGCAAACCCGTGGTGGGTTCATCAAGAATATAAAAGGTTTTACCTGTATCTCTTTTAGAAAGTTCTGTTGACAACTTCACCCGTTGTGCTTCTCCCCCACTAAGCGTTACAGCTGATTGACCTAACGTAATATAACCGAGACCCACTTCTTCCAGCACTTTTATTTTGCGGTACAGGTAAGGAACGTTCTGGAAAAATTCTACAGCTTCTTCCACCGTCATTTCCAGTACATCCGCAATAGATTTTCCTTTGTAACGGATCTCTAAGGTTTCCCGGTTGTATCTTTTGCCATTGCATTTTTCACAATGCACATACACATCTGGTAAAAAATTCATTTCAATCACTCTCATCCCCCCGCCTTCACACACATCACATCGGCCGGTTTTTACATTGAAAGAAAAACGGCCTGCACTATATCCACGGATTTTTGCCTCTGGTATAGAAGCAAATAAGGTTCTTATCTCGGTAAAGAAACCACAATAGGTAGCCGGGTTACTTCTGGGCGTTCTTCCAATCGGTGACTGATCAATTTCAATTACTTTATCAATATGCTCCAGCCCTTTCACGGATTTATATTCTAATGGTGTCATCTTAGAACCATAGGCATGTTTGGAAAGTATTGGATATAGCGTTTCATTAATAAACGTTGACTTGCCACTTCCGCTGACCCCGGTAACACAAATAAATTTTCCCAATGGAAATTTCGCTTCAACATTCTGCAGGTTGTTTCCTTTGGCACCTTTCAATTCTAAAAACTTGCCGCTACCTTTTCTTCTTTCAGCAGGCACTCCAATTTTGTGGTGCCCGTTAAGATAACCGGATGTAAGTGTATTTAATTTCAGCAAACTTCCGGGATCACCCTGCGCCACAATTCTTCCACCATGAAAACCAGCCTTGGGGCCAATATCAATTAAATAATCAGCCGCCAGCATAATATCTTTATCATGTTCCACTACTAAAATACTGTTGCCGATATCCCTGAGATTTTTTAATGCTTCTATCAGACGGTGATTGTCCCGCTGGTGCAATCCAATAGATGGTTCGTCCAATATATAAGTAATGCCCTGCAACTGCGAACCAATCTGTGTGGCTAATCTTATCCTTTGCGATTCGCCACCACTTAATGATTTAGAGGGACGGTAAAGAGTGAGATAAGTAAGACCAACGTCTAACAGAAATTGTAACCGTTCCCTTATTTCTTTCAATACATCTTTGGCAATTGTTTGCTGTTTGTTATCCAGCATTAACTCAATGCCATCAAACCAGGCAGCAAGATTATCGAGATTCATATTGCTGAGGTCGGCAATATTTCTTCCGTTTACTTTAAACCAGAGGCTTTCTTTTTTCAGTCTTGCGCCATTGCATCCATCACAGGGACGTATTATCATATAATCTTCCGTCCATTCCCTTATCGTTTCACTGTAAGGGCTGGCAAACCATCTTTGCAGCATATTTACAATACCTTCAAACGGAGCCTGCGGATCAAATTTCATGTTTTCAAAATTCAGATCTTCCTGCTGGCCTTCTTCATTGCCGTAAAGCATAATGTTGAGCTGCTTCTTAGTCAATTTATTGACAGGTATCGTCAATGAAATTTTATTTTTCTTTGCTGCTTCTTTTGCCTGGCGATAGACCCAGGCATCCCTTTCCTGCCCCAATGGTGCGATGCCGCCTTCGCTGATACTTAAAGATGCATCAACTATTACCGCCTCCATATTAATATGATGCTTTGTTCCAAGGCCTTTACAAACCGGGCAGGCACCATAAGGTGAGTTAAAAGAAAATGCATTGGGGGAAGGCTCTTCGTAGCTGATACTTGTGTCTTCACACATCAGCAATTTTGAATACTGTACAAACTTTGAATCATCAACCAGCAGAAACATCAGGTCTTTTCCGAGCTTCAACGTTTGCTGCACACTCTGGCTTAGCCGGTGCTTTAAATCGTCGGTTACCTGTAACCTGTCAACCACCAGTTCTATATCATGAATTACATACCTGTCAACCTGCATTTTGGGAGTAATATCTTTTACTTCTCCATCCACTCTTACTTTTAAGAACCCTTTCTTCCTCACATCCTCGAATAATTCTCTGTAATGACCTTTGCGGCCCCGGATCAATGGAGCAAGCAGAGTAATCTTTTTACCTTTGAATTTTGTGAAAATATTTTCTACAATTTCTTCTTCATTCCACTTCACCATTTTCTTACCGGTGTTGTAAGAATAAGCTTCACCGATTCTTGCAAACAATAAACGAAGAAAGTCATGTATCTCGGTAACAGTGCCAACTGTTGAGCGGGGATTTTTATTGGTAGTTTTTTGCTCAATGGAAATAACAGGTGAAAGTCCGGTTATTTTATCAACATCCGGCCGTTCCATATCACCAATAAACTGGCGGGCATAAGCACCAAATGTTTCCATATAACGCCGCTGGCCTTCGGCATAAATAGTATCAAATGCCAGGGAAGATTTGCCACTTCCGCTAATACCTGTTATAACAACTAATTTATTCTTAGGAATTGAAATATCAATATTCTTGAGGTTATGAACTCTTGCTCCGAAAACTTCAATTGATTCATTACCCACTATTTTTGGTTCCGTTACGTTATTATTTTTCTTTGTCATACAGTCCGGACGAAGATACTGATTCGCCGCTTTTAAAATTTTCAGTCATGCAGCAAAGGATAAGAACAACCTAAGAATGAAATTGTTGTGGCCAACAAGCCACAGCCTGAATGTCCGGAATTAATCAGAAATTTTTCAAGTTATCCACAAATTTTTATTCTGGCACAGTATTTTGAAGTAGAGCCACGAAATAATAGTTCAATCATTTAAAATATTTACTTATGAAAAAGACCATTGGAATAATGGGTGTATTTGCTTTGTGTTTATTTACAGCATCCGCTTATGCACAACAAACAGAGCCTCAGCAACCACAGCCTGTTGTACAAACCTGGGATGCAAAAAAGAATCCTACGGTTGATTCTATTGCAGCCAAGTACAAAGATAAAATCGTAGTTACAAAACCTGCTCCGACAACAGAAGATATTTTTCCGGCCCTTGGAAAGTTTGAGTCAGCATCCAATACAGATGCGGCTAATGTTACGATCACATTGGATGAGCAAAACAAAGGTGTTATATGGATAACAGGTCTTCCGCAGGGAAAAATTAAAGCTATGCTGAGAAAATCACCTGCTACTTATAAAATACCTGCTCAAAAAAATGAAGAAGGTAAAGATGTTGCTGAAGGCACCCTGATCTTTGATAAGGATGCAAATACCTTAAGTATTTCTATTGGGAAAACTTATAATGCCGAAAACCCATCCGCTGTTTTTGTAGCACCTGTAATAGGCACAATGGATGAAGCAACAGCGAATACAGCAATAGAAGTTAAAAAGAAGGGAACAAAGACTAAGAGTAAAGTCAAAAAGCCTGCAGAGCCAAAAGCCTGGACATATACAGGTACAAAACTGGCAAAAGAAACAGTTATGAATTAATATATCAATAGGGACGGTTCATTACAGTAACGAAGAGCCCCGATAATATCGGGGCTCTTTCTTATCACAATTATTTAAAGAAATTTTTTTTATACTGATAGCCTTTCCCAGTCAGCATTTCAGTCATCAGCCAAACAGTTGTTTGGAAATTTTTTTTCGTTATAATTTGGAAATACCAAATCTTGCCCTGTATCTTTGTTTTAGTTCTTATTACATACTTATCAAGAAAGGCAGAGGGTAATGGCCCGATGAAGCCTTGACAACCTACCTCTTCGTAATCCTTCGACAAGCTCAGGATGACAAAGAGGAAAGGTGCCAATTCCACCCCGACGATGAATGTCGGGACAGATAAGTCAGATTAAAAGCTTAAAAATATCTTCCTCAAAATATTAAAAGCTCATCTGATTTATCGGGTGAGCTTTTTTGTTGCTCCCCGATAGTCTTTTTTGATAAGTGATATAAATTAATAATCAATTTTTATCAAGTATAAAATCAACGAAAGATGAGTATCAATGCAACACAATTAATCCACAGCATTCCTGTAGATCCCTTAACCGGAGCTATTTCTGTTCCCATTTATCAAACTTCAACATTCGTACAGGATGCACCGGGAGTTAATAAAGGGTATGATTATGCCAGGACCGGAAACCCAACAAGAGCAGTATTAGAAAACATCATTGCAAAATTAGAGGATGGGACAACAGGCATTGCTTTTGGCAGTGGCCTTGCCGCTATTGATGCTGTCATAAAATTATTGAAGACCGGTGATGAAATACTTGCGGTGGATGATATTTACGGTGGTGCATTCCGCCTGTTTACGCATATCTATGAAAAGTTCGGTATTAAAGTAAATTATACTGATACTACAAATACTGAAAATGTTTTCAACGCAGTTACTCCGAAAACAAAACTCATCTGGATTGAAACACCCACCAACCCAACGTTGAAGATTTCAGACATCCGGGCCATTGCTAAAATTGCCAAAGCCAATGGTTGCTTACTTTGCGTTGATAATACTTTTGCTTCACCTGCCTTACAGCAGCCGCTTTTGCTGGGAGCCGATATTGTAGTTCATTCTGCCACCAAATATCTTGGCGGCCACAGCGATTTAATTGCTGGCCTGGTGGTGACAAAAGAAAAAGAATTGGGAGATAAAATAAAATTCATTCAAAATGCCAGTGGGGCTATCCTTTCTCCTTTTGACAGCTGGCTGGTTATTCGGGGTATTGAAACATTACCACTCCGTATCAAACAACATTGCATCAATGCACAAGCTGTTGCTGAATACTTAGTAACACATCCTGCAGTTGATAAGGTTTACTATCCTGGTTTAAAAAATCACTTTAATCATGATATTGCGGCCAAGCAGGCCAAAGGGTTTGGTGGTATTGTTTCCTTTACCTTAAAAAACGATACAGAAGAAGCAGCCACAGCATTCGTTACTTCCACTCAATATTTCAAACTGGCAGAAAGCCTTGGTGGTGTAAAGAGTTTACTTTGCCACCCCGCACAGATGAC
>JANPMI010000106.1:0-3986 GCA_031422725.1 Chitinophagaceae bacterium | reverse complement strand
GGAAACTTTCACATCATCAATGGCAATTACTTCAATCATGCCCCCGCCGGTGGAGATGGCGGTGAGCTTCCTTGTTTCTTTATTATTGTGTAAGGTTATTTTATACAGGTTTGGATGACCATTGCCTGTATCAACAATATCAATTTTTATATTTATTCCGGCAGTCACAATATGTTTATCAGATTCCGGCAATCGTTCATCATGGGCTTCCCATCCTAAAAAACCGCCAAACAATCCCATATCTGATCCCTGGCTTTTGTGGGTGGTGGCCAGTGACCCATTTGGATCAAATTCAATGAGAATGTCTTTGATATTTTCCTCCATCAAATCTCTGCATAGGCGGGCAATGCGCAAGGAAGCAGCACAATGCGAACTGGAAGGACCCCGCATCACCGGGCCAATGACATCATTGAATATGCTGGGGTAGGTGCTCATTTTGAGTTTTGAATCATCCTTCGTCTCGTCTCAGACGAGATCAGGATGACAGCATTACATTAATAGCAAGTTACAAATTCTTTTTCCAATACTCTTCCATTGTTCGCCTCAAATGAATTGTAGTATTTTTCCCCTGGTTGATGCCGTGGTCCCGCATGGGATAAGACATCATGCTGAAGAATTTATTGTTTTTTATTAATTCATTTGCCAGCATTTCAAAATTCTGGTAATGCACATTATCATCACCCGTGCCATGAATGATCATCAGGTTACCCTCTAATTTACCAGCATGTGTTAAGGGTGAACCATCCCGGTACCCTGCAACATTATCATTTGGCAAACCCATATAACGTTCCTGGTAAATATTATCATACAGTGTTTGCAAGGAAACAAATGAAACAGCGATAGCAGTTTTAAATACATCACCATGACGAAAAATGGAATGCAGCGACATTTGCCCGCCACCGCTCCAGCCCCAGATGCCCGTATGATTGGGATCTATAAAAGGATACATTGTCATTATTTTTTTGGCAGCAGCAGCCTGGTCATCAGCAGCCAGTAATCCTATTTGCCGGTAAATACATTTTCGGAAATCACGGCCTCGTGGCACTTTGGTGCCACGGTTATCAATGCTCATCACAATACACCCTAATTCATTTGCCAGGTATTGATGCCAGAGATTATCACCCGTGCCCCAGTTGTCCTGCACGGTAGAACCTGCGGGTTCTCCATACACATGAAATATGACGGGATACTTTTTTTGCGGATCAAAATTGATTGGCTTTATCATCCATGCATCCAATATTACATCGCCGATATCCACTTTCATAAATTCTTTAGGTAGCAGGCCCAATTCATTTATTCTTGTTTTTAAAACAGTATTGTCTTCCAGCAATTTTATTTCTGTATGTGTATTAAGGTTGATGAGTGATATGCGTCGTGGCGTTGTTGCGTTTTCAAAACTATGTATGGCATATTTTGCATCAGCAGATATCTGGTAAGAATGCTGCCCGGCCATCCCTGCGGGAGATACTCTTTCTGCCTCCCCTTTTCCATCTAATCTGCTGCGATAGAGATATCGCTGTGTATAATTTTCCGGCGAAGCGATATAATATACATAACCACCCGACGGATCAATGCAATTGATATTTACCACATCAAAATTTCCTTTGGTGATCAGCTGCATTTGTTTTCCGTCTCTTGACACTTTATACAAATGTTCCCATCCGTCTTTTTCGCTTGTCCAGGTAAATGCTTTGTTATTGTCCAGCCATTCAATGTTGTCATGGATATCCAGGAAAGCTTCGTCTTTATCCGTAAGGATATTTTTCAGTGCCATGGTTTTTGTATTACCCACCCACACGGTATTAGTGTTTTGTAAACGGTTCAGTTGCTGGATCATCACTTCATCAGACCCCGGTATATAATCCATGCGGGCTAAATAATTATTGCGGGGATCTCCGGGTACAGCAAACCACTTTGTTTTGCCACCACTTGCAGATATGACGCCTACTTTAACGGCAGAATTAGCCGTGCCCACTTTTGGATACGGCAATGGAATTGGTTTTGAATAATTGGAATCCACATTGTTGATCATATAAAATGTTCCCACTCCCTTTGTATCCGATTGCCAGTAAGCAATATTTTTTCCGTCAGGGCTCCAGCGAAAACCGTCACGGCCATCTAATTCTTCTTCATACACCCAATCGAAAGTGCCATTAATAATATTGCCACCACCATCTTTGGTTAATTGTGTAATAATTCCTGTAACAATATTTTCTACATAGATATTCAATTTGCTTACGTAGGCAACCCTTCCGCCATCCGGTGAAAATTTTGCAAACATGAGTGTGGCTTCTTCCAGATGTTTACCTAATTGTTTTAGTTTGCCATTTGTAAGATTGAGCACCCAATAATCTCCTCTTGAATTTTGCCGCCATACTTTTCTTGTATTTGTAAATATCAAAAGCTTGCTGTTATCATTACTCCAACTATAATTGGCTATGGATAAAGGTTTGCTTGCTCCGCCGGGAATCAGTTGTTTGGCATTCACCAAAATTTTTCTTGTTCCGCTTTCTGCATCATATACTACAATATCACTTCCTTTTGCACCGGCATTATTCTCAAGCGTAGAGTACCCTTTGTTATCTTTCATCCATCTTATTGGCCCAAACCCCTTTGCCTGATATAAATTATTGGAATAAATATCTTCTAAGGTTAATTTTTTATTTTGAGCAAAGCTGTTGCTGTTGTAAAAAACAGCGATGATAAAAACCAACCCGAATGAAAGTTTATGATTCATGTTGCAGATTTTATTTTAAAAGATATGGCTATGATTATTTAACCAGATATACAGTGCCTTTCACTGTTTTAAATTCAACGATGCCGTCAGGTAGTTTTTTTAAGCTAACATTCTTGCCATTGCTGCTGATCTTCATACCCGGCTTAATTTCAATCCTGCAAACCTCACCTGCCTTAGATAATATTTTCAGCTGTGTTACTATTTTATTTTTCCAAATAAAATCCAGTTCAAAACCGCCTCTTGCACAAAGGCCTTTAAATTCACCATCACTCCATTCATCTGGCAATGCAGGAAGCAATTTTATAAATCCGTCATGGGATTGCATCAGCATTTCGGTAACAGCAGCACTAACACCAAAGTTGCCATCAACCTGGAGAGACCTGCCACATAATGCAAATAAAGAAGTACAACTCTGTTCTTTTAAATATCCTTTGTAAATTTTATTGGCCCGGTTACCATCTCCCAGCCTTGCCCACAAAGCCATTTTCCATGCTCTTGAAAAACCGGTGGAGGCATCCCCCCTTTCTTCCAAAACTTTTTTATAAGATTCAATCAATGCAGGTGTTCTTTTTTCGTACAATACTTTTCCGGGATATAATCCATACATGTGTGAAAAATGGCGATGATTTTTTTCCAGTGATTTCCAGTCATCGGCCCACTCCTGTAATGAACCATCCTTACCAATTTGCGGCGGCACTAATTTTTCTCTGGCACTTTTACCTGTTGAGTAAAGGCATCATCTTTTCCTAATATTTTTGCGGCTTCGATATAATAACCAAAGAGGTCGTACAAAATCTGCATATCAATTGAAGAGCCGGCACAGATTGTTGTGCCTTCCCTGAATCCTGCTGTTACTTCATCAAAATATGGTTTGTTACCACCACCATCCGGAAAATTTTCGGGTGATGTGGAAGGATTGGTGACCAACCATTTTCCATTAGGGTGCGGCACTAAAAAATCTATAAAAAATTGTACAGAACCTTCTATCAATGGATACGTTTCTTTTAAAAAGTCTTTATCCATCGTGTATTGATAATGCTCCCACAAATGGGTACACAGCCATGCACCACCAACTGTAAATGTTCCCCAGGTGGGCCCATCCATGGGTGCAGCCACTCTCCATATATCTGTATTCTGATGCAACACCCATCCTCTTGCGCCATAATGTTCACGGGCAACCTGTGTGCCCTGGTCAGTAATTTCTTTTAACAAACGAACCAAAGGTTCAGCACATTCAGAAAGGTTGCCG
>JANPMI010000105.1:0-8972 GCA_031422725.1 Chitinophagaceae bacterium | reverse complement strand
AATGATTTAGCAATGGTATCAGGTGAAGAAGTATCAAACGTATGCCCAAATTTTTTGGCGAATGCGGCAAAGGGAAGCAGTTTTTTTTCATCCGGGTCATCATGGGTGCGATAAGGAAATGGCAGCGGCTTACCATTGATTTTAATTTTGGAAATATTTTCTGCTACCGTCCTGTTGGCCAGCAGCATGAATTCTTCAATCAGCTGGTGAGCTTCCTTACTCTCTTTAATCATGATGCCAATGGGATTGCCTTTTTCATCCAGTTTAAATCTTACTTCCTGTGATGAAAAATTGATGGCCCCGTTATTAAAACGTTTTTTCCTGAAACGCTGGGCAATATCATTCAGGATCAAAATTTCTTCGGCATACAAACCGGCTTTATCTTCAATAGTGGTCTGCACTTCTTCGTAAGTAAAACGATGGTCTGAATGAATGACTGTTTTTCCTAACCAGTATTGTTTTACTTCTGCTTTAGGTGTAATCTGGAAAATAGCTGAGAAAGTCAATTTATCCTCATTTGGTCTTAGTGAACAAAGAAAGTTTGAAATATGCTCCGGCAGCATCGGATTTACTCTGTCGGGCAGATAAACAGAGGTAGCTCTTCGGTAGGCTTCTTTATCCAGGTCATTATCCGGCTCCACATAATGGCTGACGTCAGCAATATGGATGCCTATTTCATAATTGCCATTCTTCAGCTTCCGGAAAGAAATAGCATCATCAAAATCTTTTGCATCCGCAGGGTCAATGGTGATGGTGAAAACATCCCGCAGATCGTTTCGTTTTTTTATTTCGTCAGTTGAAATGGTATCAGGTATCCTCGCAGCTACTTCTAATGCTTCATCTGAAAATTCGAGGGGAAAGCCACCTTCCAGCAATATCTCTTTCATTGCTGCATCATTGCTGTTCTCCGCATCCAGCACTGTCACCACTTCACCCACGGGCCGCTTGCCATCATTTTCCCATTGCAGCAACCGCACTACTACCCTGTCATTATCTTTTGCATTATTAATATTGGGCAAAGGAATAAAAATATCTGGCATTGGCTTGTCCATAGCGGCAATAAAAAAAGCAAACCCTTTATTCATTTGCAGGTGACCGATAAATTCAGTCCGCTTCCGCTGCAGCACTTCTTTTACGATGCCCTGCATCCGGCGGCCCTCACTTTTCATTTCTTTAATACCAATACTAACTGTGTCTCCATGCAGTGCGGTATTAAAATCGGAAGGGCGGATGATTATATCCACTTCCATCCCTTCTATTTTTACAAAGCCCATCCCTGAACGGGTAATGTCCAGCATACCCTTCAGTACCCTGGCCGTTGGTGTCCGCTTCTTTTCTTTGTGGCTCTTTTTTTTTGAATTCTTTCTTCCCATGATATGTTTTTATGATATTCTTTTAAAATTTTGAATAAAGTCAGTAACCAGTTTATCAAATTTTTCTCCTTCCTCAAAAAGAAAGTAATGACGAACCGGGATGACGAAGAAAGGCCATGCAGCAATTTCAGGAAATTTAGCCAGCCGGACCGCATCTTTCTCCGTTGTCAGTATAATTTTGTTTTTTGTTTCTATGCGATCAAATCTTTTTTTAATCTCATTCAGGTCATCAATGCTGAAAATATGATGATCGGAGTATTGCAGCATGTGGTAACTGTTGCTGTGTTCTTCCAGCATTTTTTTCAGCGGTTTGGGATTGGCAATACCAGTGACCAGCAGCACTTCTGTTTTTGCTTCATGGTTCAGTACATTATTATTGCTGATATGATATAGTTGTCCATATTCAATAGCTGTAAAAAAAATATGCTGGTGAGACAGGGGCTTAATTTCTTTGATGACTTTTTGTTTTTCTGTTTCAGTCAAATTCGGTTTGCACTTCGTCACTACAATAATTTCTGCTCTCTTATAACTGCTTTTTAAATCCCGCAGATCACCCGTAGGCAAATAGAAATCTCTTGTAAACAGGTTATTATATTCCGTTAATAAAATATTTAATCCTGCTTTAACGGCCCTGTGCTGAAAGGCATCGTCAAGAATAATAGCCTGGGTATCCGGTCTGTCATGCAATAATTGGGGGATGGCCACCAGCCTCTCTTCTCCTACTGCCACAGGTACATCCGGAAATTTTAAATGAAACTGCATTGGCTCATCTCCAATCTCTAAAGCTGTTGTGTTTTCATGTGCCAGCGCATAGCCTTTTGTTTTTCGTTTATATCCACGGCTTACAGTGGCCACTTTAAATTTGTCTTTCAACTTTAATACCAGGTATTCCACCATCGGCGATTTGCCGGTGCCGCCTACCGAAAGATTACCGACACAGATAACAGGTAAACCAAACCCGGATGACTTCAGCAGTTTTTTATTGTAACACCAGTTGCGGATGCTGATGCCAAGCCAGTAAAGCAGGGCAAACGGTAGCAAAAGTATCCGGAATGATTTGAGAAAGAAATTAGAAAACATAGACAGTTTGCGGCGTAATACAAAGGTCTAAAGGTACGTCAAATTCACCCTTGTCTGCTATACCATCAACCGGTGGAAAATAGGAAAACCCTGCTTTGACGCAGTCTTTCCGGCAGCCGGCCAAAAATTTATCGTAAAAACCTTTTCCATAGCCAACCCGGTATCCATTTTTATCAAAAGCCAGCAAGGGCACCAGTATCATATCTATTTCATCAGCTTCAATCCTGTTCCCTTCTTCCGGTTCATAAATATTAAATTCATTCTTTATAAAGTTTGTTTCAGCATTGGTGGAAACAGCAAACATTTCGTCCATAAAAAAATCAGATTTGGGATAGGCAATTACCAGTTCCGGGTTTTTGAATTCTAAGTAATCTGTAAATAAATGTGCATTGGGTTCTTTATTTTCTTCAATCGGCCAGAAAGAAAATAATGTACTGATAAATGGCAGGTTCGCAGTTTGTAATTGTATCAGTAATAAATCATCCAGCTTTGCCTGCTCAGCAGCCAGTAACGCATTTCTTTTCTCGCTGTATATTTTTCGCAGCTCTTTTTTTGTCATAATTCCCTGTTCTCAACAAAAGTAGAAAAAACAGTTGTACCGTAATTCCGTTCGGATTTATAGAAGTGAAAATCTTTATAGTCATTTCTCGGCGTATGCTCCAGCACAAACCATCCATCTTTATTCAACAATTGTTTTTCAAAAATAAGTTTGGGCAGATCGTCAATAGCGGTAAGTGCATACGGCGGACCAGCAAAAATAAAATCAAACTTATCGGGGCATTGCAAAATGAATTTAAAAACATCCATCTTCAGCACTTTAAGATTTTCAATCCGAAGGGTGGCCGATGTTTTTTTGATAAACTCATACATGGCATTATCTTTCTCCACCACCGTCAGATCTGATACGCCTCTCGATGCCAGTTCATAACTTATATTGCCGGTGCCGCCGAACAAATCAAGTGTTTTTAAGTTTTCAAAGTCGAAACTATGCTGCAGCACATTAAAAAGTCCTTCTTTGGCGATATCCGTAGTGGGCCTTGTGTGGGGCATTTCATTCGGCGGATTGAATTTTCTTCCGCCATGTTCTCCTCCTATGATACGCATCGGGCCAAATCATTTAGTGAAGTAAAAAAATGGGCGGGGTATTCACCCTGTGCATTCCAGGATGCTTCCCTGAACTTAACATGGATAAAATACTGGTACAATTCATTATAAAGCGTTGATTTTTTGTCTACAAGGCCGGATAATTGCAATTGCACTTCCTGTTGCTGTAAAGAAAATTGCTGGCAGATTTTTAGTAAATAATACAGCACATCTTCCGGGGTGGAATATTCAAAAGCATTCGCCAGTAACAGTTTACTTTCCCTGGCAACCAGGATGGTAAAATCGTCTTTCCTGAAATCAACCTGTATATTTCCATTATTATCTGCTGCATTCACTGATTTTATTTCCAATGAATACTGGTGCCCGGATTTAGCCGCAGGGAATTTTCCACTGATCCATTCCTGGATTTCTTTGGGCGCCATAAACACATTGTATAACTGCCAGTGAGGTATCGCCTCAACTATAGCTGATTGATTGTTTATATGAAATGAGCTATTCAGTAAAAGCCCGGCATCTTCCTGTTTTAAATCTGCCGATGGAATTACTATGCTTTGCGGGTAATCATAGGCAACCAATACTGCCAAAAATGAACTACTTAGTATTGGATAAGCAACGAAAAATTCTGCCAGCTCATTTTCATTCCAGCCATCGGCATTACAATAAGCCAGTTCGCAAAGTGCATCGCCAGATTTATCGGTCACAGCAAACCCTATATGCTTCTCTCCCACTCTCAGCGAAAGCACCTGCTCTGCATTCTTGCTGCTATCATTCTTAATATGAAATAATTCTTTCAATACACTGATTTGATGTCGTGCAATAATAGCAAAAAAGCCTCACCTGGCCTCTCCTTTAGGAGAGGAACCACACACAGCCCTTGCTTGTCATGATTTTCCTGCGGAGATAACGCCTCTCTTTTTCGTAGGTTTGCCAGCTTTTACCCATGCCAACAGCAGCACATACCAACTTACAGGTTCACATCACCAACCGGCAGATCCTAAAAATCGCTTTGCCTATCAGTCTTGCTATGCTGGTGCCACAAATAAATTTTGTTACCAATAACATTTTTCTTGGCAGACTGGGAGAAGCAGAACTTGGCACCGCCGGCATCACCGGTGTGTTCTATCTCATCTTCGCATTGGTAGGAAATGGGTTGAACAGTGGTCTCCAGGGTCTCTTATCCCGTCGTGCCGGTGAGAACCGTCCCGGAGAAATAGGTAAATTGTTTGCGCAGGGCTTATGGATTTCTATGTTCTTTGCCGCCGCAGGTATTTTACTCACTTATCTTTTTGCTCCTTATTTTCTTTCTTACAGTCTTCATTCAGAAACGGTGCATAGCCAGGCTATTGAATTTTTAAAGATCCGGGTATGGGGAGTTCCTTTTTTATATCTCTTTCAAATGTGCAATGCGCTGCTGGTAGGCACTAACAATAGCCGCTATATGAAGTATGGCTTCTGGACACAGGCCATTCTTAATATTATACTGGACTACGCATTGATATTTGGACATCTTGGTTTACCCGAATTAGGATTCAACGGCGCTGCCTGGGCATCTGTTATTTCAGAAATAGCAGGCATGCTGGTAGTGCTGGGTATTATTTATTATAAAAAATTCCATCACCGCTTTTCACTCTTTCATCACTGGAGGTTTCACCAACCAATTGCCGGGTTAATATTTAAACAATCTTCTCCCCTCGTGGTGCAATGGCTGCTCAGCATATTTGCCTGGCTGCTTTTTTATATTTTCATCGAGCATCTTGGTGAAAGGCCACTGGCGATCAGTAATACGATGCGGAACATTTTTGGTTTGTTTGGCATTTTTGTATGGGCTTTTGCCAGCACGGCCAATGCCATGGTCAGCAACATCATCGGGCAGGGGAAAAAAGAACAGGTTGTTTTTCTCGTTAATAAAATAATGTGGCTCAGCATTGGCTTCACCGCTCTACTTTGCCTGCTCATCAATCTTTTTCCCAATTTATTTCTTAGTGTTTATGGCCGTGACAAAAGTTTTGTAGCCGATGCCATACCCGTTATCAGGATGGTAACAGTTGGTATGATGGTGATGTCATTTGCCACCGTGTGGCTGAATGCAGTTACGGGCACTGCCAACACAAAAGTCAACCTCGCTATTGAAATAGTAGCGATAGCCATTTATTCCCTGTATGTGTACCTGGTACTGAAAGTTTTTAATCTTGGATTGGTGTGGGCCTGGGCATCAGAAGTATTATACTGGGGGGTGTTGTTTATTCTTTCCTTTACATATATCCGCAGCGGCAGGTGGAAGAAAAAAGTTATTTAGCCAGTTCGAAAACTTCTTAAGCTTCCTTCTTTGTTCAGTTTTTTTTTTAAAATGAATTAGATTGGGACAAGAATGTGGATCAGACCCTTAACGAACCCCGGAATGCCCTGCCACCATAGTAAGATTGTGCGCCGTTGTGATACACGAAGACATGGCCATAGCGGTAATCAGCAAAGATGGCACCACCAGGTTTTCTAATCTCAGCAGGTGTTTTTAACCAGCTCGATGTTTTCGTATCGAAATTTCCGAGTTTTTGCAACCCCCGGTATTGTTCTTCCGTTAAAAGTTCAATGCCCATGGCAGCAGCCATATCAACAGCGTTATTTTCCGGTTTATGTTCTTTCCTTGATTCCAGCCCTTCACGGTCGTAACAAATACTTCTGCGGCCACCAGGACTTTCCGCTGAACAATCATAAAAAATGTATTCACCCGTCTTTTTATCATGACCAACAACATCCGGTTCACCACCGGTTTTTTCCATTTCATTGAGCGACCACAGTTTTTCTCTGCCAGTTGTCGTATCCAGCTTTGCTTGCACTTTAGCCCACTCAAGACCTTTATGACGATTCATGTTTTTCTCAAACCGGGCTTTTAGTGTTTTGAGTAATTCTTTACTTTGTTCTGATGACAACTCCTTTTTATTTCTCTTTGTCATAATGTGTTATTTTAATTTGCTTACAATGTCTTGCAATTAGTTTTATGCCATCCCTATCGCTATCGGGACTGCCCAAGCGGTCGTTTAGCCTTGCTGCCAATTAGTAAATATCCCTAACTACCGGCACATGAAAAGTTTGATATCAGTACAATTCTGTGCGGGATGTTTTTTAAATGTAAAGAAAATTTGTGTTCGAAGAAAACAATCATTAGATATTCCCCGACAGGAGTCTGCCGCACACATTAGCCACCCGGGAGACTCCGGGCGGGAAAAAAAGGGTGTCTTAAGATAGCTAAGACACCCCTTTTTGATCCTATTCGGAGTAAGAGTTTATTTTATTTTTAATACTGGCAATAATTTATAATCGCCGGGGCCGTCCTTACGGATGGAAAGGGCGGCATCAAAATCAATGATCAGTGTTTCTAATGTTGCTTCCAGCTTTTTATTTATTTTAATTTTTAATCCTGATTCAGCACCGCTGGGGATCGTTAATGGGTAAATGACACCATTATCTTTAATAGTATTGTTTGGCCCTAACACCAACCGGATCTCTTTTACAACAGAGGTTGGTAAAGTAAGCGTACCGATAAGTGTGTCCACACCATTCTGTAGTCCGAGTAAATTATAAACACCACGTACGGGCTGTAGTTCCACCCACTTGGTAGTATCTTTTGAAAGCTTTACACTAACCCCTACTAGGTCAATATTTACTTCCTCGTAAAGAGCAGGATTATCTGTTAACATAACCTGCAGCGTAGAATTATCGTTTTCTTTATTACACGCAGCAAACAAACCCGCCACACAAAGGGATAGCACAAGAAAAAATTGGTTCTTAAATTTCATATAATTTATTTTTCTACAACTATCCTATAACTATGCCACTTAACAGCAATCCGGGTGTTTTGTAATTTTCTTTTACATTACTTTAACAAGAACGGGATGATTACTAAGTAAAGAATACCAGTGGTTTAGCTGCCTTTCTAAGAGGGCTGGGCTTTTGTAGTACCGGAATAAGTTAATACTCTTTACTGTATTTTTCCCCAACTCTTCAAATGTCTAAATTCCTTTGACACTCAAATAAGGTTCCGATTCTAAAGCTGCCATACAACCTGTACCTGTAGCCGTTAATGGCTGGAGATAAATTTTGGGGACTGTTCCTTTTATACTGTTTTAATAAAGCCTTGGCACATTTATTGAACATATACAGTTTTGTACCCTTAAAATAATTTATAACAACTAAAACAAATTATTTATGAAACTAAAAATCGTTTCTATACTGGCCTTTTCAGCGATATTCTTTCTGGCAGGTTGCGAAAAGAACAATGATCGCACAGGCGCTAACTTTAAAATAAAAACAACAGAAAGGTCTGGAATCGTTGGACGAACCGAAGGCACAGTCACCTGGACAAGTGGTTTTGCTTCAGCCACTGAAATTGAGTTTGAAGCAGAAAAAGAAAATACAGAGCTTGAATTTAAATCAGAGGCCCGCCAGCGTATTGATCTTTTCTCTCCACTTTCCTCATTGGGCTTTGTAACAATTCCTCCGGGAATTTACAAGGAAGTTGAATTTGAAATTCACATTTCTCCTTCAGCTGCAGATGCCGCACTTGAGTTAAGAGGAACATACAATAGTACTCCCATAGTCTTCCGGGTAAATACACCCATTGAAATTGAGGCAGAATTTGAAGATGTGACCATTACGGATGGTAATGACTTTACTGCTATCATTTCTTTAAATCTATCTCTTCTTACAATGGGGATTACCGATGCAGACTTAAACAATGCCACATTAACAAACGGGGAAATCATTATATCTGCTACTTCGAACACCGCTTTATACAATATCATGATTGCGAATATGAAAAACATTGATGATGTAGAGATGGATGACTAATACTTAATAAAACCGGAGCTTGATTTACCCCGTTCTTAAAGCGGGGTTTTTTTATCGAAAAATTTACTTACCTGAATTCCAGTACTGCGGTGTGTACCGGAATATGTTAATACTCTTTACTGTATTTCACTTCGGCACTTCCTGTAAATTTATCAATAGGCGGGTTCAGTTTTTCGACAGAGACATCAATTCTTTTTACACCGGGGAATTGTTTGGCAACATTATTAGTGATGGTTTGTACAAGTGTTTCCAAAAGATCAACAGGCTGTTGCATGGTAGCATTAATTATTTCAAACAGCACCGCATAATCAATAGTATCCTCCAATGAAAGTATAGATCCGCTTACGGGCATAAAACTAACCTGCATATTCACGACAAAATCATTTCCTTTCTGCCTCTCCTCAGGGTACAAACCATGATAGGCCCTGAAGCGGACATTATTGAGGGAGATTGTAAAGAGTTCAGCCATGAGAAATAGATCATTATTTTTTTACCTTCTTACAGGTATTAAATTCCTTTAGCACTCAAATAACGTTCAGCATCTAAAGCCGCCATACAGCCGGTGCCTGC
>JANPMI010000104.1:0-2404 GCA_031422725.1 Chitinophagaceae bacterium | reverse complement strand
CATCACATTATTATCAATCATCATCGCCGATGCATTGAAATAATAAATGATAAACAACAATGCAAAGCCGGATACCCAGGTAAAATAAGCTTCATATTTAAACCAGTGCAGATGTTTGGGAATGGTCTTTGGAGCTCCTTTATATTTTTCAAGGTAATAGAATCCGCCGCCGTGTACAGCCCAGAGATTGCCGGCAAGATCATCTCTTACATTTTCTGTTCGGTTGAGAGCATTCTCTAAGAAAACAAAATAGAAGGAAGCTCCTATCCAGGCAATACCGAAGGTGATGTGCATCACTCTTACCACAATATTGAGCCATTCCATTAAATGCCCTTCGTAAACTGTTCCCTTCACCATAAAATAAATACTGGCGATGATTGAAATAATGCTGAAGATCATGGCTGCATAAATCCAGTTTTGTATCATCCCTGATTTCTCCTGTTGCTCTTCGTTGGTTTGTTTTTTTGTAATGGCATGCAGCCGATACGTCATGATGATGAGCATGACAAGGATAGCAGAGGATAATATGAGAAGTATGGCAGGCATTTATTTTAGCCACAGAGGAACACTGATTAACACAGATAAATGCAATAAAACAGGAACTATTTGTGTGTATTTGTGTTCATCTGTGGCTAATTTGTATTTATTGTAGTATAAACCGGATACCAAAGTAGAAAATTGTTTTCATTAATTTTATAGAATTACAGGTATCTAAAAAAACTTTATGATTGATGCTGCCATCATAAGCAACCGTACCATCACCCCGGATGGTATTAAAAGGGCAGTGGTATTAATAAAGGATGGAAAGATTGCAGATGTGGTGAATGAATTACCCATAGGAGATTTTCCCGTTACAGATATTGGAGATAATGTGCTGATGGCTGGTATTGTTGACCCGCATGTACATATCAATGAACCGGGCCGGACTGATTGGGAAGGATTTGATACAGCCACCAAAGCGGCTATTGCCGGTGGCATTACTACGTTGGTGGATATGCCGTTGAATTCTTCGCCGGTTACTACAACAATGAAAGCTTTTGACGAGAAGGTAAAAGCTGCTACTGTCACCCTGAGTCCTGAGCTTGCCGAAGGAACGAAGGGTGATTCAACGAAACTCCACTGCAACTGTGGTTTTTGGGGCGGTATTATTCCCGGAAATGAAAAAGATATTGAACCATTGATTGAAAAAGGAGTGCTGGGCTTCAAAGCATTTCTTACTCATTCAGGTATTGATGAATTTCCGAATGTTACAGAAGAAGATTTGAGAAAATCAATGCCCATTATTGCAAAGCATAATCTGCCATTGTTGGTTCACTGCGAACTTTCAGACAACCAGCAACCAGTAGCAGGTAACAAGCAACGGCTGTATAGTAACTATCTTGCTTCCCGACCAAAGCAATGGGAAGACGATGCCATTGCATTAATGATACGATTATGTGCAGAGTTCAATTGTAAAACGCATATCGTTCATTTGTCATCTGCTGATTCAATAGTACAAATTGCGAAAGCAAAACAAAGAGGCCTGCCTTTGACGGCTGAAACCGGGCAACATTATTTATATTTTACTGCCGAAAAAATTAAAGACGGACGAACGGAATATAAATGTGCTCCGCCGATAAGAGAGAAGGAGAACAATGAAAGATTATGGCAGGCATTGAAAGATGGCATTATTGATTTTGTAGCCACCGACCACTCACCGGCACCGCCGGACATGAAAGAATTACAGTCAGGCGATTTTATGAAAGCATGGGGCGGTATTTCTTCCATACAATTTGCATTGCCTGTACTATGGACAGCCGCAAGACGACATAATTGTAGTTTGAATGATATAGCGAAATGGTTGTGCGATAAGCCTGCATTGTTACCACAATTAAATACAAAAGGAAAAATTGCCAAAGGATACGATGCTGACCTCGCTGCATGGAATCCGGATGAGAAATTCAGGGTGAAAGAAGATATGATTTACCACAAGCACAAAATTACTCCGTATCTTAATGAAGAATTATTTGGCTTAATTAAGCAAACATGGTTAAGCGGAGAGAAGGTGTTTGATGAGGGAAAGTTTTTACATTTGAATAAAGGCCATATTTTGTATCATGAGTAATACCCCCATCCCATTATTTACTACTTTGACAGACCTTGCTGCTGAAAGATTAGGTGGCAAAACTCTCTTGTGCTCCGATGATTTTTTTGCAGAGAAAGAAAATTTATTGAAACCCGGCCGGGGGATTTTCATCGCTGATAAATATACTGACCGGGGCAAGTGGATGGACGGTTGGGAAAGCCGCCGTAAAAGAACCGAAGGGCATGACTGGTGCATCATTCAACTCGCCACTTCCGGAAAAATAGTTGGAGTGGATATAGACACTAATCATTTTTTGGGCAATCATCCGCCACATGCATC
>JANPMI010000103.1:0-1599 GCA_031422725.1 Chitinophagaceae bacterium | reverse complement strand
CAGCCCTTTATTGGTTATAGAAGAAATAAACAAATGAGGAATATCAGCAGGCAATTCTTTTTCTATTGCTGCTTTCAGCTCATCATCCAGCATATCACTTTTGCTGATGGCAATGATAAATTGTTTGTTCAATAATTCGGGGTTGTATTTCTCCAGTTCTTTTACCAATATCTCAAATTCTTTTTTTTGATTATCACTGTCGGCCGGAATTAAAAACAGCAGGACCGGATTTCGTTCTATATGACGCAGAAACCGGTGACCCAATCCTTTCCCTTCCGCAGCCCCTTCAATGATGCCCGGCAGATCGGCAATGCAAAAGCTTTTTCCATCCCGGTATTCTACCATGCCCAGGTTAGGAGTGATGGTAGTAAAAGCATAATCAGCAATCTTGGGTTTGGCGGCAGTAATAACAGAAAGCAGCGTTGATTTACCCGCATTGGGAAAACCAACCAACCCAACATCCGCAAGTACTTTTAATTCTAACACTTTCCATCCTTCCACACCTTCTTCACCCGGCTGAAAATGTTCAGGAGCCTGATTGGTGGGTGTGGCAAAATGAGAATTGCCCAAACCGCCACGGCCACCGGAGACCCAGATAACTTCCTGGCCGTCTTCTAATATTTCCACTTCCTGTTTGCCTGTTTCCTCATCCCTGGCAATGGTACCCAGCGGTACTTCGATGATAACATCTTTGCCGGCACGGCCACTACAGTTGCTGCTGCTGCCACCTTCACCATTTTCTGCCAGTACATTTTTGTAATAGCGGAGATGCAACAATGTCCAGAGATTACTGTTGCCTTTTAAGATTATATGGGCGCCACGGCCACCGTCACCACCATCGGGGCCACCCATGGCAGTGAATTTATCTCTTCTGAAATGTTTGCTGCCGGCACCACCATGCCCACTGCGGCAAAATATGCGGATCTGGTCAACAAAATTGCTTTTTTCCAATGGCGTAATTTTTGCTGCTTTATGCAAATATACCCGTCATCATCTAAACAGTCGTTATGAAAAGTATTTTGCTTTTATTGTCCGTTTCTTTCTTACTGGCTCCGGAATGCAATAAGAATAAAGAGGAAACTCCATTATGTGTTACACAAAAAATTGACCAGGTCAAAGCTGAAGCCAAATGGAATCCCGCTGCTGAAGTAAATGAGTATTCATATCTCGGTAAAAAAGTTTACCTGTTTACCAGTAATTGCTGCGACCAGTATATTATGCTGTATGATGGTTCCTGTAATTATATCTGTGCTCCATCAGGCGGCATTACCGGAAAAGGAGACGGAAAGTGCAGCGATTTTTATTCCGTGGCAACACATCAGCGGTTAGTATGGAAAGATCCCCGGTAAATAAAAGAGGCTGTCTCAAAAGG
Organism: Chitinophagaceae bacterium; assembly: GCA_031422725.1. Taxonomy (GTDB): domain Bacteria; phylum Bacteroidota; class Bacteroidia; order Chitinophagales; family Chitinophagaceae; genus JJ008. Next base: position 227 of record JANPMI010000103.1, on the reverse strand, counting down.
ATTGTCAGCCGTTGTCACCCTGAGTTTATCGAAGGCTATCAATTTGATTGCCCATATTTCGACAAGCTCAATATGACAATCAAATTGACTTTTGAGACAGCCTCTTTCAATTTTTTGAATACTACTTTTTTTTATTGCACCACAACTTTTGTACTGAAGACTGCCCTGCTGTTTTGATCTGTCACTTTTACAAGATAAACTCCTCTTGCTGCAGATGGATTTAATTT
>JANPMI010000102.1:0-11542 GCA_031422725.1 Chitinophagaceae bacterium | reverse complement strand
GTAAACATGTGTCCATTCCTGCAAATGCTGTTCGCCTATAAAATTCAACCAATCTTTTTTTGTGCCATCGGTTTCTTTGGCAACCGCATATATTTTTACACCGGCTGTTTTCCATTTAACCCGGTAAAAAGAATCTACTTGGGGTAACACTTCCTTGCAATGGCCGCAGGTGGGATCCCAAAAAGCTACAACAGTATAAGCAGCCGTATCGTTGTACAGGGATTTTATTTGCCCGGTACTGTCGGGCAGTTCAATGTCCGCAGCAGGAGTTCCCATAATATTGGCCATTAAACTATAAGCCCTGTCGGTAATTGTTTTGCGTCCCTTATCGTTGAGCCAGTCATAATTTTTTTGAGCAAAATATTTTTCAAACAGGTGAAGAAATATCGCATCCTCTGACATGTATTTCTGAACGAGATAGCGGTTAACAAATTTGATCAGTAAAAAACGGCTCATTTCTTCGTTGATAGCGGCATAGCTCATCATCCAGTCAATTTCTTTGATAACAGAATCGGGCTGCGGTACTACGAGCTGTTCAAAATATTTATCTAATTTTTCTTCGAAAAAAGTAGTGTAAGCCATCCGCCCATCCCAGAAATTGACACCATCCCAGAAATGGGTTTTAAAATAATTATAAGCAGCCAGTGAATCTGCTTTTGTTTTTGGTTCCTTCAATGTTCCTGTAAGCACAGGTTCCCGCATCGTAATTAATAAAGCACTCAGAATATTGCCCGGATTTTTTTTGATATATTCTTCCCGGTAATCAGCCACTGTTTTATCTTCTTTAATCAGTTCATCTATCAACGCTGTCGAATCTTTTTTATTAGCTGCTTTTTTTAACTCTTGCTGCAGCAGGGTAATTTTTTTCCCTTTCACCAGCATGTATTGCTGGTAGCCGTTGAATAAAACATTATCTGAGGAATTAATGAACTGAATCCCCTTTTTGAGTGTGGAGGTATCGGCAATAACGGAGAATTTTTGTTGTTTGTCAATTAAAATTTCAAAAAACCCGGCTCTGTTCGGATAGCCGATGAGGTAAATACCACCAGGTAGTTTTTTTGTTCCTTTAAAAACCGCCTCACTTTTATCATTCAGCAGGACAGAATCAATAATAGGATACTGTTTGCCAAAATAATGACCCAGGTAGATATACTGTTTTTTGAAGGGCTTAAAAGTTACTTTAATCTCATAAGCATTTTGGGTAAAAGCAGTAAAGCTTATGAGTAAAGTTGCCAGCAGTAAAAATTTTTTCATAGTCAGAATGAATCAGGTAAAGGTATTAAAAGCAGGTTTAAATGTTTAATGTTTAAAGGTTTAAGTTTCTGTTAAAGCAAAAGACTTGTTTAGATCGTAGTTGGTTGCCTGACCCCTGCCTTTCAGAGGCAAACAACCTCAAACCCTCCCGTCTCAGGCGAGACCGAAATACTTAGCTTTGCGCCGTGAAAAGAAAAAAGAAAAATATAGTCCTTGAAAAGCTGCTGGTGGAAGATTATGCTGCTGAGGGAAAGTCGCTGGCAAGGGTTGATGGCAAAGTGATTTTTATTGAAAATGTAGTGCCGGGTGATGTGGTGGATGTGCGGTTGCTGAAAAATAAAAAAGATTGGGCAGAAGGGGTGCCGGTACACACCCATTCACTTTCTGCTGACCGGGTGCAGCCTTTTTGCTCCCACTTTGGTGTCTGCGGCGGCTGCCAGTGGCAAATGCTGCCTTATGAAAAACAATTGAAGTATAAACATCGCCAGGCGGAAGAAACCCTGAAGCGGATTGGTAAAGTTCTGCTACCGGTATTTCAACCCATACTTGGTGCTGTTGAAACAAGATTCTACCGGAATAAAATCGAATATACTTTTGGTAATAAACGTTTCTTACTGAAAGAAGAACTGGGAGATGAATCAATCAATGGTGAGCAAAACGTAGCAGGCTTTCATGCCAGGGGTTTGTTTGATAAAGTGGTAGATATCGAAACCTGTTACCTGCAGGCAGAGCCGACAAATGCCATCAGGCTTTCAGTTAAAAAATTGGCAATAACAAAGGGCTGGTCTTTTTATGACATCCGTAATCATCATGGTTTTTTAAGAACGATGCAGGTTCGTCTTTGTACCACCGGGGAGTTGATGGTAAATATTGTGGTGGGAGAAAATGATGAACAAAAGATAAAACAACTGATGGAATATGTGTGTGAAGAATTTCCATCTGTCAGCACACTTCTTTACACCATTAATACAAAATGGAATGACAGCCTCTATGACCTGGAGCCGGTAGTTTTTTCAGGAAAGGGGTATGCAATAGAAAAATTAGAAGATTTTCAATTCAAGATTGGGCCTAAATCTTTTTTTCAAACTAATACAAAGCAGGCAGAACAATTATACAGCGTTACAAGAGACTTTGCAGAACTAACGGGGAGTGAAACAGTGTATGATTTGTATTGCGGAACAGGAAGTATTGGCATTTTTGTAAGTCCAATGGCGAAAAAAATAATTGGAGTTGAAATGATAGCAGCGGCAATTGAAGACGCCAAAGAGAATGCAGCATTAAATAATTTAACTACAGCCACTTTTTTTACCGGCGATGTGACAGAGGTGTGTAATGATGATTTTTTTGCAGCACAGGGCAGGCCGGATGTTATTATAACGGATCCGCCGAGGGCAGGTATGCATGAAAAATTAGTGAGAAAGATCCTGGATATGGCGGCCCCAACGGTTGTATATGTTAGTTGTAATCCGGCCACACAAGCCAGAGACTTAAATTTATTGGATGAGAAATACGAAGTAACAAAAGTACAACCGGTGGATATGTTTCCACACACCCATCATATAGAGAATGTGGTGCAGTTGAAATTGAAGAATTGTTAAAAGCTGTTATTTTTAATAAACCCGGATAATAATTACAGTTATTTTTGCCCGATGAGTAATTTCCAAAATACCCGGCCCGACCGGTTTCCCCCTATTGTCAAGAACCTGCTTATTATTAATGTGCTTGTTTGGATAGCCCAGCTTATTTATGATAAAAAAGACGGGCTGACGATGTTCCTGACACAAAAACTGGCCTTATTCCCAATTGATGACCCGGATTTCAGGCCCTACCAGATAGCCACCCACATGTTTGCCCATTCCACTTATACCTTCCAGGGTAATATTGTTTTCTTTCATATCCTCTTTAATATGTTTGGTCTTTATATGTTTGGCCGCATACTGGAGAATGTGTGGGGTGCAAAACGATTTTTATTTTTTTACCTGGCCTGTGGGGTAGGCGCAGCAATTACCCACCTCGCTATGCAATACATTATGGGTGGCAATGCAGCAGCAGTTGGAGCCTCCGGTGCAGTGATGGGGATCTTTGTCGCATTTGCTTACCTTTTTCCCAATACCGAATTAATGATCATTCCCATCCCGGTTCCCATTAAAGCCAAATGGGTGGCATTAGTTTACATATTGATTGATCTTTTTGGTGGCATAGGACAAATGCAGGGCGACAATATTGCTCATTTTGCCCATCTCGGCGGCGCATTGACAGGTTTTATAATTGTATTTTTCTGGAACAAAACCAACCGCAAAACGTTGTATTAAGCTGCGAGGTCATACTTTGACAAGATCAGCAGAGAGAAAAAGATTTCACGCAGAGATCACAGAGTACACAGAGAAAAAAAAGAATCAGTTTAAGAATTAAAAATATTTTAAAGAAAACGACCATTCACTATTCACCAGATGAATTATTCCGAAAAACAATACAAACAAAAAATATCGCTGGGGCAAAGTGGCAATGCGTTGATGATGCTGATTGCCATCAGCCTTATTATATTTGTCATTCTTGCTTTTATGAAGGCTCTCTGGTATTTCAACTACCAGGATAAACAGGTGGCTTTAGCATTGTTCAATAAAAATGTATTGGGTTTGTTTGCTTTACCGGCTGACTTTAATAGTCTGCTGAGTAAACCCTGGACCATCATCACTCATATGTTTGTCCACGATAATATCTGGAAGGTTTTTGCCAATATGTTATGGTTGTGGTGCTTTGGTTACATCCTGCAGGATCTTACAGGCAACAGAAAAATTGTACCCATTTTTATCTATGGTGCTTTGGGTGGTGCTATAGCTTTCCTGCTGGCATATAATTTTTTACCTTCTTTAAAAATTTATGCTCCTTATGCTATCAGCACCGGTGCTTCAGCAGGGATAATGGCAGTGGCTGTTGCTACCACTATCATTTCACCCGGCTACCGGATTTTTCCTTTGCTAAAAGGGGGCATTCCGCTTTGGGTGCTGACTGTCCTTTATATAATCTCTGATTTTGCCACTGTTTCTATCAGCGATACCGGAACACTTATTACACATCTCGCAGGTGCCATCACAGGGTTTGTTTTTATTTTATTTTTTCGCAGAGGTTATGACTGGAGTGAGTGGATGAATAATTTGTATGACTGGTTCAATAATCTTTTTAACCCCGATAAACCTTCAAAAGGGAAAAAAAGAAAAGACGAATTGTTTTATAAAGTAACATCCGGTGGCCCGTATAAAAAAACACCTAACGTCACCCAACAGCGCATTGATGGAATTCTTGATAAGATAAACCAACAGGGTTACAACTCTCTTACCACGGAGGAAAAAGATTTATTGAAAAGAGCAGGTAAGGAAGAGTTATAATTCCTGTGCCTGCCGAAGGAAGGGTTCTTTAAGTTCTTATTTTCTATATTGCAGGTAAGAGATTTATTGCCCCTTGCATGATAATAGCAGTAATTTCCATCTTATACCAATTAGACATTAAACATACACCTATCGATAGATGTCAGGCTGAGTTTATCGAAGCCTTTTAAATCACCCTTCGATAAACTCAGGGTGACAGTGTTATATTAATATCTAATTGGTATTAGAACCCTAAACCAGGAACTACAAACCCGTAACCCTGCTTTTTCCTAAATTGCACCAATGGCCAGCAAATTCCGAATCTTCACCCGGCGGTTTTTTATTTTTGCCAATACAATAGTTGTTATTGTTTTTCTATTGTCCTGCCTGGCTCCTTTCCTCAATCCGCAAAAGTGGTGGATCATTACCTTCATGGGACTGGCTTTCCCTTTTTTGTTAGTCATTGTTATTTTTTTCTTTACAGGATGGCTGATTATTTTAAAACCCCGCCTTGCATTAATTTCCGGTATCGCCTTATTGCTAAGCTATAAAAGCATCAGTGTTTTTTTTGCTTTTAATAGCCCGGGTGGATTTAAGTATAAAAAAGAACCCGGCAGCATACGGGTAGTTACCTGGAATGTGGCCCGGTTTATTGAACTGAAGCGAAATAATAATAAAGGAAGCGTAGCCCGGCTGAAAATGATGGAACTTATTAAAGAGCAGGATGCAGATGTGCTATGCCTGCAGGAATTTCATACTTCTGTTGATTCTGCTTATTATAACAATATAGTTCCTGTACAACAAATGGGGTATCCCTTTTTCTATTTTTCTTTTGATGAGGATGGCGACAACCATTATTACAGTTCTATTATATTTTCCCGTTATCCTATTGTGGACAGTGGCATGATCAGGTATCCACGGCCCACCTTGCCGGATGCTCTGATCCATGCTGATATAAAAGTAGGTAAGGACACACTCCGTTTTTATACTACCCATTTGCAATCGCTGCAGTTAGGGAAAAAAGATTATGACAGGATCAGTAAAATAAAAAGCGGCGAGGATAGCCTGGTGGCTAACTCCCGTAATATATTGTCAAAAATTAAAAAAGGGTTTACCTATCGCAGTATCCAGGCAAATGTGATAGATGAAGTGCTGGGAGACAGTCCCCACCCGGTAATTTTTGCTGCTGACCTGAATGATGTGCCTAATTCCTATACTTACTTTACCAGCAGAGGAAGCATGCAGGATGCATTCCTGAAAAAAGGATTTGGTATTGGCAGAACATTTTCCGGTCTTTCACCCACACTCCGGATTGATTATATTTTTGCGGACAAACATTTTACCATTAAACAGTTTAACCGGGTTGTTAAACGGTACTCAGATCATTATATGCTGGTAGCTGATGTACAACTGAAGAAGTAAGCCAGAATGATTATTTTTGAAACTTATCAGCATCTATGAGTGAACTGAAGATATACAACACCTTATCCAGGCAGAAAGAACATTTTGAGCCTGTCACTCCCCATCATGTGGGATTATATGTCTGCGGCCCTACGGTGTATAGTGATGTACATCTTGGCAACTGCCGCACTTTTATTTCTTTTGATGTTATTTATCGTTATCTCAAATACCTGGGATATAAAGTGAGGTATGTAAGAAACATTACCGACGCCGGCCACCTGGAAGGCGACAGGGACGAAGGCGATGATAAATTTTCAAAAATGGCAAGGCTGGAACAATTGGAACCTATGGAAATTGTGCAACGTTATACCGTGGGTTTTCATAAAGTGATGGAACTATTCAATACACTGCCTCCCACTATTGAACCTACGGCGACAGGACATATAACAGAGCAGATAAAAATGGCGCAGCAGATTATTGATAATGGCTATGGGTATGTGGTAAATGGCACGGTGTACTTTGATGTAGAAAAATATAGTAAAGAACAACCTTACGGCATACTGACCAATAGAAAACTGGACGACCTGCTAGAAGGAACAAGAGAATTAGGTGGACAGGATGAAAAAAAAGGACGGCTTGATTTTGCTCTTTGGATAAAAGCCGGGCCTGAACATTTGATGCAATGGCCATCACCCTGGGGCATGGGCTTCCCGGGCTGGCATATTGAATGTTCTGCCATGAGTGAAAAATATCTGGGAAAACAATTTGATATACATGGAGGAGGAATGGACCTGGCCGCCACACATCATACCAATGAAATTGCACAATCACAATCCTGTTATCAGGTATCGCCGGTGCGGTACTGGATGCACACCAATATGCTTACGGTGAATGGTGTACGGATGAGTAAGAGTGCCGGCAATGGATTTTTACCTGAAGAATTATTCAGTGGTGCTCACCCACTGCTGGAAAAAGCTTATTCGCCGATGACCGTAAAGTTTTTTATGTTACAAACACATTACCGGAGCACCCTGGATTTTAGTAATGAAGCCTTACAGGCAGCGGAAAAAGGAATGAAGAGATTGTGGGATGCCTATGAAAAGTTGGGAGTCATGAGTCATGAGTCGGGAGACAAACCCATAGACACGGAACTTGATGCTAAGGTTAGAAAGTTACTGCATGAATTTGATGAGCACATGAATGATGATTTTAATACGGCAAAAGTGTTGGCCAGTATGTTTGAACTGGTACCGGTCATCAATTCAATGAAAGATAAAACGATTGCTATAACTGCCATTTCAGCGGGGACATTTAACCTGTTGCAATCAAAATTTGAAAGTTACCTGGAAGATGTGTTTGGGTTAAAATCAATAAATGATATAAGTGATACCAAACTACAGGGTGTAATGCAGTTATTGATTGACATTCGCAAAGAAGCGAAAGGTAGAAAAGATTTTGCTACTTCAGATAAAATTAGAAACCAGCTTGCGGAGCTTGGCATCAGCCTGAAAGATGAAAAGGATGGCTCCATCAACTACTCTTTCGATTAATACCAAATAGACATTAATACAAGACTGTCATCCTGAGCTTGTCGAAGGATGATTCAAAAGGCTTCGATAACCCTTCGACAAACTCAGGGTGACAAGCCTGACATTTCCTTTCAGCTATATTTTTAATGTCTGATTGGTATAATTTTCAATATAGTCTGATTCGTTTTTGCTAACTTGTTTTTCCTCAAAACAACTGCTTATGCGAACCAGGCTTTTTCTTTTAAGTATTTCCATTTTTTCTTTTACTATCCTTATTGCACAGATACAAAAAGCTCCGGAACTCAAAGAAGGGGATGGTCCCTATACGCAGTTAATCATCCGCGGAGTTATATTGATCAATGGTACAGGTGCTCCGCCAACCGGCCCTATGGATATTGTGATTGAGAAAAACCGCATTGTACAGATAGCAGGTGTTGGCTCCGGCATTCCCATCAATTCCGGCAGCCGCCCCAAATTAAAAGAAGGTGGGAAAGAATTGGATTGTACCGGTATGTACGCCATGCCGGGTTTTATTGATATGCATGGGCATATAGGAGGGAAGGCACAGGGCACCCCGGCGGAATATGTTTTTAAACTCTGGATGGCGCATGGCATCACTACCATCCGGGATCCATCGGCAGGCAATGGATTAGACTGGACGCTGGATGAAAAAAAACTTAGTAATGAGAATAAAATAACGGCACCGAGAATATTTGCTTATACATCTTTCGGGCAGGGGGCTAAACAACCCCTTACAACACCTGAGCAGGCGATTGAATGGGTAAGAGACAATGCAAAGAAAGGTGCCGATGGTATAAAATTTTTTGGTGCGGCTCCGCAGGTGATGGATGCAGCCATCCGGGAGAATAAAAAATTAGGATTACGCAGTTGCTGCCACCATGCACAGATGGATGTGGCGAGGTGGAATGTTGTCAACTCGGCAAAGGCCGGTCTCACTTCCATGGAGCACTGGTATGGTTTGCCCGAAGCTTTATTCACTGACAGAACTATTCAGAATTATCCGCTCAATTATAATTATAGCAATGAACAGAACCGTTTTGAAGAAGCCGGAAAATTATGGAAACAGGCAGCGGCACCCTACAGTGACCATTGGAATAAAGTGATGAATGAATTGCTGTCGCTTGATTTTACATTGGATCCTACATTTAATATCTATGAGGCCAACCGTGACCTGCAAAGGGCCCGTCGTGCCGAGTGGCATGAAATTTATACGTTGCCATCACTCTGGAAATTTTATGAACCCAGCCGTGAGTCGCATGGCTCTTACTGGTTCAATTGGGGTACGGAGCAGGAAGTAGCCTGGAAAGAAAATTACAGGTTGTGGATGACTTTTATCAATGAATATAAAAACCGTGGCGGAAGAGTAACAACCGGTTCCGATAACGGATTTATTTACCAGACCTATGGTTTTGGGTATATCAGGGAACTGGAATTATTGCGGGAAGCAGGATTTCATCCGCTGGAAGTAATCCGTTCTGCTACTTTATACGGGGCGCAGGCATTGGGGATGGAAAAAGAAATTGGCAGTGTGGAAGTGGGTAAACTGGCTGACCTGGTGATCATTGATGCTAACCCATTGGAGAACCTCCAGCATCTCTATGGCACCGGCGCTATTTATATGAATGAAAAAAATGAAGTGGTGAGAAAGGGTGGAGTAAAGCACACCATTAAAGACGGAATTATTTATGATGCGAAAAAACTACTGGCTGATGTAAAGAAAATGGTGGAGGAGGAAAAAGCAAAAACAGGATTTAAAATTACCCAGCCGGGAATGCAATAATAAAAAGTAATGTCACAGTTTCAATTTATCAATTATCGAATTCAACGACAGGGACAGGGAGAACACGGAGTTTCACAGTGTTTACTCTGTGTTCCTCTGTGACGTTGTGTCACTGTGGTTTATATAAAGTGCAATGGAGTATATCATACATCTCAGCAAGGATAAGAGTTTAAAGAAACTGGTTAACAGTGCAGAATCGCACCAGTTAAAAAAGCGAAAGAATATCTGCACCTATCTCTGTGCTTCCATTATGAGCCAGCAGCTTTCTACCAAAGTGGCGGATATTATTTATAAAAGATTTATCCTTTTGTATGGAGGCAAAGAGCCAACGCCACAACAAATAATAGAAACTCCTTTTGAAAAGCTGCGGGGTATTGGATTAAGTAATGCCAAAGTGAGCTATGTAAAAAATGTAGCACAGTTTGAACTTGATTTCGGCATGGATGCAAAGAAGCTGCGTAAAATGAATAATGAGGAAGTGATCGGGTATCTTATTGTTATAAAAGGTGTAGGAAGATGGACAGTGGAAATGCTGCTGATGTTTGCACTCGGCCGGGAAGATGTATTTGCCGTAGATGATCTTGGGATACAGAATGCCATGATCAAATTGTACAAATTAGATAACAGCGATAAAAAGAAACTGAAAGAAGAGATGCTGCGGCTGTCCGCCAAATGGAGCCCTTACCGGACTTATGCCTGTGTGCATTTGTGGCGGTGGAAGGATAATGCGCCAATTGTAAAAAAGGTAAGGCCGAAAGAGAAGATTAAATAATCAATTTCATTTTCTCCGGTATTACCAGTTTAAGTAATAGCAGGCTGAGTTAAAAACTCATTTTCAATCTTTTTTCTCCATTTTTTTCCCGATAAAATACCCAATGATACCGGCAATTAATGTTGCCGGAATTAGCACCGTATAATTAGGGCCAACTGCAAAATAGGCAATGAGCAGGCCAAAAACGGAGAGTAGAATGGCCCATATAGTTTTTCCTTTCACTCTTTGGCTGGCGGGGATGTCTGCCGGCTCTTGGTAAGGGTGTCCTGGTCTTTTTCTGCTTTCAGGCATGATATTTTTTTTTAAGAGTTTTCTAGCAGGTTTTGTTACGCTGAAAAGATGATTGCGGCTACCGTTAGAACTTTCATAGAACAGAAGCCATTATAAACTGAAGTTGAAGTTATATTCTTTTGTTGAGATTATTCGTTCAGCCCCGAACCGCAGTACATCAAAATTTTAGCTGCTGATTGTTTTAATGACTAGCTCCGGTATTGGCAACATGAATGTTAGCTGGATAGGGGTTTATTTGTCACTAAAATAAACTGTATGATATTTTCTTAACTGGTATAAAAGGTTTTAAATATACAGTGTCCCTATTAGTGTTGTTCATCCAGAGCTTAATGTCTTCCATTTCTTCTTTTGAGAATTGTGATATATGACATTGCATAGCCGCATGAGCATCTGCAATATTTTCTTTGCTGCATTTAATCCGCGTTGTCAGGTACTCTTTTTTTACCGGCTTCCACAACTCAAACATTCTTTTTACCCAGGTTTTAAAATTTGGAGCTGGTTTCAAGTTTTCACTTGGAATACCTGTATAGTATAATTGCTGAGGTTCTGAATAATCTCCTGATTGAAAAAGTTCAGTAACAACATTGTGAACCATCCGATGGTCAATGTGTCCATATCCGCCGTCTGGTCCCCAGGTAATAAGGATGTCTGGCTTATACAATTTGAAAACACTGTCCAACTTTTGACGCAAAGGTTTTCCTGTGAATTCCTTAGCTAAAGAAGCATCACCAAGTTCAAGTAAAACAGGTGGTTCGATGCCTAATTTTTTACATGCACAGACAGCCTCACCAGCCCTTGTCATAGCTAATGTGTCGCCGGCGGGAATTTTAGCATGTTGAGAAGTGCCCAATTCTCCTTTTGTTGCAATTACAAGATATACAGTAAATCCTTCTTTCGCATATTTTGTAAGCAGAGGAGTTACATTAGATACAGCCTCATCGTCAGGATGGGCAAAAATCGCCATGATTATTTTCTTTTCTTTTTGTTCCTTTTTTTGTGTTGGATTTGTAAAAGAAGTAAGACACAAAAAGCAAAAGAGGAAAGAATTTCTAAAGGTCATATCTTCTAAATTTAAAATGAGTAGTGTGTGATTGTACCATTACCGCTCATGTCAGGGCCTTTTGCTATG
>JANPMI010000101.1:0-2603 GCA_031422725.1 Chitinophagaceae bacterium | reverse complement strand
CCTTCCGGTCAGCTCCTGGTGAAACCCGGTGCCTACTTCCAGTAAAGAAGCAATACGGCCTTTGGTTTTGATACGGCCCGTGCTGGGTGTAGTTACTTTGGAGAGTATTTTCAGCAAAGTGGATTTGCCGGCGCCGTTGCGGCCAATGATGCCCAGCACTTCCCCCTGCTTCACTTCAAAATTTATATCTTTTAATGCCCATACCCAGTCACTGTTTCCTTTGGCAGTCCGGTCATTACTCTCCCCGATTTTTGCAAACGGATCTTCCTTACCCCGTACCCTGGCCCACCAGCGGTTCAGGTCATGGCTGATAGTGCCGGTACCTATCTCGCCGAGCTTGTATAGTTTTCCGACGTTTTCTGCTTTTATAACAATGTCACTCATGAATGTTGATTTGTTGAGCTGTTGATTTGTTTATAAACGAACCCAATCAACTTATCTTTTTTAAACATGAATTGCGAAGTGCATTGATTTTATTTCCTGTTTCTTCAACCAATAACCTGGTATCATGGTAAAGGGTTTCTTCAATAAATAAAAGATCTTTTGCAATTATAAGCTGGTTGAGCAACTCTACCAGGCTACCAAAAGATAACTGGTAAAAATGTGCCTGGTCCTTTACAGATGTCCGTGTAGAGCCTTCTGCAATATTTGAAGCCACAGATATAGCAGCACGTCTCATTTGTGATACTAATCCAAACCTTTCATCAGCGGGAAAGGTTTTTGTTATTTCATATATTCTCACGGTCAGCCGCCTGCTTATTTGCCAAACACCCAGCTTTTCAAATGAATAAGTGTACATATTTTTAATTCCCTCTACAGATCAACGAATCAACAGCTAAACAAATCAACCTATACCGTATCGGTAAAACTTTTCTCCACCCTGTTAAAGACGATAGTTCCAATTATCAAAATAACCAATGTGAAAGTAGCACTGTATCCAAGATGCAACCAGCTGAATGTGCCCGATCCCAAAAATGCATACCGGAATGTTTCTACAATAGCACTCATGGGGTTGGCAAGAATGATCCACTGGTATTGCTCGGGGATACTGCTCATTGGATAAATAACAGGGGTAGCAAACATTAATAATTGTATGCCAAAGGTCAGCAGGAAAATAAGGTCTTTGTATTTGGTGGTCATGGCACTAATTATCATCCCAAGACCCAGGGCCAGCAATCCCATCATCAGTACCAGCACCGGCGTTAGTACTATTAAATAATTAGGATGTATAGCATCATTTTGAAAAAGATACCAAATCCATACAAGTATGAACAACAGAAACTGTATAACAAACCTTACCAGGTTGGAAAGAACTATGGAAAACGGCATGGTAAGCCGGGGAAAATATACTTTGCCAAACATCTGGGCATTGTCTTTAAATACAGTAGCGGTTTTTGTCAGTGTTTCTGAAAAATAATTCCAGATGGTGACACCAGAGAGGTAAAACAATAACATAGGCAAACCATCAGTGGACAAACCTGCCATCCTTCCAAAAATAAAAATATAGGTTACCGTGGTTAATAGCGGTTGCAGAAAAAACCAGATAGGCCCCAGGATAGTTTGTTTGTAATTGGCCACAAAATCACGGCGCACAAACATCAGCACCAGGTCACGGTACCGCCATAGTTCATTTAGCCGCAGGTCCAGCAGTTTGGTCTTGGGTTCTATGATCTCGGTCCAGTGTTCGTCCAGTTCTGTTTTGTCTGACATCTTATACTTAGATAATTTTTTCAGTTATTATTCAATCATATTGGTTTTCCGTAACTCCTTAGGTCATGTACCAGTTGTATGGATGGGATTGTTTCAGCAAGGCCAAAACCTCTGCCTTCTAATATTTCTTCATAAGATTTTGTATGCAGCTCTGTATATCCTTCGCTGAATTCAAACTCTTCTCCATCCACCGTCAGTGAACGGAAAGTTTTTCTTCCTTCATTTTTTACAGCAGGCGGCAGGTTGTCTGCATCAATACTTAAAAACCATTCCACGTCTGCTTTTTCCAGCAGCAGCCGTCCGGAAGCTGTATCGGCTGTATGCTCTGTTACTGTATTTTGCTGCACGGCTCCGAATATCCACAGCAGCATGTCAAAAAAATGTATGCCGATATTGGTGGCTATTCCACCACTCTTTGCTGTGTCGCCTTTCCAACTGGTATGATACCAGTGACCTCTTGCGGTGATATAGTTAAGATTGATTTTATATTTTTTTCCGGCAGGGCCATTATTTATTTTTTCCCGCAATGCGATAATGGCTGGTTGCAACCTCATCTGGAAGATAGTGTACACCTTTCGTCCCGTTTCTTTTTCCATCTCCATCAATGCCTGTGCATTCCAGGGATTTAATGTCAGCGGTTTTTCACATATCACATCAGCGCCGATACGAAGACCAAAACGGATATGTGCATCATGCAGGTAATTAGGAGAACAGACACTGACATAATCAATCTTTATCCCCTGTCGTTTTAATTTTTCGATATGCCGGTCAAAGCGTTCAAACTCTGTAAAGAAATCAGCATCCGGAAAATAACTGTCAAGAATACCAACAGAATCATTTTTATCCAATGCCGCCAGCAGGTTGTTCCCGGTTTCTTTAATGGCTTTCATATG
>JANPMI010000100.1:0-6344 GCA_031422725.1 Chitinophagaceae bacterium | reverse complement strand
ATTTCCAGTGCAGCTGCCACGATGTTGATGGCATTGATTCCGCAGCCCTACTCCTTTACTGATTCCAGTGAAATGTATATTAATCTTCCGGCCCGCCGGTTCAAAAGTTTCCGTGCTGCCGCCAATGAAGCAAGTATCAGCCGTTTCTATGGAGGAATACATTATATGCCCTCATTAGATAATGGAATCAAACAGGGCATGGATGTCGGAAATTTTTTGTTGCGAAAATTAAAACTTGCTGAAAAGTGAAAATAAAACCCGCCATTTTCTTATTGCTGTTGCTGGGAAAAATGCTTTCTACTTTTGCGCAAGAAAAATTATTTACGCTGCTGCCGCCTGATTCAACGAAAGTTGATTTCATTAACACTATCAGCGACAGCAGGAAACTCAACGTCATCAGTTACGAATATTATTATAACGGTTCGGGTGTGGCCATTGGTGATGTGAATAATGACGGCCTGCCCGATATCTATTTCACTTCCAATGTATATGATTGCAAATTATACCTGAACCAGGGCAACCTGAAATTTAAAGATGTAACTAAGGAGGCAGGTGTAAATGGCAATGGCGGTTATAAAACAGGTGTGGTGATGGTGGACATCAACAACGATGGATGGACAGATATCTATGTTTGCAAATCCGTTGCACTAAATCCAAAAGACAGAAGAAATGTGCTGTATATAAATAATAAGAACGGAACTTTTACTGACAGGGCAATGGAATATGGGGTTGCCGATGAAGGATACTCCATGCAGTCAGCCTTTAATGATATGGATGGCGATGGTGACCTGGATTTATTAGTGCTCAACCATCCTTACAATCTCAACTTTGCCAAAACCATTCATCTTACTTACAATAAGAACAGGGAACTTGTTTCTGTAAAAGACAAACCCACTATTTTCGAATCAGACAGGTATTACGAAAATGTGAATGGCAAATTTGTTGACCGCACCAAATCTGCCGGTTTGGAAACCCGTTCATTTGGTTTAAGTGTCATCCTCCAGGATTTTAACGGAGACGGCTTGCCTGATATTTACCAGGCCAATGATTACCTCGAGCCTGATTATTTATTTATCAATAAGGGTAATAACAAATTTGTTAATGAGTTTGACAAATATTTTGCCCACGGATCTTATTCTTCCATGGGCAGCGATTATGCTGACATCAATAATGATGGGCTGGGTGACTTGGTTACTGTTGATATGCTTCCGGAAGGTAATGAACGGCAGAAACAACTGCGCCGGGGAAACAATTATGACGAGTTTGAAAAAGTGGTAAAATATGGATACGGATACCAGTATGTAAAAAATGTTTTGCAGCTTAATAATGGCAATGGTTCTTATTCGGATATAAGTTATTACACCGGCATGGCTTTCTCCGACTGGAGCTGGGCTGTACTGATCAATGATTTTGATAACGACGGGTTGAAAGATATTTACATTGTAAATGGCTATATGCGGGACATTACGGACATGGACTATTCCAGGTATAATATAGATTTTATCAAAAAAGAAATGATAAAAACTAAAACAGATGGAGATGTATTGAAACTGCTGGAACAAATCCCCTCTGTGAAAGTGAGGAAAAGCTATTTTAAAAACTATGGTGGATTAAATTTCAAAAAAGAAAGTAAGGAAGCCGGACTCGACGAGTATGGCTGGAGTTTTGGAGCTGCCTATGCCGATCTTGATAACGACGGCGACCTGGAAATTGTGGTGAATAATGTAAATGATTATGCGTTTATTTATAAGAATAATACAGTAGAGAGCAATTCTGGAAATGCTGTACGGATACAACTTGAAGGACCGGCAAAAAACATTACTGGCCTGGGAACAAAAATCGAATCTGTTTCGCCTGATGGATTAAAAACAACTACCGTATTTAACCCGATGAAAGGATACCTGTCAAGCCATGACAAAACAATAATTATTGGTATTGGTAAAAACAAGGATGCCAATTTTCTTATCACCTGGCCGGATGGAAAACAGGAGCAACTAAAAAATGTTACAACAGGTTCAATCAAAAAAATTAAATATAGCGATGCCAGTATTGCCAATCAGCCAGTAACGTCGCCAGAAAAATCATTTGAAGATATTACTGCTAAAACAAAAATAAATTTCACTCATACAGAAAATGATTATATAGATTTTAAGCTGGAACCCCTTCTTCCCCACCGTTTTTCTCAACTCGGCCCCTGCATGGCAGTGGGAGATTTGAACGGAGATAAATCAGATGATTTTTTTATCGGTGGCGCAAAAGATAAAATGGCACAATTATTTTTCCAGCAGGTTGACGGAACTTTTTCCACTGTTAAACAAGCTGTCTTTGAAGCAGATAAACTTTATGAAGACGGCGCTGCGGCAATAAGTGATTTTGATAACGATGGCGACAATGATATCATCGTAACAAGCGGAGGAAATGAATATCCAAAGATGGAATCAAAATATCCTGTGAGGCTGTATATAAACGATGGGAAAGGAAATTTTACAAAAGGAAGTTCAGCTAAATATTTTACCAGTGCCAATGCGATTGCGGTTGCTGATTTCAACAAAGATGGGAAGAAAGATATTTTTGTTGGAGGCAGAGGAGTGCCCGGTCATTATGGACGGATTCCAAAAAGTTTTTTATTTACGGTAAGTGGTGATTCTTTAATTGATATTACCTCCGCCACTTCGCTGGCTGAAATTGGAATGGTAACCACTGCTGTATGGAGTGATGTAAACAAGGATGGCTGGAGCGACCTGGTTGTTGCCGGCGAATGGATGCCGCTGACCATTTATTACAACAGGGCGGGCACACTGAGTAAAGAAGCTGTAACCGTAGAAAACAGCAACGGCTGGTGGAACCGCATCACTGCCACCGATATTGATAAGGATGGTGATGAAGATATTGTAGCCGGTAATCTCGGCATGAACACAAGATACCGGGGAACAACAGAGCAGCCGGTAACCATGGTTGTCAGTGATTTTGATAACAACGGCAGCACCGACTGTATGATATCTGTATTTGTAAAAGATAAAAGTTATCCCATCGCCATCCGGGATTATGTGCTTGACCAGATGCCGTACCTGAAGAAAAAATATTTGCGGTACAAAACCTATTCGACAGCAACTATAGAAGATATTTTCACACCTGAACAATTAGCCGGGGCTGCTAAGTTTTCTGCCAACAATATGAACAGTGCTGTTTTTTATAATGACGGAAAAGGAAACTATACCCAACAAATTCTTCCGGCTGAAGCCCAGCTGTTTCCTGTGAACGGAATACAGGTAGCGGATGTAAACGCTGACAATATTCCTGATTTATTGCTGGGCGGAAATGATTATTCCACTGAAGTGGAAACAGGAAGAAATGATGCAGGCATTGGATTGGTACTTATTGGCCAGGGCAACTCTTCATTCAAACCCGTGCCGGTAACCCAAAGCGGATTTTATATTCCGGGAGATGTAAAATCTATGGAAAAAATCACCGTACAAAACAAACCTTGTATCATTGTTGGAAAAAATAAAGGAGCGGTACAGGTTGTTGGTTATACTAAAAAAGGATTTTAGCTACACTATTTATAAATAGCTGTACCCGGATTAAAAAACTTCCAGGAATGCCAGAATTCCTGCGAGGCCTGTACCCGAATAAGCTGCTCCCCTTTTAATGGACCTTCCATGCATAGCCCGTCATCATTCCAAACAGAATTAGTGGTATTATCTTTAAGACCGGAACTGTCACTGATAAAATTGAGCAGCTGATTTTTTACCACCCGGTTCCACACATGAAAAGAAGCATTGTCTTTTTCTATCACAACAACTACTTTCAACTGGCCCAGCGAATCGTTGATGATTTTTTTAGCATGCAGTTCATTCCAGTCGTAGGCTTTTGACATATTGTTATGCCTGACTCCTATCACCCATGACTTGAATTTCCAGGAACCACTGTCTCTTTTTTCCAACCCACTTTTAATAGTTCCGATGTCAAAACCAATAAGATCCTCATACTTTTTAGCAAAGACCGGGTCGGGTTGCAGTACCAGTGAATTGGGATTGGAACGAAGCCATGCAGCCAGCCGCAACTGTTGGGAAGGAAATTCGGTCAGCTCATTTCCTTTAAGCGGACCAGCGATTGCCTTACCCGTAGCCTGCTGCCACCAACTCTTCGTGGACTTGTCTTCAAACATAGCGTTGAAATGATCCATACCTACCAGCCGGAAACTTTCTTTTATTCCTTTCACCATCGGGCTGAACACCCGGCCGGTGCGGCAAACAGTGCAATAAGTAACAATAACAGCAGTGCCGCCAATGGTGTCCTGCACCTGGTGATGGTAACCGATTATTTCAACCGGGTATGCTTTGGATTCATTATTAATGGTGACACCCAACACTAATTTATCAGCAGCAACATGATTGTCAGCCGCCCTTACCAATATTTTATTTTTCGGCTGGTAAAACATTTTATCCGCCAGGAATTTGAAATTGACAAAATAAAAAATTGCAGCATACAACACCATGCCGGTAATAAATAACACCTTCTTCCATTTTTTCCAGGAACGAAAAGAGTGATAAACGGAAAAGCCAATCAGCAACAACGCAGCGATGCGGATAAAAAAGATATACTTGTTCAGAAAATAAGCAACAGAAATGGTATTGCTATGTTGGCTGCCCGGAAAAGGCATGATAAAATAAACCCGCAGTATCTCTGCAGTAAATAAGAGAAGCAAACCAACAGGTAAGAGAAGACGTTTCATGCCGAAAGGATAATTCATGAATGTACAACTTCTATAGCATCTTCACTGTGTGTACTCATCTCAGGGGATCTTCGTTACCCCACCTAAAAATGAATTTATACCTGCAATCTCCGGAAGATTCCCATTCCCTGGTACCGCCTGTAGAGATACAGTAGATCTCCGTGTAACCCTCAGCAACATTCACGGTGAAAGATCCGTAAGGAGATAATGTGCCACGATAATAACCATCCACATATACTTTTATATACAGGCCGGAGTAGTTGTCAAAGTAAATACTACAGTTGCCTCTTGATTTAGTTTCGACCTTATCAATAGTTGGAGCCTCCGTTTTAATTTTTGGATTACTGATTCCACGGCTGGCATCCACGGGTTTGGACAGGACTGTTACTTCCTTTTGTTTCTGTGCAGAAGCAAAATCAGAAAAAGCAAGCAGCATGCACCCTGTTGCAAAAATGCGAACTAGTGTTTTTTTCACCTTTGTTTTTTATTTTCTTATAAAAATATAATCCCCACCCACATGCCCCGCCAGTTCTAATGTACCATACCGGGGTTCGGTTTTCGTTTCCGTCATCACCGCTTCAATGATTTGGTTGATGAACATTTTCTGCGCTGTCAGGTATTTTTCTTTGTTTTCGCTTAAGGCCTTGACCAAGTATTTCATAAATACACTTTTGTCCGGTACTTCTGTGTCGTTACCAGAGGTGATAGCAACCCGGCTTATTTTCTGATTCATTTGCTGCATAGCAACGGGAATATCTGTATTTAAACCCCTGGTTTTAAAAACGGAACCGGAGAAACAGGCATCGGTGATTAATAAAGTGTGCCGGGCCGGAAGCCTCGCAATCATATCCAATACTTCTTTATTGGAAAGCCAGGTGTTTACATCATTAATTTTTGCTTCGGTAAGCAACCAGTACCCTTTCTTTTCTTTTTCTACCCAGATACCATGACCGGCATAAAAAATTACAAGGTTATCCTCTGGCAGGATATTCTCATTCAACTCCAAAAATTGTTTTTTAAAATCTGACCGTTCAGGATTAAATAGGGTAATAATATTATCATCACTATAATTATAATTGTTCTTCAATATCAATTTAAGTTTGATGGCATCAGCTATAGGATTATCCAGCGAGGGGATATTACTATCATCATAATTCTGGCAACCAATCAATAAAGCAAAATTTCTTCCTTCCTTTACAGGCTCCACCTTGAGTGCTGCCACAGATGCGGGTCGTTCAATATCAAAAACCTGTTCGCCGGTATTGCCGGAAAAATCAGTGGCAGCAACAATTACTTTATTAACCCCTTCTTTAAGTGCAATACTGCCCCAAAAAGTACCGCCTTCCTGTGAATACACTTTTTCGCCATTAATAGTTACAGATTTCAAACCACCGGGATCTGCGGCAACACCTTTTATCATCACATCATTGCCAGCTGCTTTTACAATCAGGCCTCTCGAAACAGCAGGTTCAGTAATTGTTATTTGTGGCGGGGCTTTATCTGTTTTTCTTTCGGTGATGATACGGCCTTCGAGACGGGCAAGGCCTGTTATAGCTGGTTCGTAGTCTGGGTTATACACTAACGCAGCTTCATAATCATTTCTGGCTTT
>JANPMI010000099.1:0-2635 GCA_031422725.1 Chitinophagaceae bacterium | reverse complement strand
ATGAAATTATGAATCGCTTTTTTATCTATCTGCTCGTTTCCTCTTGTCAGATTTTTTAACGCCTCGTAGGGGTTGGGATAATTTTCTCTTCGTAAAACAGTCTGAATGGCTTCGGCTACCACGGCCCAGTTATTCTCCAGGTCGTCATATAATTTCTGGTCATTTACTATCAGTTTGCCCAATCCTTTTTCAATAGAGCGGAAAGCAATCAGGGTGTGGGCAAAGGGAACGCCGATATTCCGCAACACGGTTGAGTCAGTCAGATCTCTTTGCAATCTTGATACAGGTAATTTGGCCGATAAATGTTCAAAGATGGCATTGGCCATTCCGAGGTTACCTTCTGCATTTTCAAAATCAATTGGGTTTACTTTATGCGGCATGGCTGATGAACCTACTTCACCTTTCTTTGTTTTCTGCTTGAAGTATTCCATAGATACATAGCTCCATATATCCCTGCTGAAATCCAGCAAAATATTATTAATGCGTTTCATACAGTCGAAATGAGCGGCAAGGTTATCGTAGTGTTCAATTTGTGTAGTGAATTGCTGGCGGTTTAATCCGAGTTGCGAAACAAATTCATTGGCAAATTTTATCCAGTCAACTTTTGGAAAGGCGATATGATGCGCATTAAAATTTCCGGTGGCGCCGCCAAACTTCCCGCTGAAAGGGATGCCGATGAATTGCTCAATCTGATTTTCTATTCTTTCTGCAAATACCATTATCTCTTTCCCCAGTTTCGTGGGGCTTGCCGGTTGGCCGTGTGTATGTGCCAGCATGGGAATGTCTTTCCATTCTTCTGCGAGTAGTTTTAATTCTGTATTCAGGTTAAGTAAGGCGGGCAGGTATTCATATTCAATAGCATGTTTCCAGGAAAGGGGGATGGCTGTATTATTAATATCCTGCGAGGTTAATCCAAAATGCACCCATTCTTTTACATCTTTTGCACCGTTTTTTTCCAATTCATTTTTTAAAAAATATTCAACCGCTTTTACATCATGATTGGTGGTAAATTCTATTTGTTTTATTTCCTGTGCATCTTCCGGGCCAAAATCTTCGGCCAATTTCTGTAAGTGCTTAATGGCTTTACCGGGTAGTTTGAAAAATTTCTTATGCTCCAAAAAAAGTAAATACTCAATTTCTACGGATACCCTGTATTTTATCAATGCGTATTCAGAAAAATATTCATCGAGGTGCTGAACCTGTTTGCGGTAACGTCCGTCAACCGGGGATATTGAAGTGAGTGCAGTTAATTCCATAATAAATTTATAATTTGTTCCCGATAGTTATCGGATTATAGTTTTAGGTTACGAAGACACTAATTTACCAGCTATCTTCAGAAAATTATATAAACTATGTTGTGATTATATTTGTTGCAAAGATAAAGAACACAAACTGTAGTAATGAGAGACAAAAATTCCCCTTTAGGGGCTGGGGGTAGTAAGATTAGAGTAGGTGTTGTTAATTACCTGAACACAAAGCCGCTGGTATATGGTTTGGAAAGACCTCCCATCAGTGACCAGATTGAATTGATTGGTGATTACCCATCCCGACTGGCACAGATGCTGATCAATGATGAAATTGACCTAGGTTTGATTCCCGTAGCCGTTCTTCCCCAGCTTCCCGAATATCATATCGTTGGTAATTATTGTATCGGAACAGAAGGGGAGATTGCTTCCGTTGCTTTGTTCAGCGAAGTGCCGATGTATGAAATAAAAAAAGTGTATCTCGATTACCAGAGCCGCACCTCTGTTACATTGTTAAAATACCTGATGAAAGAATACTGGGGTATCAATCCTGAAATAGTGGAAGCCATAAATGAAGATTATCGCAAAGAAATAAAAGGAACAACCGCCGGTCTCGTCATCGGCGACCGGGCATTTGAGCAACGAAAAATTTCTACTTTTATTTATGATTTGGGTTCTGAGTGGCGGTCAATTACGGGATTGCCGTTTGTGTTTGCGGCCTGGGTAAGCACAAAAAAATTACCTGATGATTTTATCAGTTTGTTTGATGAAGCCAATGCGATAGGCTTGCAGCATATTGATGAAATTGTGTCTGCTGCTTCGTTTGGTTTATATGATCTGAAAAAATACTATACGCTTCATCTTAGTTATGGTTTGGATGAGAGGAAACGGAGAGCATTGAAGATATTCTTAGAACTTATGGCATAGATCCGTCTTTTTGTAATAATTCTGGGTAAAAGCTATTGAAATTAGCTTTAAATAAGTAGATTTATATACCAAACCTGAATTGCTATGAGAAAAAATATAAGTATTGCTTTCACAATTCTTTTCTCCTTTTTTCTTTTTCTTGCCGGATCAGTTGCTTACTCTCAAACAGGCGGCATTCCCACAGGCACGGACACTAGTTGTATAAATGGCGTTTCATTTTATCAGAAGTATTATGGTGGGAACAAGGATGAGATTGGTTTAAGCCTGGCATCAACAGTTGATAGTGGTTATGTGATAGCAGGACAAACTAATAGTTTCGGTAATGGAGGGTATGACGGGTTGCTGATGAAGGTGAACAAGAAAGGAAATACGGTATGGAGTAAAGCTTTTGGTGGTGGAGGTAATGATATATTTTATTCGGTAAAACGGACGACAGATAATGGTTTTATAGCTGTGGGGCAAAC
>JANPMI010000098.1:0-14315 GCA_031422725.1 Chitinophagaceae bacterium | reverse complement strand
TGCCGTCCATGATGATGGCAATGTGGCGGGGAAGCATTTTTTTATCAATTTTTTCCAATAACTGCGACATAACAGAACCCTGAAACCGGGCGGACAAAGGTATTCAGATTAAGGGATTAAAACAGATTGTGGCAATAAAATACCCGGAACTGTAGTGCCCCGGGTTATAAAATATGGATGTTCTACAAATAGATATCTGTAAAATCACCTGTATGTTTAATTTCTGCCCCAAACAGCAACCTTTGCATCTCTGTTTATTCTTGAATGCCAAAATTCAATTCTGGAAATATGCCTTAATCCACCTACAAGATCAATTACATCGCTTTCGCTGTCTTTTACAATTTCAAGACGCAATGTTACATCCTGCTTTACTCCATCATCAAAGTGAATTTTGATGTTATACATTATCCAATATCCCTCCATTTTTAATTTTATCTTACTTACGTCTTCTGACCAGTTTGCAAAATAGATCACACTATGGTCAACGCCATTATCAACATTTTTGTCTCCCAGCAAATACCAGTCTCCGGAAATGTTATTGCTGTTTTTTAAGTCAGTAAAACTGAAAAAGATTACTGTCATCAGGCAAAGCAAAAATTTTCCCAGACGCATAATAGTAAATATGAGGTTAAGGAATGTAGTTTGGGGAATTGTATAACATGTAATCTAAGGATAAAATATTTAATTTCTTCCCCAAACAGCCACTCTTGATTTTCCTCTCACAAATCCTTTTGTTTCATACCAGAATTCAATTTTACTAAGATGGCGCAATCCTCCCTCCATATCAATCACACGGCTTTCGCTGCCCTGGGTAAACCGGTTGCGTAGTTCTACATTCTGAACAGTTCCATTGTCAAAATGAATTTTCATCGAAAACATTTTCATCGGGCCATCCGTTATTTTCAATTTCACCTGGCGGACATCATCTTTCCAGTTTCCAAAATGAATTACATCATGGTCAACACCAAAACCTACTTTTTTATCTCCCAGGAAAAACCAACTTCCTGCATCATTTTTTGTGGATGTAAAAGAAGTGGTCAGGCTAAAAACAGCAACAATAAAAATGCTGAATAAAATTTTTGTAAGGCGCATAGTAAATAAATATTAGGTTAAGAAAATGGTTTAATGCTAATTAGACATTAATAAAAGACTGTCATCCTGAGTTTATCGAAGGATGATTCAAAAGGCTTCGATAAACTCAGCCTGACATCCCCTTTCAGCATACTTTTAATGTCTAATTGGCATAAGGTGATACTATTTCATTATAAGATTATGTAGTACCTCATAGACTACTTATAAATCAAAATGGTTTAAACCAGTTATTAAAATAATCCCACCAACGAATTTACTATTCTGTTTACATCACTGCAACACCGCTATCGGAAAATCCGGAACATTGGGAGGTGAAACAGATGTAGGGTGCTGCTTGCCTTTCGTCAGTTCTTTTACTCTCTCAGATATATAAGCATCAAGGCTTTTAACAGTGATTTTATTCTTGCCGTTTATGGCCGCTTTTCCATTCAGCCCTTCTATCACTGCTTTTGTAAATGCACCATTGCCCCAAGCCAGGTCTTCCAACGAGAATTCTTTACCGGTACTGCTGGTAAAAGTAATAGCTCCATTTTCAGTACTTGACAATTCATTTACTACGGCATTGATATCGTTGCCGCCTCTCCTGCTGCTGCCCATTACATTACCACTGTGGCAGGCATCTATAAATACGACTACTTTACCCGCAATGCTGCTGACTGTCTGTTTCAGATCCTCGAAATTCATACAGGTTGCTTTAATCCTTTCGAGGTCGGCTGCCACCGGAAGCATATAAAAAACACCATTGTTATCATTGATGCCATGTCCTGCATAAAATATCATAGCTACATCCTTCTGGCCGGTTTGTTTTTGTATCCAGTCCAACCCATCTAACATCGCATCTTTGGTAGCTTCTTTATTGGATAGTTTTCTTACTACAACATCACTGTACAGATTTCCTTTTTGTTTATAGATAGCATTGGCAAAATCCCCGGCATCCTTTGCGGCAAAACCTAATTTAAGTTCTGGATTATTGTAATCACTTACACCGATTGCCAGTACATACAACTTAGGCTTATAGATAAATTCTTCTTTAGCAGCAACGGGTGCTACCCATTTTAAATGCAGGTTGGTTTCAGGGCTGGTGCCGTTATCATTTTCTGCCAGCAGGGTAATGATGCAATCCTGCGATGGAACGGTAACAGTTATTTTTTGTGATGCGGAAGCTGTGGGTTTTAATCCTCTTTCGGTTGCTACCGGTCTGCCATCAATTAATACACGAAGATTTTTTGCAGGGGCATCTAATGGACTGTTGATGGCATAGCTGATATTAATACTGTTGCTGCTGATATTGCTGCCATTGGCGGGGCTGTTGATTGTAATAGTAGGGGGTAGTTTTTGCCTGATATCTGTTTCTGCTGTTACTATTTTTTTGATGCTGCGGCTGTTGGCAATTGTAATGGCATCTTCTTCTTTATAGGTTTCAAAAATGGCATCAATAATATCAGGCCGGTAAAATTTTTCTTTGAACCGGGAAACGGGATAAAATGACGGTGCATCATCCGGTCCATTATTTAAATGCCAGCCCAAAAAATCTTCTGCTCCCGGTGAAGCATCATAATAACCCGAAGGGGTAAACAGCACCCATCTTTTTTTATCAGCATGTAAATAAAAAGCCAACAGTTCTTTGCCATCTGCCATATTGTACCACCGGATGCTCCCATCTTTCAAAGCTGCTGTCACCACTTTGTCATTGCCGCTGATATTGACGGCACTTGCTTCGCCGGGCAATGAGGTTTTCCATATTTTCTCTGCATTATTATCCGATAAATATAAATTGAAATCTGCACCAAGTACGATTTGTTTGCCTTTATTGCTGATGTCCGTACTACGGCAAATTTCAGTGCTTTCTAAAAATAGTATCCCTTTCCCGTTGATATTTGGGTTCCGGTTGCTTTCCCATTCTGTTACTGCTATGCCGGCATTGGCATCCACCGGTGAGGGAAACAAAGACTGTTCCTCTAATAATTTTCTTTGCAATACATCAAAACTATATGCTTGCTGGTAAATTGGGGTAAATCCTATTACTGAACCGCTGGCATTGATTCTGAAATGGGATTTATCTATGGCAGCATAATTATTATTTCCTGCGGAGAGATACCAGCTGACCTTATTGGATGAACTGATTATGGCTATTTCCGGGTAACTCCCTATCACTGCCATTGACCCGTCATTGAGCGGCTTAATATCCAAAATACCATCCTTCATTAAAAATAAATCACTATAACTTCCCTTGCCTGCATTGTTCCAGCAACGTATAGCGTATTTCCAGTGGTCATCTTTATCGGGCTTTTGAAACCCTCCCCCGCCATATAACCTGCTGCCATCGGCGGAAAAACTGAGCGTCTTTAAGCCACCATTTACATTCTCCAATTCCGAAACAGATGGTTTATACAACAAGGATAGATTGGGCACATCCCTTATATCAACAGCCGTTGCATCTGAATATCCAACTGCAAATAAATTCCCCGCCGGGTTAAATGCAATAGAATAAATTTCCTCACCCACTAATCCGCTTTTTTCTTCCAGCAGTTCAAAACGGCTGTTATACATTCTTATTTTTCCATCATAACATACAGTGGCAAGGCCCCCTCCGGGTTTAAAAACGATATTGTAAACAGCGCTTATATAGCCTTCTAATTTTTTATATTCTCCCCAACCCCCGGTATCAAAAATGCGGACACCATTGCTGCCACCCATGCCGGCGGCCATCCACCTGCCATCAGGAGAAAATTCAATATCGTTGATTACTTCAGGTAAATCTTTGATACGATGAATGATGCTGCCCGATTGAGTATTGATAAGGTAAATAGTCAGAACATTCTCCCATTCATACCCTGTCCATCCGGCGAGTGCGGCAATTTTTCCATCAGGGCTTAAGGCGCAGGCATATATTTTTCCTTCGTTAGTACCACCAACAGGTATGCGAAAAGTATTTAGCAGGGTGCCGGTGATGGCATCCCATAGCCGGGCTGTTTTATCATCACTGCAGGTTAGTAGGTATTTACTTTCTGCGTCTGTTGAAATTCTTCTGCCAGTTGCGGTATGCATTCCTGTTTCAATCCTCAAAACAGGTGCTGTGGGCTGGCTATAAGTAGCTAAAGCGAATGCAAACAGTAATATGGTAAGGAAACTTTTCATGGAGTATATTATACTGTAAAATACAGTATGTAAATGAAATGCAAAGCAGCGAGGAAAGAAATACCCTCCAAGTGGTATTTAGCAGTACTCCATGCCCGGTCTTACATCACTGCGTCACTGCTATCGGAAAATCCGGAACATTTGGCGGAGAAACAGAAGTAGGGTGCTGCTTGCCTTTCGTCAATTCCTTTACTCTCTCTGATATATATGCGTCAAGGCTTTTAACAGTGATTTTATTCTTCCCGTTTATGACCGCTTTTCCATTTAAACCTTCTATCACTGCTTTGGTAAATGCACCATTGCCCCAGGCCAGGTCTTCCAAAGAAAACTCTTTACCTGTACTACTGGTAAAAGTAATGGCCCCATTTTCAGTACTTGACAATTCATTTACTACTGCATTAATATCGTTGCCGCCCCTCTTGGTACTGCCCATTACGTTTCCGCTGTGACAGGCATCTATAAATACTACTACTTTGCCGGCAATGCTGCTCACTGTTTGTTTTAGTTCTTCAAAATTTAAACAGGTAGCCCTGATTCTTTCGAGGTCGGCAGCTACGGGCAGCATATAAAAAACACCATTGTTATCATTGATGCCATGCCCTGCATAAAATATCATGGCTACATCTTTCTGTCCGGTTTGCTTTTGTATCCATTCCAATCCATCTATCATGGCATCTTTGGTAGCTTCTTTATTAGTCAGTTTCTTTACGATGACATCACTGTACAGGTTGCCCTTTTGTTTGTTGATGGCGCCGGCAAAATCACCAGCATCTTTTGCTGCGAAACCGAGTTTAAGTTCGGGATTATTATAATCACTTACACCAATTGCCAGTACATACAATTTCGGCTTATAGATAAATTCTTCTTTTATGGCAACAGGTGCTACCCATTTTAAATATAAATTGGTTTCGGGACTGGTGCCGTTATCATTTTCTGCCAGCAGGGTGATGGTGCAATCTTGGGATGGAACAGTAACTGTTATTTTTTGTGATGCGGAAGCTGTGGGTTTTAATCCTCTTTCTGTTGCTACCGGTCTGCCATCAATTAATACACGAAGATTTTTTGCAGGGGCATCATCCGGGCTATTAATGACATAGCTGATGCTTACTGTGTTGCTGCTGATATTGCTGCCGTTGGCAGGACTGTTGATTGTAATAGTGGGAGGTAATTTTTGCCTGATATCTGTATTTGCAGTTATTATTTTTTTACTGCTGCGCTGGTTAGCAAGTGTAATTGCATCGTCTTCACTATACGTTTCAAAAATGGCATCAATAATATCAGGGCGATAAAATTTTTCTTTAAAACGGGAAACAGGATAAAACGAAGGCGCATTATCTGGCCCATTATTTAAATGCCAGCCCAGTAATTCCTCCGCACCTGGGGAAGCATCATAATAACCGGAAGGAGTAAACAAGACCCATCTTTTTTGATCCGAATGAAAAAAACAGGCTAATAACTCTTTTCCGTCTGACATTCTGTACCACCGTATCGTACCATCGAAAAGTGCTGCAACAATTGTTTTGTTATTACTTGAAATATTAATTCCCCCATAAGCAGACTCTGGTAAAGGCACCTTCCATATTAAATTAGACTGGTTATCGGCTTTATATAAAAAATCCCTTCCTCCAAAAACTACAGTATTACCATCGTTTGAAATATCTACAGAAACAGACGCATCATTTTCTTCTAAAAAATCAGTTCGCTTATTGTTGATTTCCGGTCCTTGCCCACAAATTCTGCTATCCCAACAAGATACATTTAGTACATTTTTGTCAGTAAATGAAGGATACTCACATTGCTTATTTTCCAATTTTCTTTCAGTAATATTAAAAGTAAATGCGGATGATCCGACTGGAGTAAACCCTACAATATTTCCACCAGAATTGACCTTAAGATGAGACTGATCATCATTTATTAAATCTAAATTCATCATAGAATTACTCCAAATTATCTCACCACCAGAAGATCGTAACTGAATTTCCCTATTAGTTTGTATCAAAATACTACTGTTAGCCAAAACCTTTAAATTAGTAAAAACGCAACCATTAAAATTTAACTCAATATCTTTTGAACTAAAATCTTCAAGATTCAAAATGCTGAAATAATTACACTTCACAGTTTTATTATTATTTACAGCCTGACTATACAAGTTCTTTCCATCGGCTGAAAACCAGCCGTTATAGGTATTAAATGGTAGTTTTTTTATAATTGAAATGTCATTGGTACTTCTTAATTCTACTGCCACATCCGGATATCCATAAATTACAGCCAGCCAATCCCCTTTTTTGCTAAATGATAAATAATTTAATATGGAAGAAGTGGTTTGTTCTGCAATAAGATTATAGTTTTCATCATATAATCGTATTCTTTTCTCATTCTCAGCTATTGCAAATTTATTCTGAAGGCTATAAGCAAAATCGTAAAAAAATGCACTTTTACCTTCAACTTCTTTAAAAATTTGCCAGGTATCTGTTCTGTATACTTTAATTCCATTTACAGAATTTTCCCCAGAGTAGTGCGAAGTAGCAAGAAATCGTCCATTTGGAGAAAACTCCATCTTGAGTACACGAGTTGGAATATTAAAATGAGATTTAACCCCCCCAGTTTGAGAATCAAAAATGTATATACAAAACCTGAATGCTGTTCCTGCAAAATAAGCAACGGAAAGAGCTGAAATCTTGCCATCAGGTGATAATGCACACGAGGTTATGTCTCCATCGAATCCAAAATAAATGGGTATTCTGAAAATATTCAGCAACGCTCCATTCTGCGAGTCCCATAGCCTTGCCGTTTTATCTTTTCCACTACTGGAAAGAATTGTTTTGCTTGAGTTATCAATCGAAACCCCAGTAGAAAAACCGGTATGCATTCCAGTTTCAATCCGCAAAATTGGTTCTGCAGGTTGACTATAAGTCGCTAAAGCGAATGCAAACAGTAATATGGTAATAAGACCTTTCATCAAGTTTATTATCCTGTAAAATACAGTATGTAAATGAAATGGAAAATAACCAGAAAAAAATACCCGTAAGAAGGTATTTAGCAATATAACCTGAAGAAAAAAGTACTTAATTAGCCGTGGGACACTTATACGACTGAAGATTAAACGTAACATGAAACATCGCCGTTACAAACTGATCTTTTTGTTTGCTGCCGCCACGGGCCCTGTTGGGAATACCAATAGGTTCGCCTATCTCGTAAGACCGGTCGTACAGTAATTGTGCATCGGACTGGCTTCCATCCGGGTTCAATGGAAATATAGCAGGGTCAACATAGGTTTTACTTACATCATCAAGGTAATCGGTATTAGTGAAGCGGTGCAGTATTTCAAACCCGATATTAATTCTTTCATTGAGAGCATATTTAAACCCACCACCAAAAGGGATGCTGATGGCCATCGAACTGTATTGTTTTCTGTCCGGATATGTTGGGTGGCCCTGCCCTTCGGTACCCAATTGTCTTAGCGGCACTTTTCTGCCCCGGAGATAAGCATAAGGATCGTAACTGAATATGCCTGCACCAAAAGTAATATAAGGAGTAAAACTATACTGCGGCTCACCCGGCATGAAACGGAAAAAATTAAAATCACCCTGTAAGGACAGTTCCCACACCTTGCTGTTAAAACTCAGGTTCCGGCTGTACATGTATGGATTATGCGTATTGTACTGATCAGAATAACCCACCTGTGCAAAACTAGCTCCTACTCTTACGGCTATATAATTTCCCAGATTTTTACGGAAGAAAATAGTGGCTGCTGCTTTGGCCCTGTTAAGCCGGGCCCTGGTGTTCAGATCTCCAAAATAATGACTGGCACCGATGCCAATACCAAACTCCCCTTCCTGTACAATAGACTCCTGGGCTTTAAGCTGATTGCCTGAAAAAAAGGCAACAATGGAGAATGCAACAACTGCAACTGACTTTTTCATCATAACTATTAAATATGGTTCGGGATTAATAGAACGCTAAAAGTAGTAATTTCTTTTGTTTGGGAGCTAATTTAGTTGGCTAATTCTTACTTTGATGGGCTGCACAATATCATTTCTCAACCGATTTCTGCACTCTGCTTTTTTAATATTGAACTCCTGACGGAGTTCGGATGCCACTTTAGCAAAAATCGCACTGTTACAAATATTCAACTGCTACGCAGTTACCTAACCAACGGGTGGATTAAGTCCGCAGGACTTGACTATTTATAAAAATGAGGGTTTTGAGTTGCATATGAACTCCTGCGGAGTTCAATAAATCTCGACTTTTTTATACCGGATGACCATGTAGCACCCCAAAGTAAGAATTAGCTATTTAGTTCCTTTTGTCTAATCCCCAGGTCAGTTTATTGCGAAGGGTCTGCAAAAAATTATTTTCACTCAGCCGGACCAGCGTAATATCAAAATTTTCTTTTTTAACGGCTAACTGTACATTTTTGCTTACTATTTCCCGCCGGGAATCCAGGGCACATATAATTTGTTCAGACCGGCTTTCAATTTCAAAAGAAATGACATTATCATCCGGTACGATGATGGGGCGAACATTCAGGTTGTGAGGGGCAACGGGTGTTATAACAAAACTCCCTGATTCGGGAAACACTATCGGACCGTTGCAACTAAGGGAATAACCGGTGGAGCCGGTAGGTGTAGCCACAATCAGCCCATCGGCCCAGTAAGTATTTAAAAATTCACCATTGAGGTAGGTATGAATTTTTATCATCGCCGCCACATCTCTTTTATGCAGGGAGAACTCGTTTAATCCATAGGGCACATTGCCAAACAGGGGCATACTGGCATCAAGGTGAATCAGGGTCCGCTTATCCACCACATAGGTTCTTTGGGCTATTGCTTTTACAGCGGCCCGGACTTCCTCAAGACCAATACTGGCCAAAAAACCCAAACGGCCAAAATTGATACCCATGATAGAAATTTTCTTATCCCTCACTAATGTTACTGTATCCAACAGTGTTCCATCGCCACCGAGGCTGATGATAAATTCAATTTCTTCTGTAATGTCTTCAGAAAGAGCAAATGTTTTGGTGCCGGCCGGCAAATTGATGCTATTATGGATCTGTTCAAAATAAGGCTGAAAAATAACAGGCTCGATTTTCTGTTTGGTCAGTTCATCAAAAAACATCTGAACGTCCTTTTGCTGACCATCCTCCATTATCCTGCTGTAAATAGCTGCCTTCATTTTTAAAATATACTCTTACGGTGTAAAAATAGCCCGTTTTGACCTAACTGGTTAAAGCTGTATTCAAACTTGAACGTAACATCATAAAAAGTAAGGATATCAATTCCAAAGCCTCCTGAATACAGCATTTTATTGGAAAGAATATTTTCGCCGGGCTGCGGATTATGAACATACCCGGTGTTGCCATAGGTTTTTCCAAAAATGCGAACGGGAATTTTTGTGGGTGTTTTCCCTTTTTTGGCAGGAACCCTGATCCTGAAATTCAGTAATTCCCTTGTCAGCGTAGTTTTTAAATAACCTCCGGCTACACCGTCAACTACATAGTATTCATACCCCTGCATAAACGTGTCGCCATATCCTAAAAAACGCTGGGTAAAATAAGGCTGTTGAAAAGGGAGTTTAATGTTGCCATATACATTCAGGTTTATAAATGTTTTAGGGAGGAGGTGCCAGCTGCCTGAACCTTTTACAGTAAGGTTCCAGACATTTATATGTTTATTGAATCCGCTTTTACCAATATTTATTTCTGCAGCATATCCTTTTGTTGGATAAGGGTTATAATCAAGATCAACATAGGACATGTTGTAATGAATACCCGGAAACTGTACCCGTTTTTTTCCTTCTTTAAAATAAGAAGGATTCAATGTGATAATGGTATCTCCTACTTCTTCCATGGTGTACCTTATTCCAATGCGGTGACGGGTTTTGATGGCCCTCCTGTAGGTAAGTTCAATATTCGCATTGGCAAAATTCCGTAAGTAATTGTTTTCGTCTTTTATGAATACCTGTTTATCACTGATTGTATTATAATTTACTTCCCTGTTTTTACCAACGGCAAATCCTGTATTCAATCCCCATTTTAATTTTTTGTCAATGTATAAGCGGTCATAGCTTATAGAAAGCTGCTTGGTATAGCCACCAATAAAATAGAAACGGAGTTTATCATTCCTCCCGGTCGCATTATTGTATAATAGTTTTGCTCCATAGTTAACACGGCTTAAACTGCCTTTTTGTTCCACCAGCCATTGATTCAGGTTTCTGTCCACCGGTTTGAAATAAGGAAGCGGAAAAAGGTACCATCGTTCTTTAACGTCAACAATTATGTTTACTTTATTTCCTTCAAAATTTTTAACCGCCACCATCACTTCATTAAAAAGTGAGGTATTCATGAGTAGCCGGCGGGCCTCTTCAAATTTATTTACGAGGGCGGGCAACGGGTATTCATCTCCCTGTTTGAAGGGAATTTCCCGTAAAATGATAAATGCTTTTGTTTTTTTATTGCCGGTAATAATTATTTCTCCTACTATAAAGGAAGAATTGGCAGGAGCAATACTGTCTGTTACCCCGGCAGTTTCATGGCTTGTTTGCTGAGCCGGCAGCCATTGGCTGCATAACAGAGCAACCATCAGCACCATATAATATTTTAATTCCCGCATCATTACCAGGTAGCACAATAGTTTTGAATAGTGACGGTTCTAACATACCCTTAAACTGCGTAGTACACAGCAACTCTGTAAAATACGGGGAAATGGGGTCAGATTTTCAGATAATTCATCAGGTTGTCATAATTGGTACGCAATTCGTTGGTATATAACTCTTCCCCAAAAAAATATTTTACATTATACTCATACCGTTGAAAAGTAGCAACGATATCTGAAACTTCAGGCTTATTAATACGTATTGTTACAAGCATTATGCCTGTTTCCGGATCAGTGGTTGTATTTAACTGTGTTATCTGTGCATCGTTAGTTTCCACTAATTTGCTGACTTCATTAAATGAATAGTGGTTATTATCCATTTCGAGTACTATCAGCCCTCCCGGTTCACTGAGGCTCATAAACTCAGAAGAGAATTTAAGCAATTCATTATAAGCTACCGTACCGACGAGTTCGTTTTCCCCGTTTACTACCGGCACCACACTCAGGCCACTGTCAGCTGCCAGCTGCACAGCTCTCAGAAAATGTTCATCTTCTTTTACTGATATATCAAAAAAAGATTGTTGCAGCGAGGAAAGCTCTGAATGATCATTCTCTGCCTGCAGCAAATCTTCTTCGCTGATGATACCAATAAATTTTTCACCATCAGTAATAGGGAGATGTGTGACATGATTGTCATTCATTAATTGCAATGCCTGGTACACCTTATCTTCAAGGCGCAGGTGGGGCAGGGTTTGAGATAAAAGTTCACGGGTTAACATGTGGATAGCGGCTTTGTTTTTTACGAAGACATCAATGATCAGGCAACTGTTGCAGGTTCATTGAGCTTTTTCAAAAATTTATGCAGAATAGCATTAAATTCATCAGGTACTTCCATCATCGGGGCATGGCCACATTTGTCCACAAAATGCAATTCACTGTTTGGAATTAATTTATTGAACTCTTTTGCTACAAATGGCGGAGTAATCGTATCGTTATTGCCCCATACTAATAAGGTCGGTTGTTTGATCTGGTTGATTTCTTCCCCCAGGTTATTACGAATAGCACTTTTTGCCAACGCAATTATTTTAATAGCCTTCAGGCGGTTGTTGGTAATACTATACACTTCATCCACCAGTTCTTTGGTGGCCGTGTTGGGATCGTAGAAAGTGAGTTCTGTTTTTTTCTTAATATACTCGTAATCGCCTCTTTTGGGATAGCTGTCGCCCATACCATTTTCAAAAAGGCCGGAACTGCCGGTAAGTATCAGTGATTTTATTCTTTCCGGATGCTTCAATGTATGGATCAGTGCTACATGCCCCCCGAGAGAATTGCCCAGTAAGTGTACCTGGTTACAATCTTTGGCTTCCATAAACTTGTGAACAAACTTTGCCAGTCCGCCGACAGATGTATGCAGGATGTCCATTTCCAGCAACGGCAGCATAGGCACTATTACTTTATTGTGCTGGCGGAAATATTCAATCAGCGTTCTGAAATTACTTAGGGCCCCGAACAAGCCATGCAAAAGCAGCAGCGGTTCCCCGTTGCCTTCTTCAAGATACCTGAACTTATCTAGTTGTTTAATTTCGTAATCCATGGGCAGTCAATTCGGTGCCTGTGACATCAGGCAACTTTCTCCGGTGCTAAAATAATCGTTTTGGCGCAAAAAATCAGTGGTTAGACGTATAAAAGAATTTCAATCAGGACAAATATAGTCGCAACCGGCTTGTTTTGAAAAGATGTTTGCGGCAGGCAGTACTTTTGATTTATAAATAGTACTTAAGCGGCGGGTATTTTCTCTGCCCCCGGCACAAGGACAAAATCCGCACCTTTATAACACTAATGAGGTGAAATATCTTTTGCCACCCCACCAAAGAATTGTTCCAGATCGCCAAACATATCTTTAAAAACAGGGATAATGGATGCAAAGCCATTAATAACTTTGGGTCCCCAGGGTTGTACAAACGAATACATTACTGATTTTCGGATAGTTTCTGGTTGAACTATTTTCATTTGCTCCGCATAAAAAAGTAAGACACTAAAAACTATTGTATATATAGCAACATATAAAACAACGCCGGCAAGTTTATTGACCCACCCAAGCATCGCCACTTCAACTGTTCGTTCAATTGCTTTTGCACCAAGTCGTACCAGAATAATAACGATAAGAAAAACAACAGCGAAAGAAATTACAGGCAACCATCCCTCTGATATCTTTACTGATTTGCCGAGGTATTCGGCCACTACTGCCGAAAGTTTCATAGCTGCTGCCAAACCGATGATGACTGCCACTAATGAAAACAAACCTACAATAAGGCCTTTTTGATAGCCTTTAAATACCGCTAATACAATGACGACCGCAAAGATGATGTCAAGAAGCATTGATATGTTTGAGGTGTAACGATTAATAATCTAAGGGTAGTGCTGAAAGTCTGCTAATAAACCTTTAAACCTGTTAAGCTATCCACTATTTTGACAGTAATTCTTTTACCAATGCTGAAATGGTTTTTCCATCTGCTTTTCCGGCCAGTTGTTTGGTGGCAGTGCCCATTACTTTCCCCATATCAGCCGGAGATGATGCCCCGGTTGCAGCAATGATTTTTGTCAGCTCCGCTTTTACTTCTTCCGCAGATAATTGTTTGGGTAAAAACTTTTCAATCACTGCAATTTCCTCTTCTTCTTTTTTAGCCAGGTCAGGCCGGTTTTGTTGCTGGAATATTTCCAGCGAATCTTTTCTGCTCTTCACTAATTTCTGCAGCAGTTTTGCTTCCTCCTCTTCTTTTAACTCTCCCCCGGCACCTTCAGAAGTTTTGGCTAATAGTATAGCTGCTTTTACGGCACGAAGGCTTCTTAATGCTGCTTCATCTTTGGCGAGCATAGCAGTTTTCAGGTCCACCATTATTTTTTGTTCGAGTGACATATAAAAAGTTTATGGTTTGTTGTTTATGGTTATCTCCAAAGCAGGAAAAGTTTCTCAAAGTTGAATACTCCTGACTATCGACTACCGGCTCCGGACTCTTAACTTAGTCCGCCTTGTTTTCTTTCAACTGCTTTGCCCGGAACTTATCATAAAAATCATGGGCAAATTTTTTCATCTCCTCCACCTGTTCGGTGTATTTGGTGGCACGGCCGTAAGTATCAGCCATCGTCATCATGGTCTGGTAAAAAAAATCAGCCATCTCATCTACCATCATATCTTTCGTCCACAGGTCAATGCGTAAAGCGGCCTTTTCTGCGCCATCCCAGAAAGAGATCATCATAGCTTTTGCTTTCAGTGCATTTTCAGCCGTGGTGTCCGTAGCCGTCCATGAAATTGAATCAGGTACCTTATTCTCATCCGTCATCACATCAATAGTAATCGTTGATTTATTCATAACAAAAATTAAAAGAGGGCAAAGGTAGTGCTTCGTCCTAATCTGCCGGGATAACAATGTATGTAATCAGGTTAATCCGCCGGCAGTTTTTATAATACTTTGCCAGAGAAGGGTAGCCGTT
>JANPMI010000097.1:0-5850 GCA_031422725.1 Chitinophagaceae bacterium | reverse complement strand
GAACAAATGCTGCTGCTGCCTCCAAATACTTATCTTGGTCAGATGAAAATCAGCGATATTATTTCCTTTCTTGAGTTACAGGCACATCCATCCCTGCAGGAACATTATGACAATGCAGGGTTGATAACAGGGCAAAACGATTGGGAATGCAGCGGCATCATTTGTTCACTTGATACTACGGAAGAGGTAGTAAAAGAAGCTGTTTCAAAAAAATGTAATCTTATCGTAGCTCATCATCCCATCATTTTTGGCGGACTGAAAAAATTAAATGGAAAGAACTATGTCGAAAAAACAATCATCAAGGCGATAAAGGATGATATTGCTGTTTATGCCATCCATACTAATCTTGACAATATAGTAAACGGTGTTAATGGCAAAATAGCAGCCATGCTTGGCCTGAAAAATATTTCCATTCTTTCGCCAAAAGAAAATACGTTAAAGAAGCTTTTCACTTTTGTTCCCCTAAATAAAGCAACTGAAGTCCGTTCCGCCATTTTTGAAGCCGGCGGCGGCCAAATTGGTAATTACAGTGAATGCAGTTTTAATACGGAAGGCATAGGTACATTCAAGCCCGGAGAAGGAACAACTCCTTTTGTTGGTGAAAGAGGAAAGCGACAACAGGAAAATGAAATGAAAATAGAAGTTATATTCCCTTCTTTCCTGGAGAGCAAAATAATAACTGCTTTAAAAAAAATTCACCCTTATGAGGAAGTTGCGTATGATGTGTTATCATTGTCTAACAACTGGCAGCATGTTGGGTCGGGAGTAGTGGGGGAGTTGCCTTACCCAATGGATGAAAAGGATTTTTTGGGCATGGTAAAAAAGCTTTTCGGGGTGCCGGTTATACGGCATACAGCGTTGTTGAATAAACCAGTAAAAAAAATAGCCCTTTGTGGCGGTGCCGGAAGTTTCCTGATTTCCAAAGCCTTAGCCAGCGGTGCAGATGCTTATATAACGGCAGATATCAAATACCATGAGTTTTTTGATGCCAATTCAGACATGTTGCTGGCAGATATCGGTCATTATGAAAGTGAACAGTTCACAATTGAGTTATTGCAGGAAATTTTAGTGCAAAAATTCCCTACCTTTGCCGTCCTTAAAACAGAGGTGAAAACCAACCCGGTGAATTACTTTTTGTGAAGGCTCAGGTAAATACAGGGAGTAAATAAACCTCAAACATCAAACTCTACTATGGCAAACGTTAAAGAATTTTCCGTTGAAGAAAAACTAAGTTCACTCGTTACCCTTCAGAAGATTGAAAGCAAACTGGATGAAATACATATCCTGAAAGGCGAACTGCCTATGGAAGTGGCTGATCTGGAAGATGAGATTACCGGCCTTCATGCCCGCCAGACCCGCATAGAAGAAGAGATAAACGGTGTAACAGAATTTATTGAACAGCGCAAAACAGCCATTAAAGAATCTGAAGCCCTGGTTAAAAAATACGAAAAGCAGAGTTCCAACGTAAAAAATAACCGGGAGTTTGAAGCTATTAACAAAGAAGTGGAAATGCAGCAACTGGAAGTAAAGCTGGCAGAAAAGCATATTAAAGATGCTACTGAAGAAATATCAGAGAAAGCCCAGATACTTGAAAAAGCTAAAAAGAATATTTCGGCTAAAGAAGGAGTGCTGGGTACCAAAAAAGGGGAACTGGAGAAAATTATTGTAGCTAACGAGAAAGAAGAAAAACATTTTAATAAACTGGCCGCCGAAGCCAGGCAACATGTGGATGTCCGCCTGCTTGCCAGTTATGAGAAGATCCGCAAAAGCTATCGTAATGGCTTAGCTGTGGTGCCGGTGGAAAGGGATGCCTGCGGTGGTTGCTTCAATGCCATTCCCCCGCAAAAGCAAAGTGAAATCAAACAGCATAAGAAAGTGATGATTTGTGAGAACTGCGGCCGCATACTGGTGGATGAAGAACTCTCTGCGAATGTAGAAGTGAAATAATGTATTTTTTTTGTTTTCTCCTCTTGCCCTGGTAAGAGGAGTTTTTTTTATGGCATTGATGAATAACAATTAATTTGCAGCAGCACATGCTGGGCAAACTTTCCATAAAAAACTATGCAATTATTGATGAATTGGAGATTAATTTATCTGATACACTCAATACCATCACCGGGGAGACAGGTGCCGGTAAATCCATAATAGTTGGTGCATTGGGACTTATTTTGGGACAGAGAGCCGATTCAACTGTATTGGTGAACAAGGCTAAGAAATGTATTGTTGAAGGAACATTTAGCCCGGATAATAGAAAAGCAATAAAAAATTTCCTTGTTAACCATCAACTTGATACAGATGAAGAACTGGTGCTGCGGAGAGAAATAGGAGCAAATGGTAAATCAAGAGCCTTTATTAATGATAGTCCGGTCAATCTTGTACAGTTGCAGGAGCTGAGTTCCTTATTAGTTGACCTGCACCAGCAATTTGATACAGCAGAAATAGGAGAAAGTGGTTTTCAGCGGGAAGTGCTGGATGCATTGGCCGGTCATGCTGCATTGGTTGACAATTATCAGACTTTTTTTAATCAATGGCAGGAAATACAAAAAGAAACTGCAGCCTTAAAGAATCAGCAACAGCAGTTTGATAAAGAAGCTGATTACAATCGTTTCCAGTTTACCGAGTTGGAAGAAGCATCTTTCAAAGAAAATGAATTGGAAAGTATTGATATAGAATTAAAAATGCTGAGTAATGCAGAAGGCATCAAAAATGCATTGAGTAAAACATATTTTGAACTGAAAGAAAATGAAATGCCGGTAGTGCAGCAATTGAAAATTTTACTGAACCAGCTCACTCCTTTTTCATCTTTTCATCCTGATTTTCCAGCCTTGCTGCAACGGCTCCAATCTGCCCAAATAGAATTACAGGATATAGCCGGTGATGTTGACCGCATCAGCAGCCATATAAATTACGACCCTCAAAAAATTGAACAGCTTACTGAACGATTATCACTGGGATATAAGTTGCAAAAAAAGCATGGTGTTAATTCAACCAATGAATTGCTGTCTATACAAAAGTTATTGGCGGGGAAATTGCAGGCCGTACTGAATATTGGTGAGATGATTCAGCAAAAAGAAAAAAAGATAGCCACACTGCAGGAACAGGCTACTCAACTGGCGATAGAAATTTCTGCCAACCGTTATAAAGAAGTAAAACCGCTGGAAGACAAAATAAATAAATTGCTGCTACAGGTAGGTATGCCCAATGCAAAAATAAAAGTGGAAATAAAACCAGCGGCATTGAATCTTTACGGAAGTGATGGGATTGAGTTTTTATTTGATGCCAACCTTCCTGCCGGACAGTCCGGCAAAGACGGGCTGTTTCAGCCAATCCGCAAAGTGGCAAGCGGTGGTGAACTAAGCCGCCTGATGCTGTGTATAAAATCATTGGTAGCACAGTCTGTTGATTTGCCCACACTGATTTTTGATGAAATAGATAC
Source organism: Chitinophagaceae bacterium (assembly GCA_031422725.1). GTDB lineage: Bacteria > Bacteroidota > Bacteroidia > Chitinophagales > Chitinophagaceae > JJ008. Next base: position 2,414 of record JANPMI010000097.1, on the reverse strand, counting down.
AGGCATATCAGGAGAAGCTGCCAAACAAGTCGGGATCATTCTGAAAGAACTGGCGGCTAACCGCCAGGTAATCTGTATCACCCACCAACCCCAGATAGCCGGAAAAGCAGATGCACATTTCTTTGTTTATAAAGAAATAGTGAAAGACACGGTAAAAACAAATATCCGCCGGCTTACTACAGAAGAAAGAATTACGATTATTGCCAAAATGCTCAGTGGCGAGAAACCCACTGCGGCTGCCATGGAGAATGCAAGAGAAATGGTGATGAACTGATATGTTTCAAAGACCACAGGTGTTTCATACATTCGTAATTCTACTTTTTTATCGTAGCACTACGGTAGGATGATTATGTTTCTGCATAGGATTTATCCTGTAAAATCAAATCCCGCATGGTTGTTGTGAATTATTGTACAACAGGTGCATTGACCTGGCAACTAAAAATCCTACCGTATGAAAACACCAAAACAATCTCTTCTTTTATTGTTGCTGCTGTTCCAGCAATTACTGGTGGCACAGGTGGTGCAAAAAAATTCCTCCCGTTCAAACGATGCAGCCGTGGAAGAAGTGCGGCTGAATGCCCGGCAGGAAGTATATACCAGTTCTGCGCAAAATCAATTAGTAATAACTAATCTCAAACCTGATGAGTACGACAAGGCAGCAGTCGTTAATATGCAGGGTGCCGTGGTGCTCAAGCAATCAGTAAACGCAACCTTGCTGCGGCTGGATATAAGCAACCTGGTTGACGGGTTGTACCTGCTTGTACTTCATTCTTCTGCTTCTTTAAAAGAGAAGAGTGTAAAATTTGTAGTGAAGCGATAGGTAATTATTCCTTCACTTCATATTCCCAGTATAACTTGTTGCCCGATGGTTGTTTGGTAAAATTATTCCAGGCTTTAGCTTTTGAAACTCCATCATCCATCCGTATGATCCTGTACTGGCTTCTTTTTTTAAGTTCTTTGTAAAGGTTGGTGGCAGGCATTTGCCATCCTTTTCCAAAATTTACCATTGGATCTGATTTTTCCACGGGTATCATTACCACTAATTCTTTATGGGTCATATTATTCAAACCTTCAGCCAGTGTAGAATTATGACTTCCGTGATGGCCTGTTTTATATAATACTGTATTTTTCATAAGCGTAAGCCAGTTAAAATCCGGCGGCATTTTTTTCCATTTTATTTCTTTCCACGACCGCCAGTTGCCGGCCTGCGCATCGGCAGCAAAGAGTAACACTTTTTTCGTCTTTACAATTTCAAATGCCAGTACAATACTGCTGTTGTTGGTGAAGCCATCAAGCCACAGGGCCAGTTGCTCTGCCTGGTTTATCCAGTCTAATTCTATCTGCCGCCATTTATTTTTCTTATAAACCTTCTCCACATTGTCTAAATTTTCTGATTTGCGGTAGGGTTCATCAAAAGGAAAAGGTTCTTCATCATGTTTTACTTTCATAGAGCCGCTTAGTTTTTTCATAGCGACCAGCATTTTTTCCGCATTGGCCAGATTGGAAGAGAGTTTATGATCAAAGGTTTCATCTTTACGGGGATCTTTTTTATACAGGTGTTCTTCATTTTTGGGCGGACCGAGCACATATACTTTTACAGCGCCGCCGGATATACCGGGCAGGTTAAATACTTCGCCTGGTGAAAGATATTTCGGATCCTTTTTTCCCATCTTCTGCAATGCTTCCCTGGCACGGGCCGGCAGGTCGGCAGGAAATTTATCCGTTTTGGCATTGGCCCTTTCATTTTTACTGATGCCATAAAAGCCCAGCAAATCTGTTACCCGCTTAAGTATTTTATCATCTCCTGCAAAGAAACTTTTCTGTAGTTCTTTATTGATATGTCGCAGATTAGTAAGGTAGTTATTATAGTCTTCGCCTATTTTTCTGGCCTGTTTATTATCAGGGTTTGGGTCGTCAAGCCAGGATAGCCATACCTGTTCAGGTTTTATACTTTTAAAAATACTTTCTGCATGAATAAAACCGGATAAATGATCGTTATGCTGGTGGGTGCCTACTATCACATCCAGCTGGTGCCCCGCCACCTGTTTTTTAATATCAGTGGCAATTTCTTTCAGCCGTTCTTTAGAATCGTTACTGTTCCAGTACGAACCGCAGTCAATCAATACATGGGTTTTTTCCGGGCCATTGGTAAAGCAAAGCAGAAAACAATCTCCCAGTTCGCCTACCCGGTACATTTTTATATTTACAGATACTGACATGGTATTTGTTTTTGATGTTAATGTGCATGAAGGTTTTGAAAATTCACGGTAAAACTTTTGCGGGGATTATCATAGCTGGATATGGGCATCGTCATACTGGCACCTATTCCTAACTGGTAATCTGCCTGCTTTGGCAACCGTTTATCTTTATCAAATCTTTTCAGGATGATATACTCCACTTTCATTTCATCGTTC
>JANPMI010000096.1:0-28613 GCA_031422725.1 Chitinophagaceae bacterium | reverse complement strand
AACTACATTTGCACACCTCGATGCAACAACGGTTTTGTCAAGAAAAATTGCTGACCTTGGTATTTATCCTGCTGTTGATCCGCTGGATTCTACTTCAAGAATATTATCACCAAAAATTGTTGGTGATCTTCATTATGATTGTGCAAACAGGGTAAAACTGATGCTGCAGCGGTATAAAGAATTACAGGATATCATCGCCATACTTGGTTTGGACGAATTAAGTGATGAAGATAAATTAGTAGTGAGCCGTGCAAGAAGGGTTCAGCGTTTCTTATCGCAGCCTTTCCATGTGGCCGAAGCATTTACGGGATTAAAAGGTGTGTTGGTGCCGATTGAAGAAACCATCCGTGGATTCAACATGATCATGGATGGCGAAGTGGATGAATATCCCGAATCAGCATTTAACCTCGTAGGTAGCATTGATGATGCGATTGAAAAAGGCAAGAAGTTGATGGCGGCGGCGCAGTAGTGTTAGTACTTAGATACTTAGTATTAAGTATTGAGATAGAACAAAGTTTTGAAATATGGGAATGCACAACTACAGAGAACTTAAGATTTGGCAACGTTCCATGGATTTTGTTGTTAAAGTTTATGAAGTCACAGCCAGTTTCCCAAAAGAAGAAAGATACGGGTTGACCTCTCAATTACGAAGTTGCGCTGTTTCTGTACCAAGTAATATTTCAGAAGGTGCAGGAAGAGGGACAAACAAACAATTTAAAAGATTTCTGGAATTTTCCATGGGATCTGCGAATGAAGCCCAAACCCAAATAGAATTGGCTTGCAGGGTTAAATATTTAGAAAGAGAAATAACTGATTTGTTGATTGATGAAGCGTTACAGATTTATAAAATGATTTTGGCTTTTTATAACTCATTAAAAGATGAGGATTGAAAGTCTGAATACTAAGTACTGAAATACTATGAATCTTGAGATTTTAACACCAGAAAAAAAACTCTACAGCGGCGAAGTCTATGGTGTACAAATGCCGGGCATCAGCGGTTCCTTTGAAGTGCTGGAAAAACATGCCCCATTAGTAAGTGCATTAAAAGCAGGCCGGGTAAAAGTGCTGAAAGACAAACAAAATCATTTTGTTTATTACGATATACAGGGCGGTTTTGTTGAAGTGCTTAATAATAAAGTAACATTATTGGTAGAAGGAGCTGTGCCGGTAGAATAAATAATTATCGGAAAAACCAGGTTCATCCGGGATTTTGAAAACAATTGTAACCCTTCCGATTCTTCGACTTTGCTCAGAACCGGGAGGTTTTTTTATTTCAATTACCTCTTCTCGATCTTTTTCTTCAACTCCTGCTCTGCATAAGTAAATACTTTTTTCATCAGATCTGTTTTTCGCAATTCATATTTTGTTCTTATCTGCTCTTCTTCACTGGCTACCATCACAAATAGTAAATCAATCACTCTCGCCGAAACAAAATCAGTAAGGCTGTTTTCCAAAGGCTTTTTAATAAACGGAATGCTGTTATATATTTTGGTGATCCCGTTCCATTCTTTATCCGCTCCCTCTGTTTTGATTGTGCTATCTACTATTGGACGAAAAGCTGTCATCAGCCCGGGTTTCATCTCCTGTTTAAAATAATCGGTAGCTGCATGTGGATTGTCAGTCACTAATATTTTGGCAGCATCTTTTATAGACATGTTCTTTAAAGCATCAATGAAAAGGGGTCTGGCAACAGAAACAGCAGAAGACATAGCTCTTGTAAATTTCCCCGTTACCTGGTTTATGGCTTTATCAAATCCAATATCCCGGAGTGTTTTCTCTATTTTCTGCGCTTCACCCGGAAAAGCAAATCGTACCAACGGATTCCCGTTGGGGTCTGCAAAAGCATTAAAACCTTTGAATAAACCCTGCGACAAAGCTTCTTTCAGGCCCAATGCCATTTCCAACTCAGATGGGATGATGCCTAGTTTTTTTAAGGTACTGCATCCGGTAAGTGCAAACAATGATGGTATTAAAAGAAAAAGTAAAAAACGTTTCATAATTTTTCTTTTACGGATAAAAAACATCCATTGTTTTGTTGCAACTTAATTCAACTGAGGATCAATCGGAAAGTTCGCCATCATTTCATAATCACCACCCAAATGTTTCAGCGAGTCTTTCCAGATTTCAGCGCAGCTTTTATGAAATATCAATTTCCGGGTAGCCTTAACCGCCAGCCATGTTTTCTCATTCATTTCATCGGGCAACTGTCCTTCACTCCAGCCGGAGTAACCAATAAAAAAGCGGATTTTATCAGTATTGATAGTTGAATTTTTAATAAGGTTAACAATAGCATCAAAATCTCCACCCCAATAAACTCCTTTCATTACTTCCTGGCCGCCGGGTATCTCATCGGGGTATTGATGCAGAAAATGAATGGAATCTATTTGTACCGGGCCGCCGTAAAAAACCGGAAGTTTATGTCCTTCCAATTCAGGAATTAATTCATCAAGAGTATTTTCATACTGGCGGTTTAATACAAATCCAAAACTCCCCTCCTCCTTATGTTCACATAAAAAAACAACTGTTCTGAGAAAATTGGGGTCTTTCAGAAATGGATCTGCTATCAGTAATACACCTGGGGCAGGGTCAATCATAGTTCAATTTAAGGTGAAAAATCTTTTTTTGACGAAAGTCTGTTGAAAATTAATCGCTTTAGTATATTGTTGAGTTGTCTGGTGCAGTATAATCGGGTTGAAATTTTTTAAAAACACCGTTAAAAAGCTCCCAATACCCATCATAAAGGGGAAGGTTGCGAAGTCTGCAATGTATTTTTGCATCGTTGGCAGGGTTTTATATCTTACGCAGCAATAACAGCAATCAGTGAAAAGAACTTTTACTATTATTACCGTATTAATAAGCCTGTCGCTTATCGGCATTATATTCAGCCAGGTTTCAGGAATAAAGAATATGATGCTCTTGCGGCAGGAACAGATTAAGCAGCGGGTAATTGATGCTACTAAAGCCGTAGCTGAAGAACTGGAGCAGCATAAAGGAAGTTATGCCGCCGGGAATAATAAAAAAGTTATACCAGACGATTTTTCATTGGACTTATTCAAGCCGAATACGGTAGGTCAGCAGTTTAGTGCAGAAGAAATAAAAAAGAAATTACAAGCGGCTTTTTTGGAAAATAATTTGAAAGATGTGCGGTTTGAATTTGGCATTGCTTCCTTTGAAAAAAATGGTATCGAAAATTATTTTACAACACAGTCTGAAAATTTCGCCTCTTTTTACGAAGATTCACTTCACAATACTCCTTTTATTACATCCTTAACACCACCCAGTGGCAGTCCGGGTGAAAACCTTTCACCAGATGAAATGTTTATTGTGGTTATTCCCAATATTCAAAGTTTTGTATTACAATCATTGCGTTGGAGAATTATTATTTCAATAGGATTTACTTTAATTATCCTTACCGCATTTTACCTGACGGTTCGAACTATGCTACGCCAAAAGAAACTCGGCGAAATAAAAAATGATTTTATCAATAACATGACCCATGAATTTAAAACACCGATTGCGACTATATCACTGGCAGTGGATGCCATGAGAAATGAAAAAGTAATACAGGATCCGGAGAAAATGGGTTATTTCAACGCCATCATCAAAGAAGAGAACCAGCGGATGAACCGGCAGGTGGAAACAATTTTGAAAGCTTCTCAATTAGAAAGACAAGACGCTGATTTAAACCTGAAGCCTTTGCATGTGCATGAAGTGATACAGGATGTAGTTGACAATTTCATTCTGCAACTGGAAGACAAAAAAGGTAAAGTAGAGTTATCATTAAACGCAAACAATGATTTAATAAATGCCGATGAAATACATTTCTCTAACCTGGTAAATAACCTGGTGGATAATGCCGTGAAATATGCCAAAGACAATACACCGCCTGTTATAAAATTAACCACACAATCAAACGGTAAACATTTTACTATGAAGATTGAGGACAATGGTATCGGCATGAACCGGGAAACAGTGAAAAGGATATTTGAACGTTTTTACCGTGCCCACACCGGCAATGTCCATAATGTAAAAGGCTTTGGTCTTGGATTAAGTTATGTAAAGACAATGGTGGAAGCCCATGATGGTGACATAAAAGCTGAAAGCATCTTAGGCAAAGGGAGCATTTTTACCCTTGACCTGCCATTGAAAAAAGTTTAAAAACCCTGTCCCTATCCTTCGTCCCGCCTGAGGCGGGATCAGGAGGAACTTAGGCCACTATTCATTTTGAATTCTATAGTTCACTAAAGCAATTATTTTTAACAACTAAAACTTTTTTGATTCTCCTTTTAGGGAATAGAGAAACTTTTTTTTTATTGCTAAATTACTAGGTTGTCAACCTATTTGATCTAAGTCTCCCTTTATGGGGACAGGGGGTACAATAAACTTCCATCTCCATAGCTGAGAAAACGGAAATCATTTTGCAGAGCATAACCATATACTTTTCTCCAGTCTTCACCAATTAATGCAGCAACTAACAATAGCAAAGTTGATTGTGGCTGATGGAAATTTGTTACCAGGCCTTTTACAATTTTAAATGGATAACAAGGTGCTATGAGTATCTGAGTTTTGGTTACTAATCTGTCCATATTGTTTTTGTCCATCCATTGCAGCAGCGATTCCAATGCCTTTTTCACTGTTATATTTTTTCCTGCCAGTTCATAAGCTTCCCATTGAGAAAGAATTCGGAAACTATCATAGGTTGGCTGCTTACTGCCAACTGCCAACTGTTTAACTCCAAGCCAGTATAAACTTTCAATAGTGCGGAGGGAAGTAGTGCCAACTGCAATAATATTATTGTCAAGATTTTTTAAAATGTTTTCAATCGTTGCTTTTGACACATCAATCCATTCTGCATGCATATCATGTTCCTGCATGGTATTACTCTTTACCGGTTTAAAAGTGCCGGCACCCACATGCAGCGTAACAAAATCAGTTTGAATATTTTTTTCTTTCAAAGAATTGAAAATATTTTCAGTAAAATGCAATCCTGCTGTAGGTGCAGCTACCGACCCATCAGCTTGTGCATACACAGTCTGGTATCTTTCCGAGTCTGCTTCTTCTACGGCTCTTTTGATATAAGGCGGAAGAGGTATAGCACCTGCATGATGTAATACTTCAGCAAAGCTTAGTTCAGTGGGTGACCATGATAGTTCAATAATAAAGGAGTCATTTCTTTTTTCAATATAGGCTGCTCTCAATATTATTTCTTGTCCGCCTTGTTGAATTCTTTTTTCCAATACTTGTCCTTGTTTCCATTTAGAAACTCCCCCGACAAGACATTGCCATAATACCTTGCCTTTTTGTAACATGGCAGAAGTAATATCGGCATATTGTTCATGTGGCTCCAGGCAAAAGATTTCAATAATACCGCCTGTTAATTTTTGAAATAATAATCTTGCTTCTACAACTTTGGTATTGTTGAAAACAAGTAATGATTTTTCAGGAATGTGATATGCTATGTTCTTGTAAGCATCTTCTGATATTACACCTTCTTCATAAATAAGCAATTTAGAAGCATCCCTTTCTGCTAAAGGGTATTTGGCAATTCTTTCTTCGGGAAGAGAGTAGGTGTAGTCGTTGATGGATATGTTTCGTGGGTCTGTCATGATACAACTAACTGTTGTATTAAATAAGTTGCAAAAATACTACCGTTTTTTTAAAGGCACCACCAACTTCAACTCACTCCACACTTCACTCACCGCACAAACTTTTACATCTACCAAATCATTTTGTAAAGCATAATTACGGATTACGTCTTCCGTAATATCAGTTGTAATCTTTGCTGATTTTTTGTACCAGGAAACCCAAATGATAAGGGATATATTCTTTTTATAAACAGGGTTTAATTTTTTCATCTCCCTCTCAAATTCTTTTTCTGTTTTTACAAACAGTTGAATAAAATCAGGTGTTTCATTTTTCTTACATATTTGGGCACTGATGTTTGTTTCCAGCAATAAATAATAATCATCCGGCTGGTTAATCAACAAAACTTTCGTCTCTGGCTTAATGCCAAGCTTTTTTAGTAGCGGAGTGCCGGAATATCCTGCAGGTATGGGTTTCATTTGACTTCAAATTGCGAATTTATTCTCAAAAACAAGTGAATTCAATCAGTCTCCACAGCTTATCCACCGCAATTCACAACCTATCAACCAGAGTTTTCTCCAAAATAACTGGATTTCTTCTAAAACTCTTTACTGTACTGTCTTTCAAAGGAAAACTAGGTGGGGATAAAAGAATTTTCAAAAAATTTGCTAGTTAAGTGGGAAAAAGTGTTATTTTGTGTCAATTATTTTACAATTGATTCAATCCATTGATAATGACAGGCTTTCTCGGAGAATTCGAAGCTACTTTGGACGCCAAGGGGCGGTTCCTCCTCCCGGCAGGGTTCAAAAAGCAATTGCCGGAAGATGAAACAGGCCGCTATGTTGTTAACAGGGGTTTTGAAAAATGTTTAGCTCTCTACCCGATGAGGACCTGGGAGCCGCTCTTTGCAAAAATTACCGGACTGAATGAATTTGACCCGAAACAACGGGAGTTCAGACGGGCCTTTCTGAACGGTGCCACTTATGTGGAGCCGGACACAGCAGGAAGGATACTGTTGCCGCCAAGCTTAAAAGTGTATGCCGGGCTGGAAAAAGATATAGTGCTGATGGCAACAGGCGATAAAATAGAAATCTGGGATAGTAATAAGTACAAACAGTTCTTTGACTCAATTTCTTCGGATGCATTAAGTGACTTGGGCAACCAGGTGCTTGGCGGAGGTAAACCCGAATAGGTACCCATTGTGCAGGAACAGTATCACATACCGGTTCTGCTCGATGAAGTAATTAATGGCCTGAATATCCAACCTGATGGTATTTATGTGGATTGCACTTTTGGTGGCGGCGGACATTCCAAAGCCATCTTGGAAAAATTAAGTGCAAAAGGAAAATTAGTGGCCTTTGACCAGGATGCGGATGCAAAAAATAATCTGCCGGATGATGAAAGATTAGTTTTTGTTTCACACAATTTCAGGCACCTGCAGCGTTTTCTGAGACTGGAGGGAATAACAGCGGTGGATGGAATTATGGCAGATCTTGGAGTAAGCAGTCACCAGTTTGATGAAGCAGACAGAGGATTCTCTATTCGTCATAATGCGGAGCTCGATATGCGGATGGACCAACGCCAAACACTTACTGCTTTTGATGTGGTGAATACTTATACTGAACAACAACTTCACAAGTTGTTTGAACAGTATGGTGAAGTGACCAACTCCAAAACCTTGGCAAAAACAATTGTTCAGCTTCGCAATGTCGCCTCACTCAAAACAATTGATGGTTTTAAAAATGCACTCCGGGAAATAGTAAAAGGAAATCCCAACAAGTACTTCGCCCAGGTTTTCCAGGCTTTACGCATTGAAGTGAACGACGAATTAGGCGCATTAAAAGAAATGCTGCAACAAATCCCATCCTTATTAAAGCCCGGAGGCAGAGTGGCTATCATTACGTTTCATTCTCTTGAGGACAGATTGGTAAAGAATTTTTTCCGCCGCGGTTCATTTGATGAACCGGAGGAGAACCCTTATACCAATACTGAACATGTGAGTGAACTGAAAGTGATAACAAAAAAGCCAATAGTACCAACTGATGATGAGATGAAGCAAAACCCGAGAAGCAGAAGTGCAAAGTTGAGAGTGGCGGAGAAAGTGATGATGGTGTAAAGGCAATGAGAGGGAGTGGTAATTGGCGAGTGGGATAAAAAGGGAATTAAGAGAGCTATATATAAAGGTGTAAAGATTTTTAGAAAATCTATATCCTTTGAAATCAACCCTTCTTGATAGAGAAGTGGTGAAAAACCAAAACCAACGAGCTAACAACTCATTTTATGCAGGAACAACAAAATCCAAAAGAACGGGACCAGAATCCCGCCCAGGCGGGATGGAAGCGGTGGCTGAATTATCAGTCTATCGTAAAGCAGGTGCCGTTCTTTTTGTTCCTTGCCGCACTGGCAGTAGCGTACATTTTTAATGGTCACTATGCAGATAAGACCATAAGAAAAATAAACCGCACAGCCAAAGAAGTAAGAGAATTGAAGTATGAGTACATAGCAGTGAAGAGTAAAGTGATGTACCAGAGCAAACAAAGTGAATTGGTGAAAGTGGTAGAACCGTTGGGATTAAAAGAATTGACACAATCACCGGTGGTGTTGAAAGATAATGCCCCTGTCCCCTAAAGGGAGACTTAAGTTAAAGAGTTCTTACACATACAGAGAAAAACTATTTACCCCGAAGGAGTAAAATGTAGGTAGCTCCGGGTGAAACCCGGAGAGTTTAAAGTGATAGAATTTTCGGGAACCCCGGAGGGGTTCAATAAAAGATGAACAGAATTACCGGACGATGAAGGGTGCGACGCAACGAAGATGAGCAGCGAACAGGACGATGACTAAAAAAGAAAAGAGAGGAATAATCGGAAGGTTGCTTCGTCCCACTTTGGGCGGGACTCGCAAGAATACAACTAATAACAACTAAATCTAACTGGCGGGCTAAACCTGTCGGTTAACAACGGACATTGGACGTTAAACGGGACATATTATGGAGGGTTTACCTCAGCTTTATCGGTATAGTACTGATTAGTGTACTTGTCCTCGGCAGAGCTTTCTACATTCAGCGGTTCCAGGGAAATCACTGGCGCAGCATGAGCGACAGCCTTCACCAAAAATTTATTGCGCTGGATGCTGAACGGGGAACTATCTACAGCGAAGACGGACAGATGCTCAGCACTTCTATTCCCACTTTTGATATTTACATAGATTTTAATGCGGATGGTTTAAGAGAAAAAAAAGGAAAACGATTTAAAGAAAACGTTGACTCGTTTGCTATTTCATTAGCCAATCATTTCCGGGATAAAACATCAGCGCAGTATAAAAAGGAATTACAACTGGCTTTTAAGAACAACGAAAGATATTATCAGCTGAAGAAGAAACTGGATTTCGAAAACTATAAAATATTCCGGGAGTTTCCATTGGTGCGGCTGGGTAGAAACAAAAGCGGTGTGATAGTAGAAGTGAATAGTAAAAGAGAAACACCATTTGGTTTATTAGCTAACAGAACGATTGGTTTGTCGAGAGAATTTAAAGATGCCAGTAATAAAGCAAAGAAACAAAATGTTGGTTTGGAAAGAAGTTATGATACGGTTCTCAGCGGTCACGATGGATTAAAATTAGTCCGCTATATAGCTGGTGGCACTGCGGTGCCGGTGGAAGGTTCGCAAACTGACCCGGTGAATGGAAAAGATATTTACACCACGATTGATGTGAATATGCAGGATATTACTGAAACTGCATTGATGCGGATGATGCTGCAATGCGAAGGTCCTTATGGTACTGCCATTGTAATGGAAACAAGCACCGGCAAGATAAAAGCGATGGCAAATCTTGGTCGTCGCAGTGATGGTACTTATTGGGAAGATGATAATTATGCATTAAGAGCAACAGAGCCGGGTTCTACTATTAAGCTTGCTACATTATTATCTGTGCTGGAAAAAGGAACGAGTAAGATTGATGATATGGTTTTTGTAGGCGGTGCAGGAAGAATGCAGGTGGGTAATAAAATGGTAACCGATGCGGAAAGGTCGCCGAGGCCTTCCTTATCAGTTAAAGAATGTTTTGCACATAGTTCGAATGTAGGAATGAGTATGCTGGCTTATAAAGCATTTGCAAAAAAGCCTGAAGAGATGAAAGAATATATGCATCGTTTTCACTTAGATGTAAGGTCGCCGGTAGATTTGGCGAATGTGCCAAAACCAACGATGGCACCGCTGAATCAAAAAGGAAGTGCTGAAGGAAATATGTTGTGGATGAGTTTTGGTTACGGCATACAGGTAAGTCCGTTGCATACATTGACTTTATATAATGCCATTGCTAATAATGGCAAGATGATGAAACCGTACCTAGTGAGCAGTATTCAAAGCAATGGTATCATCACCAAACAAATTCAACCAACAGTTATTGAAGAAAATATTTGCAAGCCGGTCGTAGTGCAGTCAGCAAGAACGGCAATGGAAGGAACAGTGATAGATGGAACGGCTACAAGAGTTTTTAAAGGAATGCCATTTGCGGTGGCGGGTAAAACAGGAACGGCTCATGTATCAGACGGGCCTATCAAGTATGCTCATGGAGTTTACCAGGCAACATTTGTTGGATACTTTCCTGCTGATAAACCCCAATACACCTGTATTGTTGTTATCCGCACCAGGCCACATGCAGCTTCGCATTATGGTGGCACATTGGCGGCACCGGTGTTCAGGGAAATTGCTACGAAGCTTTATTCAATGTATGTGGAGAATAAAAACCCTTCTCTGTATGCTGCTAAAAAAGACAGTTCAGGTTTTTTCTATGCAGGATATGCCAGCGATATAAAAAATGTGTATAAGACAATGAATATGCCTTACCTGGATTCGGCGGCGCAAAATAACTGGGCTAATGTGTATGCAAACAATTATCAACCGGTGATGAGAGGAGCAACGGTCCGGCAGCAGGTGATGCCGAATGTAAGAGGCATGGGATTGAAAGATGCTGTTTATATGCTGGAGAATATGGGACTGAAAGTAGCCATAAGAGGAAAAGGAAAGATAACGATGCAGTCTGTGGCACCGGGAACGGCATTGGCAAAAGGAATAACGGTGATACTTGAATTGAGTTAAAGCAGTGAATGTGGTATTAAGTGATGTACTATATAAAGTGAATCTGCGGTTGGTGAATGGAAGTACATCGGTTGAAGTGAATGACATACAGATTGATTCGAGAAAAATAAAACCGGGGAGTGCATTTGTAGCGGTGAAAGGAACAGCGGCAGACGGTCACCAGTTCATTGAGAAAGCAATTGAGAATGGCGCAGCAGTAATTGTGTATGAGGACTCCGGACTCCGGACTCCGGACTCACGACTTACTTATGTGCAGGTAGAAAATAGTGCAGCAGCTGCGGCATACATGGCAAATAATTTTTTCGAAAGACCATCAGAGAAAATAAAGCTGGTGGGGGTGACGGGAACAAACGGGAAGACAACTATCGCAACATTATTATACAAGCTCTTTACAAGATTGGGATATAAATGTGGATTGCTGAGCACTGTTGAAAATCAGATTGGAGACAAAGTAGTGCCTGCAACGCATACCACACCGGATGTCATTAGTCTTAATCAATTATTAAGTCAGATGGTCTCAGCAGGATGCAGTCATGTGTTCATGGAAACAAGTTCACATGCTGTTCATCAGCACCGGGTAACTGGTTTGCAGTATGCAGGCGGTATTTTCAGCAACATCACACATGACCACCTGGATTATCATAAAACATTTGATGAATATATCCGGGTGAAGAAAGCCTTCTTTGATTCATTGTCAGCAGAAGCTTTTGCCATCAGTAATGCAGATGATAAAAGAGGAACGGTGATGTTGCAGAATACGAATGCGAAAAAATATTACTACAGTTTGAAAACGGTGGCGGAGTTTAAAGGAAAGATTCTGGATAATAACCTGGGTGGTTTGGTGATGACGGTAAATGATATTGAAGTGCATTTCAGAATGATTGGAGAGTTCAATGCTTATAATCTTCTGGCGGTGTATGGAGCAGCAGTTTGTTTGGGAGAAGATAAACAGGAGGTATTGACGGCGTTAAGTGTGTTGACAGGAGCTGAAGGAAGATTTGATTACATGGTGTCAGCAAAGGATAAAGTGATTGCGATTGTTGATTATGCTCACACACCGGATGCTTTGCTGAATGTGCTGGCAACGATAAAGAAACTGAAGAAAGGATTTGAACAGGTGATAACAGTGGTTGGCTGCGGTGGCGACAGGGACAGAACGAAAAGGCCCATTATGGCAGAAGCAGCTTGTGAGTATAGTGACAAAGCAATTTTTACCAGTGATAATCCGAGAAGTGAAGAACCGGCACAAATAATAAAAGACATGGAAGAAGGATTGAGTGCCGCAGCAAAAAGAAAATATATCTCCATCGTGGATAGAAAAGAAGCGATAAAGACGGCGATAAGTTTAGCAAGGCCGGAAGATATAATACTGGTAGCCGGAAAGGGACATGAGAAGTACCAGGAGATAAAAGGAGTAAGAAATTATTTTGATGATAAGGAAGTGGTGAAGGAGATGTTTGAGATGCTGGATAGGTGAGCTAAGAAGATAAAGGAGTGAAAGAGAAGAAGAGAAATGCAATGTGAGAATGAGGTAAATATTGAAATGTGAAAATGAATGAATAAACCCCGAAGGGGTTAAATATGAATAGAAAATGTAAATGAATGTTCGGCGAACCCCGGAGGGGTTCAATAAAAGATGAGTAGCGAAAAGGAAGATGAAGTGAGTGACACAACGAAGATGACCAGAGAACAGAACGATGACAAAAAAATAAAAAAATTTAAAGCGATTGCTTCGGCTTCGCCTCGCAAGAACAAACCAACAACCAGCGATGCTATACCATTTGTTTGATTGGCTGAATAGTGAAGGAATAAAATTCCCGGGGAGCCGTCTCTTTGAATTTATCACTTTCAGGGTGTTGCTGGCGGTGTTGTTGTCTTTGTTTATCACAACATTTTACGGAAAAAAGTTAATTAAGTTCTTACAGAAAAAACAAATTGGTGAAAGCATAAGAGAAGAAGGATTGCCGGGTGAAGAAAGCAAGAAAGGAACACCGACGATGGGAGGCATCATTATCATTCTCGCCATCCTTATTCCTACGTTGTTGCTGGCTGATTTGACAAAAGTATATGTGCAGTTGATGCTGGTAAGCACCGTGTGGTTGGGTATCATCGGTTTTATTGATGATTATTTAAAACTGAGAGGCAAAAGACTGGCGCAGCAAAAGGGACAACAATATAAAAAGGGCGGAAATGATGGTTTGGCCGGCTGGTTTAAAATTTTAGGACAGGTGGGATTAGGAATTACAGTGGGAGCAACGCTTTATTTCAACAGCGAAGTGAAAATATGGAGAGAGTTTATTGGTACACCAACAACAACTGATTCTACCGTATTTGAAAAACAGGTAAATGGAAATACAAAATATTTCGTAGAAACGAAAACACCGGTAACCACTATTCCTTTTGTAAAAGACCATGAGTTTAATTACTCAAAACTGTTACCGGCTTCGTGGAGAGATTATACATGGGTTCTTTACATATTGATTGTGATTTTCATTATTGTAGCTGTATCAAATGGTTCTAACCTCACAGATGGGTTAGATGGGCTGGCAACGGGAACATCGGCGATAATAGGAGTGCTGCTCGGCATATTTGCTTATGCAAGCGGCAACCTGATTTTTGCTGATTATCTCAACATCATGTACATACCAGATTTGGGAGAGCTGTCCATTTTTATTGCAGCAATGATTGGTGCTTGTATCGGGTTCTTGTGGTACAACTCTTACCCGGCCCAGATTTTTATGGGTGATACCGGTAGTTTGACATTGGGAGGAATCATTGCATCACTGGCCATCATTGTTCATAAAGAATTGCTGTTGCCGATTTTTTGTGGAGTGTTTTTCGTGGAAACATTGAGTGTAATGATGCAGGTCGGCTATTTCAAATACACCAAAAGAAGATTTGGTGTGGGAAGAAGAGTTTTTTTAAAGGCTCCGCTGCATCATCACTACCAGGTAAAAGGATTTCATGAAGTGAAGATTGTAAACAGGTTCTGGATTGTGACGGTGTTGCTGGTGGTGTTGAGTATTGCAACGCTGAAAATGAGATAATACCATCTTCCTTCTCCATTTATGGAGAAGGATAGAGGTTGAAGATAATGTTGAAAAACCATCTCCGTAAACCTGAGAGAACAAATGTTCTGATTTAATTGAATTGAGGTGCAGTTGTATTTGAATCCAATACTTGTGAAGAGCCGTGTTCCGTACACGGTTTACTGGTGCTGAACATTGATATGAAGATGATGTGTAAGTACTAAAGTTGAAAAAGTTATGAAGCCCGGTCCCGGTAAAATCGGGAGAACGAGGGTGAGGCAACATGGGAAAAAGGTTTATCATATTGGGAGGAGGCGAAAGTGGTGTGGGTGCTGCACTGCTGGCTAAGCAACAGGGATATGATGTATTTGTTTCTGACGGAAGTTCTTTGAAAAATGAGTATCGTAACGAACTGCTGAATGCAGGAATTGATTTTGAAGAAGCCCGGCATACAGAAGAAAAAATTCTGAATGCAGACGAAGTGATGAAAAGCCCCGGCATACCCGGGAAAGCGGAGATAGTGAAAAAGATAAGGGGAAAGGGAATTGATATCATCAGTGAAGTGGAACTGGCTTACCGGTTTAAAGGCAACAGTAAAATAATTGCCATCACCGGGAGCAATGGAAAAACAACCACTACTGCACTGATATATCATATCTGCAAAACTGCTGGTCTTGATTGTGCATTGGTGGGAAACATTGGTGATTCGTTTGCCAAAAGAGTGGCGGAAGACCCGAAGCCATTGTATGTAGTGGAGATAAGCAGTTTTCAACTGGATGATATAAAAATGTTCAGACCGGATATCGCTATACTGACCAACATCACTGAAGACCATCTGGACCGTTACGATTACCAATTTGAAAATTATATAAACAGCAAGTTTCGAATTGCTATGAATCAGCAGCAAGATGACTATTTCATCTACTGCGCCGATGATGAAGTAACTATGAAATATCTAAACCAATTCAATATTCAATCTAACCAACTGCCAATAAGTATGAAAAGAGAACTACCAAACGGAGCATTTATTAAAGACGGGGACATGTATGTAAGAACAGGACAGGATTTTACTAACATGAGTGTATTCGATTTTGCTTTAAAAGGAAAGCATAACCAGTATAACACAATGGCAGCTTGTGTGGCGGCCACTACATTGGACATCCGGAAAGATAAAATCAGGGAAGCCGTGCAGAATTTTCAAAGCCTTGAACACCGCATGGAACATGTGGCAACGGTGAGAGGCGTTGAATTTATAAATGACAGCAAGGCTACCAATGTAAACTCTGCCTGGTATGCATTGGAAAGTATGACAAAGCCAACAGTATTGATATTAGGCGGAGTAGATAAGGGGAATGACTATTCATTACTTGATGAATTAGTTAAAGAAAAAGTAAAAGCAATCATTTGCCTGGGTACAGATAACAGAAAGATTCATGAAGCATTTGGAAATACGGTGAGCACAATAGTAAACACATCAACAGCAGCAGAAGCAGTACATGCAGCCTTTCATTTTTCATCGAAGGGAGATGTAGTGTTACTAAGCCCGGCTTGTGCAAGTTTTGATTTATTTAAAAATTATGAAGACAGGGGTAACCAGTTTAAACAAGTAGTGAAAGAGTTATAATGGAAGCAACAAGAGACATACGGTTTAATGAGTTGAGGAATACATTCAACACCAATAACCTGCTCAGCAAAACAAAGGGCGATAAGGTTATCTGGGCACTGGTGATATTGCTGACGTTAGTTTCATTGCTGGCAGTGTACAGTGCTACCGGTTCATTGGCATACAAAAATTATAAAGGCAACACGGAGATATATCTGTTCAAGCAGATTGCATTTATTATGGCGGGCATTATGGTTATTTATTTTGCTCACCTTGTTAACTATACATTTTATTCAAAAGCTGCGCAAATAGCATTTCTTATTTCATTGCCTCTTTTGTTTTACACATTATTCTTTGGTGTAAAAATGAACGAGGGGAGCCGCTGGATTCGTTTGCCATTGATTAATATGACGATGCAAACTTCTGACTTTGCAAGATTGGCTTTGTTCATGTATCTCGCAAGGCTAATTAGTAAGAAGCAGAACGTAATCAAAGAGTTTAAAAAGGGATTTTTACCAGTTATTGCACCGGTAGCTATTACCTGTGCTTTAATTGCGCCAGCCAATCTTTCAACAGCATTATTGCTCGGAGCAAGTTGCCTGTTGCTTTTGTTTATTGGCCGGGTTAACACTAAACATATTTTAATTACGATTGGTATTGCATTGATTCCAATTGTATTCCTGATTTCAGCTGCTGTCATCCGGCACGGTAAAGAAAAGAATGAAGAAGCAGTCGTGGTTAAGAAAACTTCTTCCACTTTATTTGGCCGTGTTGATACATGGATAGGCAGGATGGAAAGTTTTATCTATGGAAGTAAGGAAGTGGATGAAGGGGCTTACCAGGTGAACCAGGCGAAAATTGCTATTGCAAAAGGTGGAATGTTTGGTGTTGGGCCGGGTAACAGTACAACAAGAGATTATTTGCCGCAGGCCTATAATGATTTCATCTATGCTATCATTATGGAAGAGTATGGATTAGTAGGCGGTGCATTCATCATGTTTATCTATTTGGTTTTTTTATACAGATGTATCAGAATTTATAAACGATGTCCATTTGCATTCGGGGCATTCCTGGCATTGGGATTAAGTTTTACACTGGCCATTCAGGCAGTAGCAAATATGGCAGTAACTGTGAATTTATTTCCTGTTACAGGAGTAACGCTGCCGTTGGTAAGTATGGGGGGAACCAGTTTCATATTCACCTGCCTGGCGATAGGTATAATATTAAGTGTGGCAAGAAACGTAGAACAAATTGAAGGCAAAGCAGCCTTGGAAGAAGTAAAGTAAAAGTATGGGCAAGAGATTGATAATAGCAGGTGGTGGAACAGGGGGACATATTTTTCCGGCAATAGCAATTGCCAATGCGATGAAAAAAATTGACAGCAGTATAGAAATATTATTTGTAGGTGCAAAGGGAAGAATGGAGATGGAGAAAGTACCGCAAGCCGGGTATAACATTGAAGGATTAGATATAGCCGGATTCAACAGAAGTTCTTTGATAAAAAATATTGGATTGCCTTTTAAACTGATAAAAAGTTTCTTTCAGGTAAGAACCATTTTCAAAAGGTTTAAACCGGATGCAGCGATTGGTGTAGGTGGTTATTCCAGTTTCCCGGTGCTTCGGTTTGCACAGGCCAAAGGAATAAAAACTTTTATTCATGAATCCAATTCCTTTGCCGGAAAGTCAAACATCTTGCTTGGCAGAAAAGCAACGAAAATTTTTACCGGTACTGGCGGCATGGAGAAATTTTTTCCAAAAGAAAAAATTATGGTAACAGGTAACCCGGTGAGAAATGCAATTTCAGATGTGGCTATCACAAGAAGCGAAGGAATAAAATTCTTTTCATTAGATGAAGAGAAGAAGACAGTTCTGGTAGTTGGCGGCAGCCTCGGTGCTAAGTCTATTAATGAAGCAATAGATAAAGGATTGGACGATTTTCTAAGAAGAGGATTACAACTTATCTGGCAAACAGGAAAGCCGTATGCCGCAAAAGCTGTTGAAAGAGCAGTGGAAAACCAGAGTGTATGGGTCAATGAGTTTATAACGCAAATGGAATATGCCTATGCTGCTGCTGATATAGTGATAGCCCGGTCAGGTGCGATGACAGTGGCTGAGTTATGTGTGGCTAAAAAACCGGTTTTGTTCGTACCCTATCCTTTTGCTGCAGAAGATCATCAAACAGTAAATGCAATGCAACTGGTGAATAAAAATGCAGCGTTGATGGTGAAGGACAATGAAGTGATGCAGAAACTGGTGTTTATGGCAATTGAATTATCAATGGATGAAGGAAAACAAAAAGAACTGAAGAAAAATATTGCACCCTTAGGAGTAACTGATGCGGACGAAAGAATAGCTGTAGAAATTTTGAAAGTGATTTGAGATATAATGAACGTACAAGCCAATACTGTCCTTATGAATACCCCCTTCCGGGGGATTGACAAGATGAATGAAGTGTATTTTATCGGCATCGGTGGAATCGGGATGAGTGCAATCGCCAGGTTTTTTCATGCTGGTGGTGTGAAAGTAAGTGGCTACGATAAAACACCAACCGTACTGACAAAGGAACTGGAAGCAAGCGGCATTACAGTTCATTATGAAGAGAATGTTGATTTAATACCAAAGAAGGTGGACCTGGTAGTTTACACACCAGCCATACCGGAAGACCACAAAGAGTTAGTTTATTACAGGGAGAATGAATATAAAGTGGTAAAGAGAAGCGATGTGTTGCAAATTATAAGCGAAAGTTCTTTTAATATATGTATTGCAGGCACACATGGCAAAACAACTATCACTACGATGGTGGCGCATTTGCTTCGTGACAGTGGATTTGGCTGCAATGCTTTTCTCGGTGGCATTGCAGTGAACTACGGAACAAATTTTTGGAGTAGTGAAAAAAATGTGTGTGTGATAGAAGCGGATGAGTACGACAGAAGTTTTTTGAAATTAAGTCCGGATGTAGCGATTATCACAGCCATGGATGCTGACCACCTGGATATATATGGAACAGCAGAAGCCATGGAACAGGCTTTTATTGATTTCAGTAAAAGAGTAAAACCGGGTGGTTTGCTGATCCGGCAGTTTGGATTGAAAAGAGGAAAAGAGTTGAAGACGGAGCAGCACCTGACTTACAGTTTGCAAAATGAAAGTGCTGATGTGCATGGCACCAATATCCGGATGATGAATGGAAGTTATGAGTTTGATGTGATGCTGAAAGATAATATGCTGGAGAATGTGAAACTGAATATGGGTGGAATGCATAACGTGGAAAATGCTATAGCAGCAATTGCAGTAGCCAGTTCTTTGGAAATTGAGAATGAAAAAATTAAAGCGGCAGTAGAAAATTTTAAGGGTGTTAAGAGAAGGTTTGAGTATATCATCAAAAATGAAAGATTGATTTTTGTTGATGATTATGCTCACCACCCCGTAGAACTAAGGGCTTTAATAAATGGAGCCACGACTTTGTTCAAACAAAAAAAATGTACGGTGATTTTTCAACCACACCTGTACAGCAGGACAAGAGATCTTACCGATGGATTTGCTGAAGTATTGGACCTGGCAGACGAAGTAATTTTGTTACCGGTATATCCGGCAAGAGAATTACCAATAGCCGGAGTAAACAGCGAAATGATTTTGGAGAAAATGAAAAGTGATAATAAGAGAGTGATGACAACAGATAATTTGATGGATTGGGTAAAGAACGATTATGCAAAGACGATGAATAAAGAATTTGGCGAAATATTAATAACAGCAGGAGCAGGCGATATTGATATGCTGGTTGAACAGATAAGAAATGAATTAAAAGAGATATAGTTAAGCCCCGTAGGGGCGACATGTTAAAAGAAAAAAAGTGAACGCAAAAACAACCATAAGAAAAGTATTGTTTATCGCCGTATGGCTGTGTATTGGTGGCGGTATGCTCACCCTGCTGCTGGCTGCCATCAGCAAAAAGAATAAAGGGCAGTGTAAAGATTATTCCATCACCATAAAAGGAGTGCAGAATAATTTCTTTATTGATAAAAAAGATGTGGAGCAATTGCTGGTAAAAGCAACAAAGGGAAACATCAAAGGTGAACCGATAGCGTCTTTCAGGTTACATGAACTGGAACAGATGCTGGAGCATAACACCTGGATTGATGAGGCAGAACTTTATTTCGATAACCGTGATGTGTTGCACATAACGGTGACAGAAAAAGAACCGGTAGCAAGAGTATTCACAACTGCCGGTAACTCTTTTTACATTGATAGTCTTGGAAGAAAGATACCACTATCAGATAAACTAAGTGCAAGAGTGCCGGTGTTCACTGGTTTTCCGGAAAAGAAAAAGATGAATGCGAATGACAGTGTATTGCTGAATGATGTAAGGGCAGCGGCAAACTATATTGTTAATGACCCTTTCTGGTTGTCGCAGGTGGCGCAGATTGATATTACACCGGAAAGAAATTTTGAAATGGTGCCGGTGGTAGGCAATCATTTGGTGAAACTTGGTAATGGCGAAAATATTCCTCAGAAATTCAACCGGCTGATGATTTTTTACAAACAGGTATTAAGCAAAGCCGGTTTTGATAAATACAAAGTAATAGATGTGCAGTATAAAGGACAGGTGGTTGCATCAAAGTATGCTGGTAATGCAAAAGTGGATTCAATACAACTTAGAAAAAATGTAGAAAAATTATTGCGACAGTCAATAGAAGCAGAAAATGATACAGTGGCAAGAGCCATGCCGCCGATAATAAAATTAGAAAAGGATTCAGCATCGGCACCTGACCCTTCACTGAAAGATAACACAGAGTTAAACTCTGAGCACAACAATCCCAACCCTTTGAAATCTTCTTTATCCAAACCGGTGCAAGCAAATAACAAACCTACCGTGATGGATAAGCCAAAACAAGCAACTGATAATAAACCGAAGCCTCTGGTAAAAAAGCAAACACCAAAAGCGGTGATGCCAAAGAAACCGGTTATAGATTAGGTGGGAGGTATAGCCCCGGAGGGGCTGAATATTTATAACATCCGGGTGAAACCCGGTGCAAGGCGAGTGAGAGTGTTGGCGGAACCCCGAAGGGGTTCAACAGTTGATGAGTTGCGAACAGAAAGTACAAGAGAGCCCTTCGATTAACTCAGGGTAAACTTGCAAGGACGATGATAGTAGTGCAGTAGCTGGTGACAAAAAATAAAAACAACGATTTCGATAAAAACAACAACAACTAAAAACAACAATTATGAACAACGAACAACCCATTATTGTCGGTCTGGACATTGGAACCACTAAGATCGCTGTAATTGCCGGACGAAAAAATGAGTACGGCAAACTGGAGATACTCGGATTCGGCAAATCCAACTCCAACGGTGTGAAGCACGGACAGGTGCTGAACATTGATGAAACAATCAAGGCCATTAAAAGTGCTTTGGAAAATTGCTTCGCCTCCAATCCTAATCTCGACATCAACGAAGTGTATGTGGGCATTGCCGGTCACCATATCAAAAGTTTGCAAACCCGTGGTGATATTGTTCGTCAGAAAACGGAAGAAGAAATTACACAGAAAGAAATTGATCAGTTGATTGACGACCAATATAAAACATATATTCCTGCCGGTGACCAGATTATTGATGTGATACCGCAGGAGTTTACCGTTGATAATTTTCAAAACATACCTAACCCGATTGGTTACGGTGGTGTGAAGATTGGTGCCAATTTCCACATCATTACCGGCGATAAAAATGCGATTAAGAATATTAACCGCAGTGTGGAGAAAGCTGGTCTTTATACAAAGGATTTAGTACTTCAGCCGCTTGCTTCTTCTTCTGCTGTAATGGGACAGGAAGATCTGGAAGCAGGTGTGGCCATCGTTGACATTGGCGGTGGTACCACTGACCTCGCTGTTTTTTATGAAGGAATCTTAAAGCATACAGCAGTTATTCCATTTGCCGGTGAGAATATCACCAATGATATTAAAACAGGTCTCGGCGTTTTGAAAACACAAGCTGAGCAAATGAAAGTGCAGTTTGGGAGTGCATTGGCGAACGAAGCAAAATCAAATGCCTATATCACTATTCCGGGATTAAGAGGAATGCCGGCAAAAGAAATTAGTGTAAAGAATCTTGCCAACATCATCCAGGCAAGAATGAGTGAGATAATGGATTTTGTTACTTATCACTTGAAACAAGTTGGTTTGGAAAACAGAATGCTGAATGGTGGTATCATTCTTACCGGTGGTGGTTCACAATTAAAACACCTTATCCAACTCACTGAATATGTAACAGGTTTGCCTGCAAGAATTGGTTTCCCAAATGAACATTTGGCTGGAGGACACATTGAAGAATTGGCAAAGCCAACTTATTCTACCTGCATCGGACTTATCCTGAAAGGCTATGATGACTATGAGCACAACCGTAAACAGTTTGAAAAAGATTTTCGCAATGTGGAAGTGCCTGATGGATTAAAGAATAACGGGCAGGAAGACGTGGCAGTTGTAACAGAAGAAGAAGTAAGTGAAAAAGAAATGACAAGAAGGAAAAATCTTACCGGCTTCTGGGGCAAGTTTAAAGACAGGATCATTGATTTATTTAAAGAAGAGGAAGATAAACACCTGTAAAGCCCATCCTAAATCCTTCCAGACGGGAAGGACTTTAGAGTCATTAAATTCTAAAAGTTCTTATTAAAACTGTTTCGGGAAAATAAAACTAACCCAATTATCAACTGCTTCGCAACTCCCTCTCCATTACATGGGAGGGGTGGGGTGAGGGAAAATTCAAAAACACTATGATACATTTTGATCTGCCAAAAGAAAAATCATCCATCTTAAAAGTGATTGGAGTAGGTGGCGGTGGTGGCAATGCGGTGAACCATATGTTCAGCCAGCAGATAGACGGTGTCAACTTTATAATATGCAATACAGATGCGCAGGCATTAGCCAATAGTGGCATACCTAACAGGATACAACTCGGCCCACACCTTACACAAGGTCTTGGTGCCGGTGCCAATCCGGATATTGGCCGCCAGGCAACAGAAGAATCCTTAGAAGAAATAAAAAGGATTCTTGAAGTAAATACCAAGATGGCTTTTATCACCGCCGGCATGGGTGGTGGCACAGGTACAGGTGGTGCACCCATCATTGCTAAAATTTGTAAAGACCTAGGCATCCTTACTGTAGGTATTGTTACCACACCGTTTGCTTACGAAGGAAAGAAACGTCAGCAACAGGCAGAAGAAGGTATAAAAACTTTAGAAGGATATGTTGATACGTTACTTGTTATCAGCAATGATAAACTGCGTCACCAGTTTGGAAATTTAAAAATGCGGGAAGCATTTGAAAAAGCAGATAATGTGCTGGCAACAGCTGCTAAGTGTATCACTGATGTAATTAACAGCACCGGACAAATTAATGTTGACTTTGCTGATGTGTGTACTGTAATGCGTAACGGAGGTGTGGCGATATTAGGTAATGCAGAAGCAGCTGGTGAAAACAGGGCGCAAAAAGCTATTGAAGAAGCATTGAATTCCCCATTACTGAATGATAACGACATTCGGGGAGCTAAATGGATACTGATTAATATTAATTCTGCTTCCGGCGAACATGAGTTTACGATGGACGAAGTGGAAATTATACAAAACTATTTATTAAGCCAGGCCGGTGAGAATACCGATGTTATATTGGGCATGGGTTATGACAATACACTGGATGATAAGATCGGCATCACCCTGATAGCAACCGGTTTCGAACACAAAGATCCGTTTGCAAAACCTGTGGTGAAAAAAGAAGAACCAAAAGCAGAAGAGAAAATTGTAATGATATTAGGACAGGCAGATGAGCCAAAAATACCTGCCTCCGTCATACATTTTTCTGATACAACGGCAGAAAGAGAAATAGTAGTGATGGATGAAGAACTAAAATCTGTTCCTGAAGATTACCTGGCACCAAGACTTGTAGAAGAATTTCCGGTAATGCAGGCATCGGTAATTGATATGACAGATATTAAAGAAGAACAAGAACCCGCCATCATCCATTTCGAACTCCAGCCCCCGCAAGATGAATTTGTGGGGCAGGCGGAAGAAAAACTACTTAGTACAACTACGGAAGAAAGGGCAGGTGAATCTACTGTTAGCAAAATGTCAACTGTAGTGAAAGGCGAAAGTATAAATTCGGTGCAGCAATTATACTCCGTACCTCCAACAACCATTAAAGAAAAAGATGCTGAGATGATACTCAGCATTAAAAATAGTACCAACGGTACCGTTGGCACAACCCCGGTGTCTGCAGCATCGGGAGGTTATCTGGCCAGACCGTCCAATATCTACGCAGAATCTAAACCAGGGGTCGTTACCCCAACTACTTCTGCCGAAGAACCGGTCCCTTTTGCACTAGCCAGCAACGAAGAGGAAGAACTCCTTGAGTTGCAAATGCAGATCGTAGAACGGGATGACATTCCTGCGGCGGATATGCCGTTGGCCCACCAGGCTCAGACACCTTTGTTCCCGGAGGTTGAGGATTCTGCTATGCAGGACGAAACCGAAGAACAACAACGTAGGGCAGCAGAACGTTTGCACAAGTTGAGAAACTTGTCGTTCAACGTTAACGCTGCTGATCCGAATAATGAGTTTGAAACTGTGCCGGCATATATCCGCCGCAACATGGAATTGTACAACAACAATACCCAGGTAGAAAATTTCTACAGCAGCTATGAAGTCAAAACTGACGACAAAAATCAATCACACATCAGCACCATTAATACTTTTTTAGACGGGAAGAAACCCGATTAACCCTTCGACAAGCTCAGGGTGACAATAGTGTCATGCTGAGCTTGTCGAAGCATGAA
This sequence comes from Chitinophagaceae bacterium, assembly GCA_031422725.1. Classification (GTDB taxonomy): domain Bacteria; phylum Bacteroidota; class Bacteroidia; order Chitinophagales; family Chitinophagaceae; genus JJ008. The sequence goes on along the minus strand of JANPMI010000096.1, from coordinate 4,488 downwards.
CAAAAGAAATTTCAAGACAGTTCGTTCCAATGAAGCCACTGAGCCTAAGCTAGTGTTTTTTAGTTGTTCCCTCCGGTTTCCACCGGAGGGTTTTTTTATGCAAGGCTGCTGTCACCCTGAGTTTATCGAAGGGTGATTGCCGAAATGATTATTTACCCAGCTGCATTACTACTATCATCGTCCCTTGCGTCGCACTTCTTGTACGTTCGGTAATTCTATGGAGCATTATGGAAGTTTCCTTTACAGGTGGGATGGTTCTTAATTCATGTGGTTGGTGGAAGAAAACACCAACCAAGACGTAAGAAACCCGATTGATGATAGTTCGTTCCAATGAAGTCACTTAGCATTAAGCTAGTGTTTTTTTAATTGTTACCTCCCGATTTTTTGGGAAGTTTTTTTTATAAATCACTTTAGTTTATTTTGCTAATGCGATGGGAAAATCTGGAGTGTTGGGAGTAGGTACAAGCGTCGGATGTTGCTTATCTCCGGTTATCTTTTTTACCCGGCGGGAGATATAAAGAGACAAGCTGGTATATGTTATTTCTTTTTCTTCATCTACAGATGCTGCACCATTTAATCCTTCTATTAAGGCCTTTGTAAATGCACCATTTCCCCAACTTGGATCTTCCAATGAGAATTCTTTACCGGTGCTACTGGTGAAAGTGATTGCTCCGGCACCCCTGACCGTACTTGTCAGTAGATTGATCAGTCCGTTTATATAGTTTCCTCCCGCACCCATTAAATTACCACTGTGGCAGGCGTCGACAAAGACAATCACTTTACCTTCTATAGTACTTTGAGTTTGTTTTATTTCCTCAAAATTGATGCAGGTTGACCGCAGGCGTTCGATATCTGCATCTACAGGAAGCATATAGTAAATGCCATTGTTATCGTTGACACCATGGCCCGCAAAAAAGATCATCGCTACATCTCTTCGGGTTGTCTTCTCCTGTATCCATTGCAGGCCATCTAAAATATTGATCTTGCTGGCTTCCTTTTCTGTCAGGGTTTTGACCACTACATCATTGTACAGCCGGCCTTTTTGTTGAAGGATAGCGGATGAAAAATCCCCGGCATCCTTGGCAGCAAAGCCTAATTTATATTGATCTTTATTATAGGTACTGATGCCAATGGCCAGTAAATATAGGTTGGGTTTTACAACAACATTTTGTTTGGGTTTATCAGGCTCTTTCCATTTAATAAACAGGTTGGCTTCGGGACTGGTACCATTATCATTTTCCGTTAAAAGGGTAATTGTGCAATCTTCCTGGGGAATATTAACTTTTATTTTCCGGGTACCTGGTTCTTTGATATTTATGCCCTGTTCAATGGCAACTGGTCTTCCATTCACCAATACTTTAATATTTCGGGCCGGTGCATTAGCGGGGCTATTGATACTATAGCTAATGCTGACCATATTGCTACTTACGGTGCTGCCGTTAGCCGGGCTGCTGATACTAATAATAGGAGGTAGCTTTTTGGTAATATCAGTTATTTGATCTGGTCCATTTATTTTTCCTTTGCGTTGGTTTGCTAAGGTTATCGCATCATTTTCATTATAGGTTTCAAAAATGGCGTCAATAATATCAGGGCGGTAAAACTGATCTCTGAAACGGGATACCGGGTAAAAATTAGGTGCCTTGTCGGGTCCATTGTTCACATGCCAGCCTAACAGATCTTCTGCGCCCGGTGAGGCATCGTAATAACCCGAAGGAGTAAACAATATCCATCTTTTTTTATCGGCGTGTAAATAAAAAGTCAGTAGTTCTTTACCATCAGTGGTACTATACCAACGTATGGTACCATCAAACAAAGCAACTGTAACCAATTTATCGTCGCCGCTGATATTGACTGCGGATGCTCCGTCTGGCAATTCAGTTCTCCAAATTTTTTCACCATTATTATCTGAGAGGTATAAATTCCATCCAGTACCCAATACAAAAATTTTGCCGTTACTGCTGATATCTGTACAGTGTGCCAATTCATTTTTATGAAGAAATAAAATCTTTTTTCCATTCAGAAAAGGGTTGTAACTATCTATACAGTCTGTTACAGTTGTACCCGCATTGGAATCCTTTGGCGCTGGGTTTAGAGACTGCTCCTCCATCAATTTTCTTTGCAATACATTAAAACTGTATGCTTGCTGATTCATCGGGGTAAACCCTATTGATGAGCCATTATTATTGATTCGTAAATGAGATACATCATCAGCATAAAAGTCATTACTTGGGGGGGATTGATACCAACTGACTTTATTAAACGAATTAATTAGCACTATATCTGGGTAGCTGCCTATTACCGCCACTGAGCCATTAGTCAGTGGCTTTATATCTTTAATAGTGTTTTTCATTATTGGCAGATCGATATAATTTCCCTTCCCTGCATTATTCCAGCAACGAATAGCATTATACCAGTAGTTGCGTTCCTTATTGATTTTGGAAAACGAGCCCCCTCCAAATAACATATTGCCATTGGCAGAAAAACTGAGTATGTTAAAGCCAACATTAATGTTCTCCAATTCTTCAACAGATGGTTTATAGAGTAGGGAAAGGTCTATGGCATCCCTAACTTCAACTGCTGAAGTATCGATATATCCTATTGCCAATAAATTGCCGGCCGGATTAAAAGCAAGGGAATAGATCTTCTGACCAGAAAGTCCGGTTTTTTCCGTAATCAGTTCAAATCGGTTGTTATACATTCTTATTTTTCCATCATAGCATGCTGTGGCCAGTCCACCACTCGGTTTAAAAGCGATATTGTAAACTTCACCAGAATAGCCCTCTAGTTTTATATATTCTCTCCAGTTCCTGGTTTCAAAAATTCGAACACCAATACCATGTTTTAAAGCTGCAGCCAGCCAATTGCCATCTGGAGAAAATTCTAAGTCATTTATGATGTCCGGTAAACCTAAAATTCGATGGATGATTTCTCCAGTATTTATGTTGATAATATAAATACAAAATGTACTATCCCAATCGGACCCTGTCCTTCCGGCGATAGCGGCAAATTTACTATCTGGACTTAAAGAACAAGCATATATCATTCCCTCATTAGTACTACCGATAGGTATGCGAAAGGTTTTTATCAGGGTGCCAGTAGCGGCATCCCAAAGCCGGGACGTTTTATCATCACTGCAAGTAAGCAGGTATTTACCATTTGCATCTGTAGAAATTCTCCTACCAGTTGCTGTATGCATGCCGGTTTCAATCCGCAGTATGGGTGCTGTGGGTTGACTAGTGGCATTTAAAATAAATCCAAGCAGAAATATGGTAATAAAGCTTCTCATGAAGTTTATGATTCTGTAAAATACATTAATATTTATCTATTATACGGGTTTTTAAAAGTAAAAAAGCGATGATAGAAATACCCTTGACAAAGTAGTGGGCACATTGTAATTAGGTTGGTAATATAGATAAGTGCACCATCAAAAAATAATCCCCTATCTTCGCACCCTACTCCACATAACTGACACGGCAGGTTGTAAGCCGGTGGTACACAGAACAAACTTTCGCTGATTCAGAAACTACAACGTCTTTGCCAGCTCCATCCGCAGATTATCTGCGAATTAAATTATAAAAACCTATCATGGCTTTTAAAAAATTAGAAATTATTGAACCCATCCTTAAAGCAGTTGCCGCAGAAGGATACACTATTCCAACACCCATTCAGCAACAGGCTATTCCACTTGTGCTGCAACGTAAAGACCTGCTGGGCTGTGCCCAAACAGGCACCGGCAAAACAGCCGCTTTCGCCATTCCTATCCTGCAGATTCTGCATGAACAAAAACCATTGGCTCCCGGCATCAAAGTATTAATATTAACACCAACAAGAGAGTTGGCAATACAAATAGATGAAAGCTTTGCTGCCTATGGCAAACATACCGGCATCCGTCACACGGTTATTTTTGGTGGCGTATCACAACTGCACCAAACCAATGCATTGCGCAGAGGTGTGGATGTATTAGTAGCAACACCTGGTCGCTTATTAGATTTAATGACGCAGGGTTATATCCGCTTAGACAAACTGCAAATATTTGTATTGGACGAAGCAGACCGTATGCTCGACATGGGCTTTATCCATGATGTTAAAAAAGTAATAGCCAAGTTGCCTGCAAAAAGGCAAACACTTTTCTTTTCGGCTACCATGCCACCAGAAATTCAAAAACTGGCGAATGTATTATTAACTAATCCATCTAAGGTGGAAGTAACACCTCCCTCTTCTACAGTTGATAAGATAGAGCAAAGTCTTTATCATGTTGGCAAAATGGAGAAGCCTGAATTGCTGCTGCATTTATTACAGGATAAAGAAATAAAAACGGCATTGGTTTTTACCCGTACCAAACATGGTGCAGATAAAGTGGTAAAAATCTTGCAACGCTTCAATATAAGAGCTGCAGCTATTCATGGCAATAAATCGCAGAATGCAAGACAAGGTGCATTGAATGATTTTAAAAATGGTACGTTGCGGGTATTAGTTGCAACAGATATT
>JANPMI010000095.1:0-5194 GCA_031422725.1 Chitinophagaceae bacterium | reverse complement strand
TTTGTTGTTGGGAAGAGCTTTTACATACAAAAAAGATTGTAACACAACAAAGACAAAAGAATTTCATCTTATTTATTATTTACTGGTTTTAAAACAACCCGTACAACTGTGCATCCACTTTCCGGATGATCTCACCAAAATGTTCTTCGTTCTCGGGAAACCTGTTTTTATCAACATCAATGATCAGCAACTGGCCTTCTTTATAATCGGCGATCCATTTATTATAGTATTCGTTCAGCTTCTTTAAATAATCCAGCCGGATGTTCTCTTCATATTCTCTGCCCCTTTTTTGTATCTGGCCTACCAGGGTAGGAACTGATGCATTCAGGTAAATCAGCAGGTCAGGCGGCTGCACCAGTGTCTTTAATGTCTGAAAGAAATGAAAATAATTATCAAAATCCCTTTTGCTCATCAATCCCATCTCATGGAGGTTGGGAGCAAAGATGTTGGCATCCTCATAAATCGTTCTGTCCTGGATAACCGTTTCTGTTCCTTTCTGTATTTCTACTAATTGACGAAGACGACTGTTCAAAAAGAATATCTGCAGGTTGAAACTCCAGCGGGGCATATCCTCATAAAAATCCATGAGGTAAGGATTGTGATCCACATCTTCAAAATTAGGAATCCACTTGTAATGCTTGCTCAGCATTTCGGTCAATGTAGTTTTACCCGCACCGATATTGCCGGCTACTGCGATATGCTTTGGTTTCTTTGCTTTTGCCATTTTTTATACCTCTGTTATTTCAAATTAAAAACTCACTTTATCCGAAAGCAACATGCCTATGCTTTTGGCCGGGAAGACCCCGCAACAAATAAACAAATAGCTGCTACTGGTAAAGGCATCCACCAAAAATCTTTCAATTCAGACATATGCGATGAATTACCGCCTATAACATACATCGCTACAGAAGCGATGATGGCAAGGAAACCAATTACTCCAAAAACTGTTTTCTTATTCATTGTTGTTTTGGTTTACATTTTAAAAAAACACAGAGGTCTTAAAAGTAATGTAATTTCCAATACGGGAAACCGGGGTTTAAAAATAATTGAGGCCTATTGCCTGCCGTACCAGTTCCATCGTGGCTTTAGCACTCTTCCCGGCTTTTTCAGCACCTTTTTCCATTACTTCTTTAAGGTAGGCGGGGCTATTCCGGATTGATTCTGCTTTTTCCCGGATGGGAGTAATAAATTTTACCATATCCTCACCCAGCTGTTTTTTCATATCGCCATAACGAATGGTGCAGTTATTATAATCCGTTTCAAATTTATCAATCACTGATGAAGAACTTACTAATTTCATCAAGCCGAAAATATTCTCAATGTAATCCGGTTTGGCTGAGCCAGGTTCTGACGGGCCGCTGTCCGTTTTTGCCTTCATCACTTTTTTACGAATCAGTTCATCATCATCAGACAGGTAAAGTGTAGCATATTGATTTTCACTTTTACTCATTTTTCCCGTACCATCAAGGCTGGACACTTTCACCAGTTCATCACCATAATTAAAAGCATGAGGTTCCGGAAAAATATCTCCGTAACGATGATTAAACCGGTTCGCAAAAGTGCGGGCCATCTCCAAATGCTGTTCCTGGTCTTTACCAACCGGCACATAAGATGCCCTGTGCAGAATAATGTCTGCCGTTTGCAAAACTGGATAAGTCAATAAACCTGCATTTACATTATCCGGATGCTGGCGGACTTTATCTTTAAACGTAACTGTTTTTTCCAACTCACCCTTATAAGCCAGCATATTCAGGTAGAGGTATAATTCTGACGTTTCATAAATATGGCTCTGACAATATAAAGCCGCTTTATCAGGATCTAATCCACAGGCAATATTCTCTGATAACACCCGGTGTACATTTTCTTTGAGTTCTTTCGTATCCGGATGAGTAGTAAGAGAGTGAAGATCCGCCACCATAAAATAACATTCAAACTCCTCCTGCATCCGGACATAATTTCTTACTGCTCCAAAATAATTACCCAAGTGTAAAAAACCAGTGGGCCGGATGCCACTCATTACTATTTTTTTCTGCATATCCATATCGCCGCTAAGATAGAAATTGTTTGTGGTTTATGGTTTGTAGTTTATTGTTGAATCCTAAAGCAGAAAAAGTCAGTACATCATGCCGGAACCATGGACCATAAACAAAAAACTATAAACTATATTTGTAAGATGGAAGTAACCGATGCAATGGTTGATAAACTGGCTCATCTTTCCCGGCTGCAGTTTAATGAAATAGAAAAGGCGGAGATCAAAAACGACCTTCAGCGGATGATTGGTTTTGTTGAAAAAATAAATGAACTGAACCTCGATGGGGTGGAACCCCTGCTTTTTATGAGTGAGGAAGTAAATGTGCTGCGGGAAGATGAAATAAAAAATTCTATAAGTCGCTCAGCAGCGTTAAAAAATGCACCATTGCATGATGAGCATTTTTTTAAAGTACCCAAAGTGATTAAAAAATAATATGCCGCAAACGATCATTCATCTCGAAAATATTCAGAAAAGCTACTTTATGGGTAAACATGAGTTGCAGGTGCTGAAAGGCATATCGTTGAATATTTTAAAGAATGAATATGTGGCTTTGATGGGACCTTCCGGCTCCGGTAAAAGCACTTTGATGAATATAATCGGTTGTCTTGATACACCCAGTGGCGGAAAGTATATTCTGAATGAACAGGATGTGAGCCAGATGGAAGACAATGCACTGGCAGAAGTCCGTAACCAGGAGATTGGATTTGTATTTCAACAGTTCAATTTGTTACCGAGACTTACAGCATTAGAAAATGTGGCTTTGCCATTAGTATATGCGGGCATGAACAGAAAACTCCGCAATGAAAAAGCTAAAGAGGTGTTGGAAATGGTAAGCCTTACTGACAGAAGCCATCACAAACCCAATGAACTCTCTGGCGGACAATGCCAGCGGGTAGCTATTGCAAGGGCATTAGTAAATGATCCTGCCATTATTCTGGCTGATGAACCAACGGGTAATCTCGATTCGAAAACCTCCCAGGAAATAATGGAAATTTTTGGAGATATACATGGCCGGGGCAATACGGTGATACTGGTAACTCATGAGGAAGATATTGCCAATCATGCACACCGGATCGTTAGGCTGAGAGATGGAGTTATTGAAAGCGACACCCCTAAATTCTCCAAAGGGGATTTGGTAAGAGTATGAAAAGTTGTCAACTTTCTTTCCCTTTCCAAAACTTTAAACATTTTACTTTTGTTACATCTTTATTCACCGTTCAGGTTCGGCTATGAACTTTGAACAATTAACTATGAACTCTCCCTCTATGTCAATGAAAATATATACCAAAACAGGAGACAAAGGAACTACCTCTCTCATTGGCGGAACAAAAGTTTCCAAATCGCATTTGCGTATAGAAGCCTATGGCACGGTGGATGAATTGAATTCTTATATTGGTTTGTGTAAAGACCTTCTTACCGATGAACAGGGGAAAAAAATATTGCTTGAAGTGCAGGACCGGTTGTTTACCATCGGTTCGTCATTGGCCTGCGACCCCATCAAAGAGCCAAAGATGCGGATACCAGATTTGCTGGAAACGGATGTAGAACTGCTGGAAAAAGAAATAGACCGTATGGATAAAGTAATTCCACCGATGAAAAATTTTATTTTACCTGGCGGTCATGCTACTTTATCGCAGCTGCATATTGCCCGGTGTGTTTGCCGCAGGGCAGAAAGATGCTGCGTAAGATTGGAATTGGAAAGCCTGCCTGCCGGACAGGCAGGCCTTGAAGTAGAAGAAATTATTATCAAATATCTCAACCGGCTGAGTGATTATCTTTTTGTTCTTAGCCGCTACAGCGGACACCAGATGAGTATTGAAGAAATACCCTGGAAACCCAGAATGTAATTTTCTGCTTAGTAGCTTACCGAAAAAATCATTTTTTATCATTACTATTACAAAGCCTGATTTAACAATGTTGTTTTAACAGCTTTTTGGATGATTAAATTCAAGTAAAGCGTTTTACAGGTTAAACAATAAATTTTTATGTTTAAAAAATATCTTCTTTTATCAGTTATTGTTATGGTTTCTTTATTCAGTTGTGAGCCAGACCCGATAGCCCCGCCTCCGCCTCCGCCACCCGGACCTCTCAGAGATACAACTATTCAAAACATTTCCTATGGTGCAAACAGCAGCCAAAAGCTGGATCTTGGATTGCCGGCCGGCAGAACGATAACTACCCCTCTTGTGATAGTAGTGCATGGTGGTGGCTGGTCCACAGGTGATAAAGTCGAACTAACCTGGCTGCTGAATGGTTTAAAACAAAGGGGATTTGCGGTCGCAAATATCAATTACCGTCTTACTTTAAACACCCCGGACAATTATAAAATGCAGGTAGATGATGTGGACAGTGCCGTTCAGTTTAGTTTAAGACAGGCATCAATACATACTTTTAATGGACAAAAATTATATATAGTTGGCCATAGTGCCGGTGCACATTTGTCATTAGCATACACCTACACAAGAAATAGTAATGGAAAAATAAAAGCAGTTGGTTCCATGGCAGGCCCTACGGATTTATTTGCCATGTCTTATTACAACTTTAATGTGTATAATCCAATATTAAATCCCTTCCTCGGAGTTCCTTTGTTCCCCTTAACCGTTGCTTCAGAACAACGTTATAAAAATTGCAGTCCCCAGTACCAGGCTACTACCACTTCGGCACCAACTATCTTCTTTCATGGCGACCTTGATTTTGTGGTGACCCCTGACCAAAGCAGCAATTTGTTTACAAAACTCGGAACACTTAATGTTGACAAAAAAATTATAAACTATCCGCTTACTTTCCATGACTGGTGGACGGATGCTGCTAAAACAACTAATACAATGGATGAACTAAAGACCTGGTTTAACGGACATCCATAAGAAAATTAGCTAATCAGTATATTACACAATCCTTCCATCTTTCATATACAATACCCGGTCGCTTAGTTTAGCTAATTCCTCATTATGTGTAACGATGAGGAAGGTCTGGTTGAATTTAGTTCGCAGGTCAAAAAATAACTGATGCAATTCTTTAGCATTCGCAGAATCCAAATTAACCGTAGGCTCATCTGCAAAAACAATATCAGGATTGTTGATGAGTGCCCTTGCAACTGCTACCCTTTGCTGTTCTCCACCACTCATTTCATTAGGTTTATTTTCCATACGGTGAGAAAGGCCA
>JANPMI010000094.1:0-3085 GCA_031422725.1 Chitinophagaceae bacterium | reverse complement strand
GAAGTTATCCCCTGTATATACAATTTTGCACATAACTTTTCAGAGAGTCTTGCTGCTGTACGTATAGGTAGAAAGTATGGATTCGTTAACCCAAAAGGAGATGTTGTTATCCCATTTGTTTATGATAGGGCAGATGATTTTTCAGAAGGATTAGCAGGTGTTGAAATGAGTGGTAAGTATGGATTTATTAATAAGGAAGGGGATGTCAAAATTCCATTTACATATACTAAAAATATTATAGGAATGCCTGAAGCAAAGTTTTCAGACGGGATTGCGGCAGTTAGAAAGGATGATAGGACTGGATTCATTGACAAAAGTGGAAACGTTGTAATTCCTTTTATTTATAATTATGTTGATGTTATTTCAGAAGGACTTATAGGTGTTGTCCACGATTTTGCTGATAATGGCTTTATTGATAAAAACGGGAATATTATTATTCCATTTATATATCAATCAACTAACTCCTTTTCCAATGGGTTGGCTAGAGTTTTTGATTGGAACGATAACAATGGTTTCATTGACAAAAACGGAATAGAATATTGGGAAGATTAAATCATCAATGATGAGTAAAAGTATCAACTAAAGAAGTAATGGAACATTTTTTTGTTAGCTTTTCTGAAATAGAAGATAGGTTGAAGACTGAATTTCCACCAGTTCTTTATAAGTATAGAGACTGGAATTGTTCCGACCATAGAAAAATGATAAGCAATACTGAAGTTTGGCTTGCACATCCAAAATCATTAAATGATGATATGGATATTAGAGTGCCACTAAAGTTTAATTACGATGAAATTCATAGCTCTTTGTTCTTTGATAAGTTAAAAAAATATGCTGAACAGCATAACTGGTTTGAGAATTTGATTCCAGGGTCAAATGATTTTTTTATTGCTTGTGAAAATAAACTTGAAGAGATTAAGGAAAATCCGATAGAGTATTTTAAACAAACATATAATTTGGTTTATAATAGTGAATTATATGATTCTATTGGAATATTTAGTTTGACCCAAAATCCTCTTAGTCGTACTATGTGGGCTCATTACGGAAATAATTCTAAAGGATTTTGTGTTGGGTTTAATACAGCCGAACTATTTAAAGATATTATGCCAATAAGTTTTAGGAAAGTTGAGTATGTTAATGAACCTATGGCATGGAGTTTCGTTAATGCTGAGAGAGAAAAATTTTCAGAATCATTTTATTTAAAGCATACTGATTGGTTAAATGAATCAGAGTATAGATTTAATACCCCTGATATAGAAAAAAATCAAAGAGTAAGGAAATTCAGACCCACAACTATTAAAGAAATTTTTGTTGGGGCATTCATGCCTGAGAAAGACTTGAAAGAACTCATTATGAGTATTAAAAATAATCTCAAATCACCTGTAAAATTGTATAAAATTGTAAGAGATGCTAATAGCTATGAAATTGGGAAAGCTGAAATCAAGTTTTGAGGTAGAGTATTTGATGCCATGAAAACGGGACGTACAAGTGAGTGACACAACAGGCGATGCCATGAAAAACTGAAGCTGGCTAAATAAAAATTAAATGAAAAAAACACAAACATATCAGCAACCAAATGAACAAGGCTATTACGGTCAGTTCGGTGGTGCCTACATTCCGGAAATGCTGCATCGCAATGTGGAAGAGCTGCGGACAAAGTATTTGGAAATTATTTATGAAGAAGAGTTTCAAAAAGAGTTTCAATACTTGTTGCGGGATTATGTGGGCAGGCCTACGCCATTGTATCTGGCGGAGCGGTTGAGTAAGCAATTTCGTACAACTATTTATTTGAAACGGGAAGACCTTTGTCATACCGGGGCACATAAAATAAATAATACCATCGGGCAGATTTTATTGGCGCAGCGATTGGGTAAAAAAAGAATTATTGCAGAGACGGGTGCCGGTCAGCATGGAGTGGCAACGGCTACGGTGTGTGCATTGAAAGGCGTGGAGTGCATTGTGTACATGGGCGAAAAGGATATTGAACGGCAGGCACCGAATGTAGCGAGAATGAAAATGCTGGGTGCAACGGTGATACCGGCTGTTAGTGGCAGCAAGACATTGAAAGATGCAACGAATGAAGCGATACGGGATTGGATAAATCACCCGGATGATACGCATTATATAATCGGCAGTGTGGTAGGGCCGCATCCTTACCCGGATATGGTGGCGAGATTTCAAAGTGTGATAAGCGAAGAGATGCGGAAACAATTGTTGGAGAAAACGGGTAGTGAATTACCAACTCATGTAATGGCTTGTGTGGGTGGCGGTAGTAATGCGGCGGGAGCTTTTTATCATTTCTTAGATGAACTTTCAGTGCAGTTGATTGCTGTGGAAGCGGCTGGTCATGGTGTTGATAGTGGCATGAGTGCAGCCACCACTGCATTAGGCAAGCCGGGTATTTTGCATGGCAGTAAAAGTTTGCTGATGCAAACAGAAGATGGACAAGTAGTAGAGCCGCATAGTATTTCTGCGGGATTAGATTATCCGGGCATTGGCCCGTTGCATGCACATTTATTTAAAAGTGGCCGGGCAACTTTTTTAAGTGCTACGGATGAGGAAGCATTGGCAGCATCGTTTGAATTGGCGAAGTTGGAAGGAATTATTCCGGCATTGGAAACGGGGCATGCATTGGCAGCATTGAAACAAATGAAATTTACAAAAGAAGATGTGGTGGTGATTTGTTTGAGTGGGAGGGGGGATAAGGATTTGTATACGTACATGAAAAAAATCTAAACACAGAGATACAGAGTTTTGATAGTTACACAGAGACTCTCTGTGTAACTCAGTTTTCTCATCAATTCTGTGTTAAAAAATTATGAGCAGACTACAAAATACGTTTCAAGAAAAATCGAACAGTATACTTAACGTCTATTGCACCGCCGGTTTCCCAAAACTCGACAGCACATTAGAAGTAATGAAGTCGTTGCAACAGAACGGAGCCTCCATCATTGAACTTGGTATGCCCTATAGCGATCCACTAGCCGATGGTCCGGTCATACAGCATAGCGGAAGTGTAGCATTAGCAAATGGAATGACAATCGCCACACTCTTTGAACAATTAAAAGATTTTAGAAAAGATATTTCA
>JANPMI010000093.1:0-12488 GCA_031422725.1 Chitinophagaceae bacterium | reverse complement strand
TTTTTCAGCATTATTATCCATCAGATTAGTAAGCAGTTTATACCGGGTTAACTATAGTTGTTCGTCCGAAAAACGTCCAAATACTCTTCACACTATGTCAATAAAAAAAATTGGACAGGATGGCGAATATCACCATTTCTTTTATAAAAAAAAATTTTATCCTCCTGTTTTTTGTGAAACAGAAATATTATGATTTTTGGTCAATTTTTTACCTGAAAATTTGGAAAATTCAAAATCTAACCTACCTAAAATGATACCGGCAAAACCCACCTGGTTAACAATAACATCATCACTTTTTTTGTTTTTATACACAATCGGGTTATCCAAAAAAGTATGGGTGTGCCCGCCAATAATCAAATCAACATGTTCTGTTTCTTTTGCCAGTACTTCATCACTAACTTTATTACTCTCTTTATATTGATTGCCGAGATGTGATAAGCAAATTATCATATCACAATCTTCATTTCGTTTTAACCTGTCAGCCGTTTCATTTGCTTTTTGAACCGGGTCAAGATATTTTGTTGCACCAAACAAACTGTCGGGAATTAAACCCCGCCCTTCAATGCTTATTCCAAACACACCAATTTTTAATTTTCCTTTTTTGAAAACTTTATACGGATGTGTTTTATTTTCCATCGGTGTTCCTGTAAAATCATAATTGGCAATCAGCATCGGAAAATTTGCATGAGTGGTTAATTGTGTGGCAAGATTTTCCATACCTGCATCAAAATCATGATTGCCGATTGTCGTTGCATCGTATTTCATCGCCGACATGGCTTTTATCTCCGGTTCGCCTTTATATAAATTAAAATAAGGTGTACCCTGGAAAATATCACCGGCATCCAGCAGCAAAACATGTTCTTCCTCACTTCTTATTTTATTGATAAGCTCCCCTCTTGCAGCAATACCTCCAAGACCCTGATTGCGGCCTCCATCCATAGGAAATGGTTCCAACCGGCTATGGGTATCATTAGTGTGTAAGATGGTCAGTTTCAATGGGCTGAAATAGTCCGCTGCTTTTACAATGGACGGCCCGGCCATCATTGCTCCGGCTGATAAAGCCGCATTGCAGATGAATTTTTTTCTACTGAGCATTGGTTACCCGGTTTTCAATTTTTGCACTTATATTTTCGCCCTGGCTTTTTAATTTCTTAATATAATCAAATATGGCATCCCGCATAAGATATCCATTCGTTATTTGCGGAACAGATCTGAGCATGTCAGCATTATCGCCACCATTGGCTACAAAATCTGAATTAACGGTTGTGTAAATTTCATCCGGGTTAAGCGGCTTTCCACCGATCATTACATTCACTGCTTTTTTATCCTTTATCTGCATGGTGATACCCGCCACCGGCCATCCACCTTTTGATGCGATTAAATCCAAAAATTGCTGCAGCACATCACCTTTTAATTTTTGCAGAATTAGTAAATTATCAAATGGCATCAATTCAAATATTTTTCCGGTGGTTACATTTCCTGCCGGCAATTGTGTCAATCTGATTCCTCCAAAATTCAAAAAAGCAACATCTGCTTTTGTATTATATTTTTCAGCAGCCATGGCAAAAAAAGCATCCACCATAAAATTGCCCAGTGTTCCTTCCGGTTGTTTTTTATCCATACTCACTGCTGCCACACCCACCACATCGTTCATCTTCTGATTTACATTGTCGCTGTACGGCTGCAGAAAATTCAGCAAAGAAGAATCTTTTGGCTGGGTATCATTAATACGATATGTTTTGTATTGAAGTGATTGACTTTGGTAAACTGTGTTGCAGGATAAACCTGTAAAGACGAGAATGAAAACAAGAAAGGCAAAAGGGGATTTTTTTTTCATAACCGTGGGTCTCGTTTGAAGGTATAAATATTTTATGGTCGCAACAAGGAATTCTAAAATTAATCCCCATTTTTTATACCGATGTGATATCCGTAATAGCTCTCCGAAACTATTCGGGGGACTAAACGGCTATTCTATCGGCATTATACCTGAATCAGTCAGCTAATTTGATATTCACACTGGTATTATTTGCATCTTTGTACGGACTTCAGGATAAAAACCTGACAACATGCAAAAAACTATCTCTTTAAAGCTACTTCCGTCAGAAGCGGCAGATCCAACACTGGTAAAAAAAAATATTGCACAGGCAGCCTCCCTAAAGGTTTCAGCTGTTTCAGGCTACACCATCCTGAAGCATTCCATTGATGCCAGGGGCAAGCAACCCCGGATCAACCTTTCACTCAAGATTTATGCAGATGAGCCTTATCAGCCGGGGGAATTGATCCCGTTCCACTTTCCCGAACTAAAAAAATCATCCGGCAGGGTGATAATTATTGGGGCCGGGCCGGCAGGTTTGTTTGCTGCCCTGCAATTAATAGAAAAAGGTATCAAGCCCATTATACTTGAAAGAGGAAAAGATGTGAGAGCCAGAAGAAGGGATCTGGCAATACTTAATAAAGAGGGGGAAGTAAACCCGGAAAGCAATTACTGCTTTGGCGAAGGCGGTGCCGGTACTTACAGCGATGGTAAATTATATACCCGCAGCAGCAAACGGGGTGATATTAATCGTATTCTGAACCTGTTTGTTCATTTTGGAGCTGAAGAAAAGATATTATATGAAGCACATCCGCATATTGGTACCAATAAACTACCTCAGATTATTACGGCCATGCGCAAAACCATTATGGATAGTGGCGGAGAGTTTTTATTTGAAAAAAAAGTAGTTGACTTTATAATTAAGGATAATGAAATTAAAGGGGTAAAAACTGCTGATGGCAACTCCTTTGAAGCAAATGCTGTTATCCTGGCAACCGGTCACTCGGCAAGAGACATTTTTGAATTGCTTTATACAAAAAAGATATTAATCGAAGCAAAACCGTTTGCATTGGGTGTAAGGGTAGAGCATCCTCAATCATTAATTGACAGTTCCCAGTATCACTGTGCCGTAAGAGGAGAATTTTTACCCCCTGCTGCCTATAGCTGGGTGCAGCAGGTAGATGGTAAAGGAGTATTTTCTTTTTGTATGTGCCCCGGGGGTATTATCGCTCCTGCCGCCACCTCTCCCGGCGAACTGGTGGTAAATGGCTGGAGCCCTTCTAAACGTAATAATCCGTATGCCAACAGCGGCATTGTAGTTTCTGTGGAAGAAAAAGATGTTTTTGAAATAATGAAGAAGGAAAAATTAATGATTAACAATGCTGACAACCCGTTATTGCTGATGGAGTTTCAACAATCTGTTGAAAAAAAAGCTTTTGATACTGGCGGTGGAAAATTTGTTGCCCCGGCGCAGCGACTGGTTGATTTTTCGGAAAATAAATTATCTCCTTCACTTCCCGGTTGCTCTTACTTGCCGGGACTTAATTCTTCGCTTTTAAAAAATGTTTTGCCTGCTTTTATTCACAAAAGACTGCAACAGGCTTTCAGGGAATATGGTAAAAAAATGAAGGGTTATTATACCAACGATGCGGTGGTGGTTGCTACCGAATCCAGAACCTCCTCCCCTGTCCGGATACCAAGGAATAGCGAAACCCTCCAGCATCCACAGATCAAAAACCTGTATCCGTGTGGCGAGGGTGCCGGCTATGCAGGTGGCATTGTAAGTGCTGCCATGGATGGAGAAAGAGTGGCAAATCAAATTTCTTTGGTTTTAAAACATTCCTGATTACCGCTTATTTTTACCATACAGCCTACAAAATTTGTCGTTCACCTGATTTCTGAACTGATTTCCGCAGGACAGTTAATTTTACAGCATAAATCAAATCAATATGCCCATCCTTGAACTACAAAATCTGAAGAAATATTTTGCTACACAAAAAGCGGTGGACGATATCAGCCTTTCGGTAGAAAGAGGACAGATATTTGGATTACTCGGGCCGAATGGGGCAGGTAAAACAACGCTTATCCGGATGATTACCGGGATATTTTATCCTGATGAAGGGCAAATAATGCTGGATGGTAAAAAATTTGACCCTATTAAAGATGTAGGGTACATAGGCTATATGCCGGAAGAGAGAGGTTTATATAAGAAGATGAAAATCGGGGAGCAAACCATGTACCTGGCGCAATTAAAAGGATTAAGTAAAAATGATGCATTAACCAAAATCAAACAATGGTTCATCCGGTTTGAAATGGAAAGCTGGTGGAATAAAAAAGTGGAAGATCTCTCCAAAGGTATGAGCCAGAAATTACAGTTTGTAATAACTGTTTTACATAACCCGAAACTGATTATACTTGACGAACCCTTTAGCGGCCTGGACCCGGTGAACAGCAATCTTATCAAAGACGAAATTTTCAACCTGGCGCAAAACGGTTCTACTATCATCTTCAGCACCCACCGGATGGAGCAGGTAGAAGAGATCTGCGATCATATTGCACTGGTGAATAAAGGAAAGAAAATATTAGATGGAACAGTAAAACAGATAAAACAGGACTTCAAAGAAAATCTTTTCAGTATTGGCACTGAAAAAATGCCTTCGCTGAACGGAACAGCACCTTATGAAGTAGTGGGCAGCAAAGCCCATTCGCATATAGTCCGGATAAAAGAAAACAATAAACCCAATGATGTGCTGCAATACCTGCTGCGTCACGACACCACTATTAATTCTTTTAATGAAATACTCCCTTCTCTCAATGATATTTTTATCAAGCTGGTGGAAGGCACTCCCACAGCCCGCCAGTTTCAGAAAGTATAACCTTATTCAAACCAACTTAACTATTCATTATGCATAAAATCTGGCTCATTATAAAAAGAGAGTACCTGACCAAGGTTAGAAAAAAGACTTTTATTATAAGTACTATTCTTTTCCCTCTGTTGTACCTGGCATTGATTGTCGGCTCCGGCTACCTCACTGCCAGGTCAGGTAAGCAAATGAAACTGGCAGTAATTGACTCCTCCGGTTTTTTTAATAAAGAAAAAATAGCAGCTGAGAACGCCAGGGACAGCAGCAATATTCTTACACTGGTAAATATAAATCCAGAAACACTTAAAATGAACCTGGATAAAAGCGGATATGACGGGTTTATAGTTATTCCCGCATCCGCCAACTGGGAAACAGGGCCAACAAAACTTACCCTGCAAACTGACAGAACACTGGGGATGGAAAGCATTACCGCCATCCAAAAAAAGATGAATGATATATGGACACTGGTAAAAAATGAAAAATTAGGTATTGATGAACCAAAAAGGAAAATTATTGAAACAAATATCCTTACTGTTTCCCCGGTAAATATCAAAGACAAAAATGCCAATTCCGGAATCGCCAGTGTAATAGGTACAGTATCGGCTATTTTAATTTATATTATTCTTCTGCTGTATGGTTCACAGGTAATGATGGGGGTAATGGAAGAAAAAACAAGCCGCATTGCGGAAGTAATCGTATCGTCGGTAAAACCTTTTCAACTGATGCTGGGAAAAATTGTGGGCATCGGGTTAGTGGCTTTTACACAAATTCTTTTATGGGTTTCGTTCATCCTGATCATCTATAATATCTCGTTTGCCGGAAATGCCAATGCCATGAGTGGCATTGTGGGCGGCGTACAAAGTGTATTCACTGCTACCAATATTCCGCAAACACTTTTCTTTTTTATTTTTTACCTGATGGGCGGCTTTTTCTTTTATTCCTCCTTATTTGCAGCCATGGGCAGTGCCGTAAATGAGGATATGCGGGAAGCCCAGTCTCTTAGCTTCCCTTTAATGATGCCGATCATTTTTTCTATGGTGATGATGACAGCGGTGCTGAAAGACCCGACAGGGCCACTGGCCGTTTGGGGAAGTATCATTCCTTTCAGTTCCCCTATTATTATGATGGTAAGAATTCCTTTTGGAATACCCGGAACAGTTCCCTGGTGGCAATTGGGATTATCCATGACCTTGCTGGTGGCGGGCTTCATTTTCACCACCTGGTTTGCCGGCAAAATTTACCGCACCGGTATTTTAATGTATGGCAAAAAACCAAGCTGGAAAGAAATGATGAAGTGGGCATTCAGAAAAAATTAATTTGTTTCTATCTGTTGTAAGAGGCGGTCTCAAAAGGATTGTCAGCCGTTGTCACCCTGAGTTTATCGAAGGGTTATCGAAGGGTTATCGAAGGGTTATCGAAGGGTTATCGAAGGCTATCAATTTGATAGTCAATATTTCGACAAGCTCAATATGACAACCAAATTGACTTTTGAGACAGCCTCTTTTTGTTAAAATTTTCTTTATGTCCATAGCCATGTAACTTTATACGAAATCAATCGTATATTTGATACGAAGTATTTCGTGAAACCAATCTTAGTCATTTTAAAACAGAATGTATGAAACCAACAACCCCCGCAACCAAACGTTTATTGCTTGTGCTGCTTACCGCTGGCATTACCATTGGACTTATTTCCTGGGATCAGCATCAGTCTCCCGGCAAGTACCAGCAATCTGTAAATGATACTACTCCTAAAAAGAAAATGGCAGACAAAGAAAAGAAAATCCGTGACCTGGATGATGTGCTGGATGAATTAAATGAAACTGATCTGCAATTGGATATGGAAAAAATCCAGAAAGAGATAGCAGCAGCTATGAAGAGTATTGATGGAAATAAGATAAGAATGGAGATAGAACAAGCAATGAAAGAAGTGGATTTTGCAAAAATTCAGAAAGAAGTGCAGGAATCATTAGCCAAAGTTGACTTCGACAAAATAAAAATAGAAATAGCCAACGCCATGAAGGAAATAGACATGGCTAAAATCCAGCAGGAAGTGCAGGAATCACTGGCTAAAGTGGATTTTGATAAAATAAAGTTGGAAATAGAAAAAGTAAAAGACATTGATATGAAGAAACTGGAAGCCGATATGAAAAAACTGGGTGAAGAAATGAAGGAACTTGGCCCCAAATTAGAAAAGGAAATGCAACAGGCGAAAGTAGAAATTGAAAAAGCAAAGGCTGAAATAAAAGAATATAAATCATTTGTTGATGGCCTCGAAAACGATGGCCTGATTAACAAAAAAGAAGGCTATAGCCTGAAACACAAAGACGGAGAACTCTTCATCAATGGAAAGAAGGCATCAGCACAGACTTACACTAAATACCGCAGCTTTTTGGAGAAGCACAAAAAATTCAATATTGAGAAAACCGATAATGACTTTGATTTAGATATAGACTAGGCAATGTGTTTGCCAGAGCCAGCCATGAAAAACAAAGAGTCTCGCCTAAGGCGAGACTCTTTCATTAGTAATGAATTACTATTTATTATTTGATGCCCCCGATATTAAAAGGGGAAGGCATGATTTCGTAATCATTGCTTTCAATCATTTCAATATTCAGCTGGAAAGCTTCATCTGTTTTTATCACTACTTTCTCTTTGGTAATTTTTTTGAAACCAGCTTTTTCAAATATAAATTTATAGGTACCCGGCTTTAATTCGTCAAAAGCAAAACTGCCTTCATCGTCCGTTTGCACTACTTTCTCTTTTTTTGAAATCAGTACGGCCGTAACGCTAACATCTTTCAATGGTTTTTTACTATCTGAATGAATAACAATCCCATTCAGCTCATCTTTTTTTCCATCACCCGGACCGGGACCAATATCCCCCGCTTTGGCCACAGCAAAACCCAGCAGGGAAATTGCCATCAAAATAAATTTTTGTTTCATTGTACTGGTTTGAATGGTTTTAAAATAACCCTTCAGCACTTATCCTGTTCTGGTGGTGATTAAAATTAAACCTTTTTCAGCGGATTGGCCAAACCGTCTGTAAATTCATTCCACACATTTTTTACGATCTCACCTGCCGGTAAAATATCATCCAACAGGGCACTTACCTGGCCAATTTCCAGTTCACCTTCCGCCAAATTTCCTTCAAACATTCCCTTTTTTGCCCTTGCCCTTCCCAACAACGCATTTAACTCCTCTACCGTTGCTCCTTTTAATTCCGCCTCCTGCACCTGCCTGAAAAATTCATTTTTTATTAACCGGACAGGTGTCAGTTGTTTTAAAGTTAACTGTGTGTCTCCTTCCCCCGAATTAATTACTACGTTTTTGAAATTAATATGTGAAGATGCCTCTTCACTCGCCACAAAGCGGCTGCCCATCTGCACTCCTTCTGCACCCAGCACCATCGCCGCCAGCATCTGCCTGCCATCAGCTATTCCCCCGGCAGCAATCACCGGAATTTTAACGGCATTCACCACGGCAGGGATCAACACCATCGTGGTAGTTTCCTCTCTACCATTATGTCCGCCTGCTTCAAATCCTTCTGCCACTACTGCATCACACCCGGCATCTTCCGACTTTTTTGCAAATTTTGAAGAACTGACTACATGCACTACTGTAATTCCTTTCTCTTTTAAAATACCTGTCCATGTTTTCGGGTTACCGGCTGAAGTAAAAACGATTTTTACTCCTTCATCAATAATAATCTGAATATGCTTGTCAATATCAGGGTACAGCAAGGGTACATTTACACCAAAGGGACGGGTAGTAGCAGCTTTACATTTACGGATGTGCTCCTGTAAGACATCAGGATACATAGAACCGCTGCCTATGATACCGAGACCACCTGCATTGCTAACAGCACTGGCAAGCCGCCAGCCACTGGCCCATATCATGCCGGCCTGGATGATGGGATAATCAATACCAAATAATTCAGTAACACGATTCTTAAATGGAGTCATGAGCCAGGAGTCGTTAGTCAGGAGTAAAGATAATTGAAGAAGGTACAAAAGAAAAGGAACAAGAAAACAAGGAACAAGAAGAAAGCCTAAAGCATAGAATGAAACTGTAAACTATTTATGACTTGTACCTTGTGCCGTGTGCCTTGAATCCCTACCCTAAGTCAATACTTGTATTATCTCCAATATTCAGCGACCGGGTTTCGCCACGAAGATTGGTATCGCTTCCGATAACAGAATCGTCTAATACAATATCAAAAAGATTGGAGAAAGAGCCAATAATAGAATCTTTCACAATAGAATAATCAATCGTTGTATTTTCTCCGATTGACACATTTGGCCCGATAATAGAATTTTTAATAGTACATCCTGCCGCTATGCTAACCGGCTGAACAATCACTGTGTTTTCAAATTGTTCCGCTTCTGTCTTTATTGCAAATTTTTTCAGCAGCGTAGCGTTTGATTCCAGTAAAGTTTCCTTACGGCCGCAATCAAACCAGTTCTCCACTTTAAATGATTTGAACTTCGCTCCCATCTTTATCATACAATCAAGGGCATCTGTCAAACTGTATTCACCATGGCTGCGAAGCCCCTGCCGGATGTTATTTTCCAGGCACTGAAACATCTGGTCACTCTCTTTTATTTTATACACACCTACCAGGGCCATATTGGATTTCGGTATCTGTGGTTTTTCCACCACATGGCTGATAAAACCATCATCTTCAATTTCTGCTACGCCAAAATCCCTGGGGTCTTCCACCTTTCGTACCCCGATCATGGAAAAAGGACTGTTAATTACTTCTTCTATATCATATTCACAAATAGTATCACCCAGCACTACAAAAACTTCGTCCTGGTCCACAATGCTTCTGGTCAGCCGTATGGCATGGCCTACTCCCTGCCGGTCCACCTGGTGTACATAATGAGCGGTCAGGTCAGGATGTTTATTTTTTACATAATCCTGTATTTTATCGCCGAAATAACCAACAATAAAAACAAACTCTTTGATGCCAGCGTCTTTTAACTGGTCAATAATAATACTGAGAACTGTCTTTCCAGCAAGGGGAATGAGAGCCTTGGGCTGCGTGTAACTATGGGGGCGCAGCTTGGTGCCTGCGCCGGCTAATGGGATGATAGCTTTCATGTATCAGCTATAGTGTTTTGGTAACTAATCAAAAGCCAACGAAAGTAAGACTTTTGAAATAAACAAAAACTTTGGGCAATTACCCCGCCAATTAATATTTTGAGGCACCGGAGCAAGTCCCGGGGGCTAAGCCCGAAGGGCTGGCATTTTGGTAATACTATGATGATTTTAGAAAGCTGAGCCCCATCGGGGCGACATTTTTTTATCAATCATAGAACTCAAACAAGTACTTATCCTCGTAGGCGACATCAAAATCATTAAGCATTTTTATATATTCTTCTTTAAATGTTCTGGTACGGTGATGCTCTTCCTGATTCATGATGTATTTAATTACAATATCCCTTTGGCTTTTAGCAAAGGAAAATGCGCCATATCCGGCCTGCCACTGAAACTTCCCTTTTACGTAATGCTGGTCATTTATCCATCCACTGCTACTTGCTTTTACAGCACTCATAAAATCTGATATGCAGGTAGTAACCGTCATTCCGAACAAAATATGCACATGGTCTTTCCATCCTCCTACAGCTAAAGATTTTGCTCCCTTGTTAGTGATTATACCAGAAATATATTGGTGCAAATGATTACGCCAATCTTTGGTAATAAAATTTTCCCTGGATTTCACTGCGAATACAGAATGGATGGTAATTTGTGAATAGGTATTAGCCATAAGAAATTTCGCCCCGATGTGGCTACAAAATACAGTGGGTTTTCCCTTTTTTGGCAACTGCTTTTTTGGTTAGCACTTTAAAATAAGAATTAGACGACAAATACCTCTAATCTTTCTTTTGCTAACCTATTTTTGCTCCATGCAAAGAGATACTCTTGTTTTCGACCTCATCAACAAAGAACTGGAACGCCAGCGAAACGGCATTGAGTTAATCGCTTCTGAAAACTTTACATCCCTGCCCGTAATGCAGGCGATGGGTACGGTGCCTACCAATAAATATGCTGAAGGCTACCCCGGCAAACGATACTATGGCGGATGTGAAGTAGTGGATGAAATAGAAACGCTGGCTATCGAACGTTTAAAAAAAGTATTTCATACAAGCTGGGCCAATGTGCAGCCACACAGTGGTGCGCAGGCCAACATTGCTGTTTTTCTTGCCTGCCTGAAGCCCGGCGATAAAATACTCGGACTTGATTTAAGCATGGGTGGGCATCTTACCCACGGCAGTCCTGCCAACTTTAGTGGCAAAAATTACCAGGCACATTTTTACGGAGTAAAAAAAGAAACTGGTCTTGTTGATTATGAACACCTCGAAGAAACTGCCCGGAAGGAAAAGCCAAAAATGATTATCTGCGGAGCTTCAGCTTACAGCCGTGACTGGGATTATAAAAGAATAAGAGCTGTGGCAGATGAAATTGGTGCCTTAGTAATGGCAGACATTGCCCATCCGGCCGGTTTAATTGCAAGCGGTTTATTAAACGATCCTTTTGAACATTCGCATATTGTTACTTCCACCACACATAAAACATTAAGAGGCCCAAGAGGAGGCATCATCATGCTTCGTCATGATTTTGAAAATCCATTTGGTATCAAAGATCCGAAAGGAAATATCCGGATGATGAGTTCATTACTTGACCTCGCTGTATTCCCCGGTATGCAGGGCGGCCCGCTGGAGCATGTTATCGCCGCCAAAGCGGTTGCTTTTGCTGAAATACTGGACGACTCTTTTAAAATTTACAGCAAACAGGTAATCGCCAATGCACAGGCAATGGCAAAATCATTTGTAGCAAGAGGCTATCAACTTATCAGCAATGGAACAGATAATCACCTGATGCTTATTGACCTTCGTAATAAAAACCTTACGGGCAAAAAAGCACAGGAAACATTGGACAAAGCACATATCACCCTTAATAAAAATGCAGTGCCGTTTGATGACAAATCACCTTTTGTAACCTCCGGTATCCGGGTAGGTGTTCCGGCTATTACTACCAGGGGAATGAAGGAAGCACATATGGAAACCATTGTGGGAATGATTGATAAAATACTCATGAATATTGACGATGAAGCAGTAATTGCTTCGGTGAAAATTGAGGTGAAAACATTTATGCAGCAGTTTCCGTTGTATCCTGAATTGGGCTAAGATTTAATTTTTCCGTTATTTAGTAATAACAAAAAAACGTATTATGATTCAACGCCAGCAAACTCTTTGGTTATTACTCGCTACCGCCGCTGCTGTGTTAAGCTTTATGTTTCCTTTTGCCACCGGGGAAGAACTGGTAGAAAAAACCACCATGCGCCGCAGGGAGGAACTTATAGCCGGCAAAGATTTTTTTATACTGCTGTTAACCATCACCTCCGTGGGTATTTCCACGGTTACTATTTTTCTTTTCAAAGACCGCAAGCTGCAAATAAAATTATGCCTGCTGGGGCTACTGGTGTCCATTGGTATCCTGGTTCTTTATATTATCGGCATGCAAAAACTGATTGCAAGCACCCCGGCTTTGTGGGCGGTGCTTCCGGTGCTGAATATTATTGGTTTCTTTATGGCTTTCCGCAATATCAGGAAAGATGAGAAATTAGTAAAATCATTGGATAAGCTCAGGTAAATTGAATTGCCGAAAAGGCTGTCTCAAAAGTCAATTTGGTTGTCATATTGAGCTTGTCGAAATATTGACAATCAAATTGATAGCCTTCGATAACCCTTCGATAACCCTTCGATAAACTCAGGGTGACAACGGCTGACAACCCTTTTGAGACTGCCT
>JANPMI010000092.1:0-10150 GCA_031422725.1 Chitinophagaceae bacterium | reverse complement strand
TAGAGGTGTCGGCGGCGAATGGTAAATTATTACAGCATCAACTGCCACTCGGTGGTTTCGGCATCAGCCGTTACCGGCTGGATTCCGTACTTGCAAAATTGGCAAGTGACGCAGGTGTAATATTGAAAGAAAATACAAAAGTAAATGATGTGCGGTTTGAAGGGAATGAGTTTATGATTGACACATCGCAGCAAACCTATCGCACAAAAATTGCTTGCGGCACATTTGGTAAGCGAAGCAATATTGACATTAAATGGAAAAGGCCATTCAGCACAGCCGCTAAAAATAAATTAAACAACTACCTGGGTGTAAAATATCATATCAAAGGAAATTTTCCAGTGGATACAATTGCTTTGCACAATTTTAAGAATGGATATTGCGGTATTGTGAGGATTGAAGACGATGAATATAATGTGTGCTATTTAACAACTGCGGACAATCTTCAAAAGAATAATGGTGATATTAAATTGATGGAGCAAACTATCTTAAGCCAAAACCCCCATCTTAAAAAAATATTTACTGAAAACAATATAGCATCCGCTACACCATTAACCATATCACAGATAAGTTTTGACAAAAAATCACAGGTTGAAAATCATGTGCTGATGATAGGGGATGCGGCCGGAATGATAACACCTTTGTGCGGGAATGGCATGAGCATGGCTTTACATGGAAGTAAACTGGCGGCGGCTCAAATTCATATTTTTTTACAAGGCAACACAACAAGAGAAAAAATGGAGAAACGTTATATATTTCTGTGGCAGCGAAAATTTGCACATCGATTGAAAACCGGCCGCAGGATACAGCGTTTATTTGGAAATAAATGGCTTAGCAATTTATTTATTACACTAATCAAACCCTTTCCCGGACTTGTTGATTCGTTGATACGAAAAACACACGGCAAACCTTTTTGATAAGAAACAGGTTTAATTTTTTACCAGCAGATAAGAATACTTTTTTGCATATTCTATCATCTGTTCGAAAAAACTTTTAGGGTATTCCACTTTTACATCAGTTATTTTATCTCCATCCATCACTGGCACCAGCCGGGGCTGTATGAAACCACGGTAGGGTTTTACATTTAGTTTTTTAAAACGCTGTAACACTTCATTGTGCAATGCTGCATCTACTTTTACACCATAAGTTTCCACAAGAGTTTTTCCACCGTTAAAATCTCCTTCTGATTTGATACGTTGAATTTCTCTCAATAGCTGGCCAAAAAGTTCCCGTAATTTTTTATAATTATTAATGCGGACATAGGTTTTGCCATTTGTCTTTACCAATTCCACGACTTTGTCTTTTTTCCCTTTTTCAAACACCCATTTGGCATTCAACTGTCGGTTACGCATATGAGCTTCTTCTAATTGATCACCGGGCTTTAACCGTGTAAGCTGTGTCATCAGCCCATTCATCATATAACTATCATATTCAGCCATTCCCACTTCCAGGGAAGGGGCGACACCTATATCAACTAATTTTTGGTCCATTATATAATACAACGCTACTAAATCAGCCCTTGCTTCTTCCAGGCAGGATGCATAATTTTTTAGTGTTTTATCAGTTGTTTCCACTCCCGGATTTAGTTGTCCCGATGCATGGCCTATACACTCATGCATATCAACATGCAGATCAGCAGCAAGATTGCCCCATTTTTTCATACGTTGCTTCACGGTATCATTCAGCCCAAACTCATCCAGCACACCACTTTTAGCACCAGCTAAATTATAGGCATAAATAATATTGCTCAGGGAAACCGACTTGGAACCATGCTCTTTTCTAATCCATTCTGCATTCGGCAGGTTAATGCCGATTGGAGTTGCAGGAGCTGCATCACCACTTTCAGTGATAACCGTAATAGCTTTGGCAGTAATGCCTTTTACATTTTTCTTTTTATGTTCAGCCATAAGGGGTGAATTATCTTCAAACCATTGTGCCTGGTCAGCAATAGCTTTAATACGTTTGGTGGCTTCCATATCTTTCATGGATACCACACTTTCAAAACTTCCCTTTTTACCAATAGGATCAAGGTACACTTCAATAAAACCATTGACGACATCCAGCCGGCTGTCAATATCATTTACCCATGCAATACTGTAGTCATCAAAAGTGGCGAGGTCACCCGATTTATAATACTGAACCAGTAATTCTAATGCTTTTTTCTGTTTTTCATTTTCTGCCACAGCAACAGCTTTCTCTAACCAGCCAACTATTTTTTCAATAGCAGCTGAGTACATGCCACCCACCTTCCAAACTTTTTCCACTATTTTGCCACTCTCTTTCATGGTCTTGCTGTTAAGTCCCCACGAACGCTGACTTGCTTCGGTCGGAAATTTTGCATAGAAACTATCCACTTCCTTTTGTGTAACACCTTCATAAAAATTAACCGAGGAAGCGGCTACGTTATCAATATCAGCCCGCAGGTCAACCAATTTCGGCTCTGTTTTCAGGTCATACAGGATGGGCTTAATGCGGGTTAAAAAAACCTGGACTGTTTCATTTGCTTCTTTCGGAAGATTAGCGGTGTCACTTCCTTTTATTACAGAAGAAAAATACTCAAACGAGCAACCGGGTATAAATTTTTCATTACCGTAATGATGATGATTACCATTACTGAACCAAACCCTGCCACAATACTCAGTAAAATTTTTCCAGTCAGCCACAGCCGTATCACCTTTATATGTACTGTATGCCGTTTCCAGTGTTTTGCGGAGCAGGATGCCATATTTGCTTTTTTGATCGTAAATAATATCACGACCGCATAAAGCTGCTTCATATAAATAATAAGCTAATTGTTTTTGCTGAAGACTAAGTCCGTTAAAGCCGGGAATCTGGTAACGGAGTATCTGTAGGTCAGCAAAGGATTCTGCCTCTACTGTAAAACTGGTATCATAGCTGTCTCCGGGATTAACAGGGGAAGAAACGTTGGTACCGGTACTATCTGTTTGCACCGGTTCCTTAGCTTTATCATTGTTCTTACACGAAGCTAACAGGATTGATAAAATGACTATGGTGGTCCGGGACATTGCATTGTATTTCATAAATGAAATTTTTAGGAAGATAAAAGTACGCATATCATCATTAACTGTCATTATAGGGAAGGCTATTTTCTTCCCCGCCCCGTCGTAACTTGCAGTTATGATTGATTATTTAGAGGGATTGAATGAAAGGCAGAGGGAAGCCGTACTGCATATTGACGGACCGATAATGATAGTAGCAGGTGCCGGCAGTGGTAAAACCAAAGTACTTACCACCAGGGTTATTCATTTAATGGCCAATGGTGTGGATGCGTTCAACATCCTGGCACTGACTTTTACCAATAAGGCGGCCAAAGAAATGAAGGAAAGGGTGGAGAAGATTTTAGGAAATGGCGAAGCAAGAAATTTATACATCGGCACTTTTCACTCCGTCTTTGCCCGGATACTCCGCTTTGAAGCAGATAAGATTGGCTATCCCCGCAATTTCACTATTTATGATACCGATGATGCAAAGAGTGTGATAAAAACGGTTATCAATGAATTGAATCTTGATGATAAACATTACAAACCCAGTATTGTTTACAACCGGATTTCGTCAGCTAAGAATGCATTGGTAGGCCCGGAGGAGTACCGCAATGATTATGGCCTGCAGCAGGAAGATATGCGGGCCAACCGCCCTGCCATTGCACAGATATATGATGCGTATGCAAAGCGGTGTTTTAAAAACGGCGCAATGGACTTTGATGATTTACTGATGAAATTTTATGAACTGCTGAAAAATATTCCGGAGTGTTTGGTTAAGTATCAGCGGAAGTTTAAATATATTTTGATTGATGAGTACCAGGATACCAATCCTTCGCAGTATGAAATTATTAAGTTGCTCGGTGCCATGCATGAAAATGTATGTGTGGTGGGAGATGATGCACAAAGTATTTACAGTTTCCGTGGAGCAACAATTGAAAATATTCTGCAATTTCAAAAAGATTATGATGAAGTCAAGCTGGTCAAGCTGGAACAAAACTACCGCAGTACTCAAAGCATACTTCATGTTGCCAATGAAGTAATAAAAAATAACAAAGGACAGATAGAAAAAGTACTGTTTACGGAGAATGCAGAGGGAGAAAAGATAAAATTAGTGCGGACGATGACCGATAATGACGAAGGAAAGTTTGTGGCTGACAGCATTCAGGAACAAAAACTACGTAACCATTACAGCAATAAGGACTTTGCCATTCTCTACCGCACCAATGCACAGAGCCGTGCCTTTGAAGAAGCCCTGCGCAGAATGGGTATTGCTTATACTATTTATGGAGGCATCAGTTTTTATCAAAGAAAAGAAATTAAAGATATTGTTGCTTACCTGCGCCTGATTGTTAATCCGGCAGATGAAGAAGCTTTAAAACGTATTATCAATTTTCCGGCAAGGGGAATTGGAAAAACAACCATTGACAAATTGGTGTTATCTGCCAATGAAAATAATATCAGCATGTGGCAGGTGTTGGAGAAAGCCAATGAATTTGGTTTCAGAGCAGGAACTTTTACTGCATTGCAGGATTTTGTCACTATGATAAAAAGTTTTGCCAGCATGCTGACGAAACAAAATGCTTACGAAGTAGCATTCCATGCCGGTAAACAAACCGGGTTGGTAAAAGAACTCTTCAATGACAAAAGCACCGAAGGAGTAGCACGGTATGAGAACATCCAGGAATTAATAAACTCTATTAAAGAATGGACAGAAAGCCCCGATAATGAAGATGGTGAACTGGTGGACAAAAGTCTTGCTTCTTATTTACAACAAATTACGTTGCTGACGGATGCAGATGAAAAAGACCCTGATGCAGATACAGTAAAATTAATGACGATACATGCTGCAAAAGGATTAGAGTTTAGCTGTGTGTTTGCTGCCGGTTTAGAGGAAATGCTCTTTCCCAATGCCATGGCGATAAATACAAGAGAAGAACTGGAAGAAGAACGAAGATTATTTTATGTAGTAATAACAAGGGCTAAACAAAGGCTCTGGATTACTTATGCCAATACCCGTTATCGTTTTGGGCAATTGGTACAAAACGAACCAAGCCGGTTTATTGAAGAAGTGCCGGAGCAATACATGGACAGAAGTTTTGCAGGCGGCGGTGCTAAAAACCAGGTGGGGGGCAGTAAGTGGAGCAAGGGCTCTGCATTTGACCGTATGAAAGGAAAATATGTGGATGATGGTGAGTCAGGAAAAGTGAGCCAGCAATCAGGAACGTATTATAATTCAGGGCCGGCTGTTGCCAAATCAACACCTTCTTATTTACCACCCAAAGGAGTGCCGGCGAAAGTAAAAGAACATGTGCCTTCTGTTGATTTTATAGCCAGCGATACCTCTGATTTAAAAGAAGGGCAAAAAGTAGAACATCAAAAATTTGGCTTTGGTGAAGTATTGAGAATGGAAGGGGCTGCACATAATCCCATTGCTACGGTGAAGTTTGAACAAAATGGCGAGAAGAAGATAATGCTGAACTATGCCAAGCTGAGAATCATGGAGTAACGCCATCTCACACAATTGTCATTAAAAAATTTCTTTGAGTTTTATCCACATTCATTAAACCAGTTGGTACAGAGTTTGTCTATCTTATCGTTGTCGCAGAATGACGAATATTTTATTCAGCTGCGGCCGTTTAACCACCATAGAAATTTCTGACAATCAAGGGCATCAGAAATTTTAGCACCTACGAATCTATAGCACCGGATCATATCGTACTTAGCAGATATAAAGTCTGTACAGTATAAATTTTATTTATTCATCTAAAACGATTAGCTATGAAGACGATTAAAAAAACAATTGCACTTTCTATTGCAACACTCACTGCTTCTTTTGCATTTGGCCAGTTAGGACTTGGGGTAACCTCTACTACACAGGCAGCAGTAAATGCATCTGCTAACACTGCAGTAGTTCTGCAAACTACCAATGCAGCTTCTGCAGCAGCAAGAAGTACGGTAAACTCAACAGTAATAAAAGCAACAGAGGTTAAGACAACGGTGGGTACAGCCGTGAATGCAACAAACAAACAAGCAGTAAGTACGACCAGTAACGTAAAGAATGATGTAAAAAGTAGCAGTGATGTAAACGCAGGTATTGGTGTAAATGCTTCTTCTCAAACAAATGGCAACGCACAAGCCGGTACCAGTTCTGTACAAACCGGGTTAAATTCAAACACTTCAGCTGATGCAGATGTTATACTAAACGGCAGTAAAGTGCTTGACAGGGCAGAATCAACTTCGGCCGGCGTAATGACGACTGCAGAAAATAAAACAGCGGCAACTGTTGAAACATCAAAAATGGTAAAAGCAAAAACAGAAGCAGAAGTAAAATCTGATGTGAAGGCAACAAGACAAACGGCTCCTTCCGTAAAACCGCAAGCCAATGCGAACGTAGCTGCAGAAGTTAAAACAGAAACTAAAGCAACGGTCACCAAGCATTAATCCGTAAACTTCGCTATAACAAATGCCCTCTCATTTTATTGAGAGGGCATATTTTTCACCAAATTATTTATATGAAAAGATTTTGTTATACAGGAATTTATTTGTTGTTAGCATCTTTTGTTTCGGTGGCCCAAACTGATTCGACTGCCAAAAAAGATAAACCACAATTCAAATTGGGAGTTTACTATAACAGTAACCTGAATTATTATGGAAGAACGGATAGCTTAAGAAGCAGTGGTTTCTTTCCCGTGGCAGAATTTTGGATCAATAAAAATTTCTACATCACGGCGGCTCCCATTTTTGTAATAAACAGTGCAACAGGATTTGAATATGCAGGTTCAGTTGCTACGGCCGGTGTACGGGTCAGTAAAGACAAAAAATACAGCAGCAACATTTATATTGTAAAACCTATTTACAAAGACAATAGCCAGTTAGTTCAGTCCGCATTAAAAGCACAGGCGGTGGGAACCTATACCTGGCTAAACAAAATTATTAATATAACAGGCGGCGGCGATTTAAAACTCAGCGACCAGCTTGATTACGGAGTTACTGCAGGTCTTGACCATATTTTTCGGTTTGAATTGCCGGGACAATCAGTTTTGGTAATTGATCCTTCTGCGTATGTAAATGCAGGCACACAACAATTCACTAAAACATCTTACAAACAAAGCGGTTTTCTTTTCTTTCCCGGAATACAGCAGCAGGTAACGGAAGAAGTAAGCAAGTTTAATATTCTTTCTTACGAGTTTTCTATGCCCATTGTTTTTGCAAAAAGGAAATTCCAACTAATAGCAAGCCCTGCTTATGTGATGCCACAAAATTTAGTTACAGTTGCCAACCGGCCCGATCTTTCTGAACGGGGAAGGAATTTGTTCTATGCCACCGTGGGTGCAAAAATGAGTTTTTGATGGCGATCCTGATGCCCATTAAGGAGTCAATGTTCAGATGCGGCAGATAGATATTGAATTAACAAATTGCAAGAAGAGGTATATTTATATTTGCTCTGTAGATCGATATCTGCAACCACCACATGCTTTCTGCCAGGCAAAAAAAACGGGTTCGCAAAGTACTTCTTACCGGTATCGCCGCAATGCTACTCATTAC
The DNA here is from genome assembly GCA_031422725.1 of Chitinophagaceae bacterium. Taxonomy (GTDB): domain Bacteria; phylum Bacteroidota; class Bacteroidia; order Chitinophagales; family Chitinophagaceae; genus JJ008. Next base: position 2,606 of record JANPMI010000092.1, on the reverse strand, counting down.
GGCGGGGTGGTTGTTATACCTGCGGTTAACATATGGCAAAGCAAAATTTGTCCGTTATCCTGAGTTTGGCATTTCTATTCCTGAGAGTTATTCTATTCATGGTATTGATGTTTCCAAATATCAATCTATGATTGCCTGGGAAGAAGTAAAGGCCATGAAAGTAAAAGAAATACAACTTGGTTTTTCTTTTATAAAAGCTACAGAGGGAATTGCAAATACTGACCCGAACTTTAAACGTAACTGGAAAAGAACAAAAGACAATGGTATCATCAGGGGCGCCTATCATTTTTTTATCGGTTCAAAAGATGGAAGGATGCAGGCCGAAAATTTTATTGATAAAGTTAAACTGGAAGAAGGTGATTTACCGCCGGTGCTTGATGTTGAACAGCTAAATGGGGCGACCACTCTACAGCTAAAAAAAGAAATGATAGAATGGCTGCAGATAGTGGAGAATCATTACCAGGTGAAACCGGTTATCTATACCAATATAGATTTCTATAATAAAAATCTGGGCGAGGATTTTGATCAATATCCTTTATGGATTGCACATTATTACCAGCCCGGACAACCCCGTATTAAGAGAGGCTGGATTTTTTGGCAACATAGCCAGGAAGGCAGGGTAAATGGTATTCTTTCTAAAGTGGATTTCAATGTTTTCAACGGCGACTCAGCCAGTTTTAAAAACCTGCTGATTGATTAATAAAACTACAGACGGTTAATGAAATGCAGTAACTTGTCAGTCTGAAATAATTTTGCCATGGAAAGGAACTGGGACCCCGGAGTTGTAAAATTCTTTGTCAAAATCCTCAATTCAATTGCTCTCGGTTTGCTCTGGATGATGGCCTCTTTCATCGCAGGAATTTATTTTGAACTCGGTTACACTAACGGGAAACCGCTTATTTATACTATTCTTTTCTATGCCGGCATGCTTGCTGGCCTTTTTTCCTTATCCGCTATTTATACAGAGCCTGGAAAAACGACTAAGGGGATAAGTTTCCTTGTTACTGCACAGCAAAAATAAAAATCCCTGCTGGCACGCAGAACAACTTAAATAAAAAGGTTATTTTAGAAACTTATTACAAGCTGCATGGACTTAAAGCAAATAAGCAAATGGTTTATTATTACCGGTACGTTGATAATCTGGGCAATTAAGTTTATCGTTCGCCCCATGCATCTGTTCGATGATCCGGCACGGTTCTTTTTGAATATAGCTCCTAACCTGCTGGGTTCATTTTTAATTCCATTTGGAGCTTACTGGTTTTTTAGTGGCCGAAATTTTTTGGTGGCCCGGGTTTTCAAAATCGAAACATCGTATGATCTTCGTTTAGTCTGTCTGCTTGGTTTTTTAATGCTGATAGTAAATGAATACCTGCAACGAATACCCTTCTTTGGCCGCACATTCGACTACAACGATATTCTTTTCTCTTCCATAGGATTGCTGGCGGCGTACTTTACTTTTGGAAAAATAAAGTCCCGCAAAAGGCGGGAATACCAGGTGCAGGTCAACTAATTTTTAGTGTCTAATATTACAGGCGCATTGCCTTTACCCATAATAATAACTTTTGAGTTGGGAGATTTGGCCAGCTCCAAATAAGCTTTTATTTGTTCGTACTGCAACTGCTGATCGGTTAAACCTATATTAATGATGCGCTGGTAATCTGCGATACCCTGTGCCTCCACCCTTTTTCGTTCGGCTTCCTGCTTTTCTTTCAATAAAACAAACTGCATTTTCTGTGCATCCTGTTCGGCATTTATTTTTTGTTCAATGGTTGCTTTTACTGATTGAGGCAGGGTGATATTTCTTACCAGTAGCTGTTCTAAGATTAATCCTCTTTTTTTAAAATCTTCATCAATACTTTTAAAAATACGTTGCTGAAACTCATCTCTTTTGTTTGAGTACAATGAGACAGCTTCATAATAGACAGAATTGTCACGGATTTTAGTCCTGGTAAGCGGACGAACAATTTTATCAGTATAATCCACCCCTGTTTCCCTCACTAATTTCGGCGCTTCCGATGGCAACAGCTTGTATAATACCGTGAGGTCAATAGTAACTTCCAGCCCATCGGAAGTAAGCACCCGGATGGCATCATCACCGGTTTGGTTTCCTTCATCATGAATACCACTCATGGTATAGTTTTGCGTTTTAATATCTAACCGCTGCACCTCCATAAAGGGATTGATAAAATGCAGGCCACTGCCCAATACATCATTCTGCACTTTTCCAAATAAAGACTTTACGCCGATCTGCCCGGCATTAATTTGTACAATACATTTGGATATTACACCGGCTACCATTATCAGCACCGCAATGCTGCGGATCGTTTTTGCAAAACGGCCAAACTGTTCGTTTCGTTGTAAAGCAAAGCCGGCGATTAAAACCAGGATACCTAAAATAATGATTGCCATATAAGTTGATTTAGTTTGATAAAAAATTAACTGCTGTGATCAGAAATAATAAGCCAGCGGCCATTTATTTTCCTGAAAACTAATGTATAATGACCACTGACATCTCCGATAGAACGCTTCAGGTACCACTTGCCGGTGACATGATAATATTTTTTTGATAACATTTTTACTTGTAGTAGTGTAAAAATGAGTTTACC
>JANPMI010000091.1:0-9355 GCA_031422725.1 Chitinophagaceae bacterium | reverse complement strand
CATCAAAGCCGGGTCCGAATTTTCCCCGTAAAAAATTTTCTTCCGCTAAAACAATTGCCTGGTAAATGAATAGAAAAACCGGAATTACAATGGCGACATATACCAAGGAGTTGGCCAAAATCCCAACACCCAGCAGCATTAAAATATTTCCGACATACAATGGATTGCGGCAATGATTAAAAATTCCTTCCGTTACTAATCCTTCTGCATACGGTTTGCCTTCTTTACCACCACGAACAATGTAGGCAAGTCCAATTGTTAATCCACGAATCAACTGACCAAGGCAGGTGATAAACAAACCAATACCAATAGGCCATATATAATAATAGCTTCCAAATTGCCCCGGAGAAAACAATGGCCACGAAGGAATAAACAATGCTCCGTAAAAGAGAATAAAAATCCAGTTGCGGTACTTAAAAAAGAAATTGCCGATTGAAACCATAAAAAGAAGTATTATTTTTTTGCCAGAGAATGTATTTCTCTTTTCCTTTTTCCTCTCTGTGCGAAGTGTATTTATTTTATCGCCCAGAGCTAAAGAGAGAAAGAGGATGCTTCGCATCTGTGCCCCGAAAATTTCTTTTGATTCTGGGGCGGATATTTATTTTGCATAGTTATTAAAAAGCCGTGTAATTCCGTTTTTCAATAACTCTTCATTAAAATTGATTAAAAGACCAACTTCTAAATTTGCAAGTCTTAAATGATTAAGTAATTTTTTCTTGAAGAATGGGGTCACGGTTTCCACTGATTTTAATTCTACAATTACGATCTCCTCTACCAATAAGTCCAATCGGAACCCTAAATCCATTCTAATTTCTTCATAGAATACAGGTAAAGGTACCTGCCGTTGAGATAAAAGGCCTCTTTTGGTTAATTCATAATGAAGTACTTCTTCTTACACCGATTCTAACAAACCGGGGCCAAGTATTTTATGAATTTTAATTGAAGCATCAATTATTTCACCGGTAATCTCATTTATCTCCATAAGCATTTATTTTTTATAGAGAGATATACCCGAATAGATGCGAGCATCTAAACTCTTTCTCTTTTTCTCTGGGCGAAATGTATTCCTCATTTCTTCACCGCTATCAGCCCCGCAAAATTATACCACTTAAAAAACACTTCACAATGAGCAAAACCTTTATCCCGTAGCAAGGTAATATTCTCACTTAGTTTATACGGTACTAATACATTTTCCAACGCCTCCCTCTTTTGAGATATTTCCATTTCGCTGTATTGATTGCGGCGTTTATAGTTGTAGTAGTAGTCAATAAAGTCACGGTTGAAATTACTTTCTTCTGCCAGAATTTTTTCAACTAATATCAGTACTCCGCCGGAATTCAATCCATCATAAATATTTTTCAGCAACTGTTCTCTGTAAATAGGACGTACAAACTGAAGCGTAAGGCATAATACAACAACAGAAGCATTTTCCACTTTTATTCCCTGGCCCAGGTCAGCGCAACGTAACTCATAGTCCCGTGAAAAGCCAATCTCCATCAGTTTGGATTTGCACTTATCCAGCATTTCCTGCGAGTCGTCCACACCAATAAAACGGATATTCTGGTTCACCATGGTATCCATTCCAATCATAGTGGTGCCGGTGGAGCAACCGAGATCATACACATCGCTGCCCTCTTTTGCATGGTCGGTGGCCAGCTCGGCCATCATCCGCTGTATTTCCCCATAAAAAGGAACGGAGCGGTTCACCATGTCGTCAAATACTTTGGCCACATTTTCACCGAATTTAAAATCGCTGGCCTTTTCTATTTCATCTCTGAAAACTTCATCTTTGCCCATAAATAGTATATAAAGTATTAAAGTAAGAGGTACAAAGTAAAGCATTTTAATATTTTGGATACCAACTGAAGTTTTTCATAGCATCTTCGTTGCGACGCTCCCTTCATCTTTCTGTTATATTATGAACAACAGCGTAGCAGTTTACCCTGAGTAAAACGAAGGGTCGCACTGTTCAACGGCATAAATCATCCCGGCATTTTTCGGGATCATTGGGCATCAATAACAGCCAATACAAAAAATCATCAGCATGAAAAAGATATACCATCTAGGCAACTGCACCACCTGCCAGGCTATTATCAAAGAAACGGCAATCGATAAAAAGGGATTTGACATGCAGAATATTAAAGAAGAAAAGATAACAGCCGTGCAATTAGATGAAATGAAAAAGATGGCCGGCAGCTACGAAGCATTGTTCAGCCGCCGGGCTTTGAAGTATAAAGAGCTTGGCTTAAAAGATAAAAAGCTGGATGAAAAAGATTACCGCCAATTCATCCTGGATGAATACACTTTTCTAAAACGTCCGGTGGTTATCATCAACGATAAAATATTCATTGGTAGCGAGAAGAAAAATGTAGAGGCATTGAAGAAAGCTGTTAAATAGTTTTTTGCGCAGCAGGTATTCTTTCTTTTTTTAAAACCACCCATGCTATCAGTAAGCTGCCCAGCATGAAAAGGGCAGCCAGTAAAAACGAAACACCCGGAAAATGAAACGGCGCTTTTTTACCGGTAAAAAAAGCAAATAAATTATTCATCATCAAGGGACCGATGATGGTGGTGAGGCTCATTAAACCTGTTAATGCTCCCTGCAATTCCCCTTGCTGATTGGGAGGTACATGTTGTGCAAGAGTGGCCTGTAAAGATGGTCCGGCAATACCCCCGAGACAATAAGGAACAAGAAAGGCAAACATCATCCAGCCTTCTGTGGCAAATGCGAATAATACTAATCCAACGGTGTAAAGAAATAAACCCAGATAAATACTTTTCTCGTTACCCAGTTTAGGATTAATAACTCTTGTTAATCCTGCCTGCACCGCACCTACCAATAATCCAACAACGGCCAGTGAGATACCAACCATTCCTTCTGTCCATTGAAACCGGTAGATGGTAAAAAAATTCCAGTTGCCCTGCACGGCCTGCGCAGCGAGATAAATTAAAAAAAAAGAAATAGCCAGGCCACCTATGCCGGGGGTTTTTCTTAAAAATTGTAAGGAGCCAAGAGGGTTTGCTCTTTTCCATTCAAAGGGGCGACGGTTTTCTTTACTTAATGATTCGGGCAACACAAAATAACCATACAATGCATTCAATAAACAAAGGCCGGCGGCAGCATAAAACGGTGCTCTTACTCCCAAACCTGCTAATAAACCACCCAATGCAGGACCAATCACAAAACCTAATCCGAATGCAGCGCCAATCAATCCAAAATTCTTTGCTCTGGTTTCGGCGGTGCTTACATCAGCAATGTAAGCAGTGGCAGTAGTGAAGCTGGCACCGGTAATGCCGGCAATAATGCGACCCACAAATAACCAGCCGTATGTAGGCGCCAATGCTAAAAAAATATAATCAATTCCAAAACCCAATAAAGAACTCAGTAATACAGGTCTTCTTCCATATTTATCACTCAGGTTGCCAATAACAGGTGCAAATAAAAATTGAGTAATAGCATAGGCTGATAACAGCCAGGCGCCATAAGCACTGGCTTCATTAACAGGAATATTTTTCAGTTGAGAAATAAGTTTGGGCATCACCGGAATAATTAGCCCCCAACCCATCACATCTATCAGCAGGGTGATGAATATAAAACCAACAGCAGCTTTCCGGTTTGTAGCCATAAAAATAATTCTTCAAAGATGTAGGTTTTTCTTAGAGGAAGCAATCATTTTTCGGCATACTGATTGGCGTTAAGTAAAAAAAGAACGCCATTCATTATTGAATGGCGTTCATGTGTATATATGCAGGAGTCCGGAATAAAAGGGATAAAAATTATTAATAACCTCTGTCATCTTTAATAACAGTTGTTCTTGTCACTTCTTTGTCCCTGCCTGAATTACCCCGCAGCAGCGCTACCAGTATAATAAGTAAAACTGCACCGCCTACTACCCATACCCAGGGTTCAGTGTACCATTCATTGGTAGTGGTTGTTTCAGTAGTTACGGTTGTACTGCGGCTTGAACTGGTGCTATCCTGCCCCCAAACAATTAATTGCATACAGCTCAATACAAAGGTGAGAATGTACATGTATGCCATACGCAAACTTATCTTTTTCATTTTCGTTTGTTTTTATTAACAGGAAAAATATTGTCATTCTTACTTATGACATAATTGGGCCAGAATAATTTCGCCTGATTTTACAATAAAAAAGGGGAGAGTTGGGGAATAGTTTCTACAATTTTTTTTTGACTATTCCGCACCAGTAATAAAGTATAGTCTGTAAAAATACTTATCAGGGAGTGTAAAATATCCGGAGTTTAAATAATTATGCTGTTTCTTCAAACACCCCCGTCTGTTTATTCTTCCGCACATTATCCCAATGAAAATACCGGCCATTCATGGCAACATACACACCATGCGGCAATGTTTGTGCAAAAGCTAAAGCACTTCCGAGGTTAAACAGACCATCAGAGCTGCCAAACTTAATTGGTATCATAGCACCGGTGAGTATGACTGTTTTATTTTTTATTTTTTGTGCCAGCACTTTTGCTGTTTCCGACATGGTATCAGTACCGTGAGTGATGACAATCATTGTTTCTTCACATTGATTGCACTGGTAAGCAATCAGATCCCGGTCTTCATCCGACATTTCTAAGCTGTCCACCATCATCAGTGTTCTTATTTCTACCGGAACTTTACTCCGGCCTTTTTCCAGCAGCTCAGATAAGTGGGTGTCTTTAAAATATAACTCACCGTTCAGTTCATTATATTCTTTATCAAAAGTGCCCCCGGTAATAAAAATGCGGATAGCCATATTGTTCATTTTGTGGTATGAAGATAATCATTGCTGTTTTGTAGCCCACCGTTGTATAATTTTTGTTATTACTCTTTCAATATTAAAAAACTGTTATTTTAGCTGGCTGTTACACCAATTTCTTTAATACTTTTTATAAGCGTTGAAGAAGAGGAGACCTGAGTTCTCCGCCAGCTGGCGGACAGGGCTAAAAAAAGGCCCTTCCGTAGAAACGGACTGACCTCTAACGATTGCTTGCCATATGAAATTCTTAAAGAGTAGCCTTTATTTGCTGCCACCCGTTTGGAGCCAGCAATTTTTTTTGAAGATTTTGGCTTTACCTTTGATCGCTGACTGCTTGCCTCTTTTCAGCAATTGCTGCCTTTGAATCTTCTGATACGAAAGTAGGGAGCAACACCCCGTCCTTCAAATCAAATCCGGCATCATTTCATTATGCCTAAAGGAACAAAGTGTTTGCAAAACCCATACTGGCCAGGGATTTCAGTAAAAAAATTGTATGATGCCCAACCGTTCGACAGATATATTATTTCAATTGATAAAGTCGCTGGAAAAAGCCGAAAAAAGGCATTTCAAGCTCTATATCAAACGCAGTTCGGGCAAGGAAGAACTTAAAATTGTCAGACTTTTTGATGCCCTGGACAAGCAAAAAGAATATGATGAAAAAACATTGCTGAAAAAATTAGACGATGTAACCAAGCCGCAACTAACTAATCTCAAAACCCATTTGTACAAACAGGTAATGGCCAGCCTTCGCCTGTTAAAAAGCACCGACAGCCTGGACCTGCAACTCAACGAACAATTTGACTATGCCCATATTTTGTACAAAAAAGGATTGTTTCTTCAAAGCCTCCGTATTATTGAACGGGCCAAAGAGATTGCCAATGCTAATCAGAAATTTAATTTTCTTCCGCAACTGATTGCCCTTGAAAAACGAATAGAAAATCTCCATATTACCCGCAGTATGCAGGACCGGGCAGAAAAACTTTCTGCCGAAGCCAATGAAGTAAGCCGGCATATTGATATGGTGGCAAGGCTATCCAACCTGGCGCTGCAACTTTACAGCTGGTATATAAAACATGGCCATGCCCGGAATGAAGAAGATGAAGCAGACGTAAAAAAATTCATGAAAGAGAATTTACCGCCGGATGCTTTTACACAAACAGGCTTCTATGAACGGTTATTCCTGTACCAGAGCTATGGATGGTATGCCTTCATCCGCCAGGATTTTTTGCAGTATTACCGGTACACAAAAAAATGGGTGGAACTTTTTACAGAACAGCCGCTGATGATACGGGTAGAAACCGGTCACTACATTAAAGGGCTTCACAATTTGCTGAATGCACATTTTGATTTGCGCAACTTCAGTGAATTTGAAAAAACGGTAAAGATATTTGAAAAAGTAGCTCAGACAGAAAGGGTGAAAGACCACGACAATTTCAGGATACAGGCTTTTATCTATATCAGTATTGCCCGCATCAATCAGCATTTTATGATGGGCACTTTTAAGCAGGGGCTTTCCCTCATTCCGGGTATTGAAGAAAAATTAGAAAACTATCACCTGTTTATTGACCATCACCGGGTGCTGGTACTGAATTATAAAATTGCGATGCTTTATTTCGGCAGCGGCGATTTTAACCGTTGTATTGATTACCTGCAGAGGATCATCAACGATAAAACTGACCTGCGGTATGATTTGCAGTGCTATGCCCGCCTCGTTCACCTGATGGCGCATTACGAACTTGGCAATGATATGCTGATGGAACCGCTGACCAAATCTGTCTATCGCTTTATGGCCAGGATGGATAACCTTACAGTGGTGGAAGAAGCGATGTTTAAATTCCTGCGCAAGTCTATTTCCTTATCACCCCGGCAACTGAAGCCTGAACTGGAAAAATTTTTATTTGATGTAAAGCACCTGGAAAAAAACCGTTTTGAAACCCGGTCCTTTGCCTACCTCGATATTATTTCCTGGGTGGAAAGTAAAGTGTATGAAAAGCCGATGGGTGCAGTGATACAGGAGAAGTATTTGAGGAGTAAGAGACGGAAGTAAGTTTCAACCGTATTATTTTTCAATTTTTTATTTTCTTTTTTTAGAGTGCCCTGCATTTTCAGCTGTACGATTTTTTCGTACAACTCACTTTCTTGTGCATAAAGTTTCGGGGCTGCAAGAGTTGATGAGCAGGCATGTAAGAACATAAGAAATCGGAGACATTTATTATAATACACATTCAAATATCCCAATTACTTTTAAACTGTTTATTTCGTCACCGACTAGTTCAATAGATTTATATTCTGAATTATCAGATAATGGTTTTAGCATAATCGACTCATGTCTCCATTGTTCTTCGCTAATATTTTTTACACTATGATATTCTTTTACTGTATAACGAGATCCTGTTTCTGAATCTTGTTTGTCATATAATTCAACTAAAACAATTTTTTCATTCCTACTCCCTCCTTCATCTACCCGAAATAAGCAAAATGAATTATTGGGTATTTTCTTATTCATAGATTCACCAATAACCTTACAAACAAAGTAGCCTTTTTGGGGTGTTATATTAAATGGTAATTCCATCCATTCAAAATCGGAATGTATTTGTAAATCACTAAAATTGCCAGCTGCGGCAGAGATATCAATTAATGGTACCGAATTGACATATGGTTTTACATCTTCGAAACGTAATACTCTAAATGGAATTTCTTTTTTAAAAGAGGATATATGTTTTTTAAAGTATTCTCGAAGCTCTTTATTACATGCATAAACAAAAGCTCCCTTTATGCCACGGTACATTATTGTTTTATAAATATTGATGATATAGGATTTCAAATGTTCATTATCCTTAACACCTATTCTTCCGTATGTATCAAAATACATTTTAGAATCAACTTCTATTTTATCGGTTAATTTATTGTAATTAATTTCCTTACCAAAAATAACCCCTGTATAATTTAAATCATACCCTTGAGTTGTGTGAATACAGCCAATTTCGTTAAATGCATTAGGTGAATTAATCCAGTCTTTGTCTGTTTGGTTCCACTGAAATTCCATTCCCTCTATTTCTATATCAATTGCGGCTTTGTCTTCTTTAGATGACCATGGCCAGGAATAACCTGCAACCAACCTGCATAGTCCATCTAATTTTTCTCTCTTACCAAGCTCATCATATAAATCAATTAAAGAATCAAAAACAAGTAGTTCGTAATTTTTTCCGGTATAAGTACTTCTAATAGTTCTTTTAACATGAAGTAAATCATCAACAAATTTTATATAATTATTACCGCCTTGAACCCTCATTTGAGATATAAGTTCAAGTTTTAAAGTCTTGCTGTCGTTCAACAGGGCATCAAATTTCTCTTCATCTATATCTGAAGGTTTTACAGATTGAGCAGAGTCATAGAAAAAGATTTGATTCTTACTGTTTGCAATAATCCAATCCAATTCATTGCCTGTATCATCGAGACCTAATTTTCGATTATTCTTTTTGAATGCTCCTCGCCAACTAATATTTTTATACTGGCGTAATCTATGTGCTTCATCAACAATCAATAAATCGTATTTTTCTTTTAGTTTAAAAGTGTCTGACGGATTTATTATCATTGAAGCTTTTAATCCCGGTATTTTTTTAAAAACATTTTCAAGTGACTCTCTAAGTGACGTCATTGCGATTACAAGCCCAATTTTTGCTTTTGGATATTTTACCTGAAATGCTTTGATATAATTGATTTCTCTTAGTTCGTCATCATTAAAATCTTCAACAACTGTATTAGCAATCTCTGAATTTAATAGTTTTACTAAGTAAGTTGCCAAAATCGTTTTACCTGTACCTGCACTCCCTTTAATAAATATTCTATTTGAGTTTTTTACTGTCAACCCTTCAAGGATTTCAAGTACTGAATTATACTGATCCTCATTCAAAGATTTATAAGGTGAGTATTTAAATAATTCAGAATTTTCTATTTCTGCCAGTGACTTGGTAACAAATTTTTTCTCGATTAATTTAGTCCAAATTTCCTTGAAAAGGTCTTTATATAAATCTTGTTGATAATAATTGTGATTAATTAACCCATAATTCCCATTTTGTAAGGCGTAGGTTCCTTCAGCAGTAATATATTGAATTAGATTAGACTCTATATCTAATGTTGCAGACTTATTAAATTTATCAGAACCAATAATTGATATTTTATTTAGTTTCCTTCTTTCGGGATTTGCAAGATGATTTATTATTCTACTCGATGCGTTTGTGGATTCTCCGACATATGCTATTCGTTCAGTTTCGTTTTGTATAAAATATACCAAAGGCCATTGATTCTTTACCCAAGGATTTAGTTCAATTCTCGCTAATGATTCCCTGTTGAAATCATACTGCTCAGAAACTTCAATTGATAATTCAAATGACAAATTCATAATTCATCATATTTTTTAGCAGTTCCTTTTGCCCTATCAACAGGATATTTTTCTCCATTCAATCTTATTTTGTCAAGAACAATTTGTTTAACATCTAAGCCATATTTATCGGCCAATAAAAATGCAAACGCAAAAACATCGGCTAATTCCTCTTTTACCTTTTCCTTATTGGCATCTGCGGCATTTTTCCA
>JANPMI010000090.1:0-3900 GCA_031422725.1 Chitinophagaceae bacterium | reverse complement strand
AACACAGGATATCCAAAGGCTTTATAAGGTCTTTCAGCATCTGGTCTTTTCTTCCGTAAAATAAAAATACCGGCGATGGTAAGAATATAAAACAATACCACCACAAAAGAAATCATATCGAGCAATTGTCCGTATTTACCGCTCAGGCTCCAGATGCAGGCAGCGATACATTGTATCCATAAAGCTACCTGTGGCACAGCATTTTTATTCAGTGTACCTACATTTTTAAAGAACAGCCCATCCTTCGCCATCGTATAATACACCCTTGCACCGGCCAGTATCAATCCATTATTGCAGCCAAAAGTGGATACCATAATTAATATCGCAATAAGAATTGTTCCAAAGGCAGGAAATATTTTGTTGGCAGCCGCAACGGCCACCCGGTCGTCAGTAGGAAAAGCAAGTTCACTGAGCGGCATTACATTCAGGTACATCAGGTTGGCACAAACATAAATAATGGTAACTATCAATGTGCCGAGAAACAAACTGAGTCCAATATTTCTTTTCGGGTTTTTCATTTCGCCGGCAATGAATGTCACATTATTCCAGGCATCGCTGCTGAAAATAGAACCTACCATGGCAGCGGCAATAGCCCCCATCAGTGCCGACATACCGATGCCCACGAAAGTGCCATTCTGAATAAAATTTCCAGCCGCATCTTTTTCCACCTGCAGGGTACTAAATCCTGTTTTCCAGTTTTCTGCCCAGAAACTTTCTTTTACTAACAGAAAACCAAAAACAATTAAACCAAATAAGGCAAATAACTTGGCAGAAGTGAAAAGAGTTTGAATAAACTTCCCTTCTTTAATCCCTTTTGAATTAACATAAGTAAGCAAAGAGATAATGACGATAGCTACTAATTGTCCGGAATACACTTTTATAATACCGGCATCAAACAGAAAATAATTATTGCCTAATTCCGGAACGAGATAAGCTAAAAATTTTGAAAATGCCACACCTACTGCAGCGATGGTAGCGGTTTGTATCACAGCAAAAAAACTCCATCCATACAGAAATCCTATCAATGGATTATAGGCTTCTTTCAGATAAACATATTGCCCGCCTGCTTTGGGAAACATGCCGCTCAACTCACCATAACTTAAGGCTGCTATCAACGTCATTATACCGGTTATCACCCAGACTGCTATCAGCCATCCGGCACTGCCCACATTCCTGGTTATATCGGCACTTACAATAAAAATACCGGAACCTATCATTGAGCCTGCTACAATCATTGTTCCGTCAAATAATCCAAGAGTTGGTTTAAACCCGGTTTGTTGTTCCGCCATGATGTTGGTTTTGGTGAAGCAGTGTTTTTAAAGCAGGAGGGAAAATACAGATTTCTGGTAAAAGCAGTAAAAAAGAATTATAAATGGCCCTTCCTGAACAGATTTCAGGGATTGGTTGCAAACCTTTAGTTTTGAGACCTTACTGTAATAAATATGAATAAAAGAAAAGCCGGACTGCTTGCCCTTGTGCTTTTTACAGTTGTTGCTATTCTCCATTTTCTGGATATGCAGGGATGGGCTGCTTTTTCTGAACAGGTATTGATGATCAGCCGGTGGACTTTTGTAGCCAGTCTTGTTTTATTTGCTATTTATAAAAGATCACTGACTACCTGGATACTGGTAGCAATGGCGATTGGTGTGGAAATCGGAATTGATTTCCCAAAAGGGTCACAGGATTTAAAATTTTTAAGTACCATTTTCCTCCGTTTAGTCAAAACGATAGTAGCGCCTTTACTTTTTGCTACGTTGGTGGTAGGTATTGCCAGTCATGCCAATCTGAAACAGGTAGGCCGCATGGGCTGGAAGTCGCTGGTGTATTTTGAAGTGGTAACAACTATTGCCCTGGTTATCGGAATAGTGGCTATTAATATTACAGGTGCCGGCAAAGGGATTTCAGTGCCTCAGGAATTATTAAAAGAATTGCCCCGGTCTTCTGAGAAGCAACTACAGGCCAAAGTAATTAATATATTAGATAGTGCCGGTGTACAGATGCCGGAGGGTTTGATTAATAAACTACCCGATGCGGCACCAAAAGGTTGGCAGGACCATATCATTGATATTTTTCCGGAGAATATTATTAAATCAGTTTATGAAGGCAATGTGCTGCCGATAGTTTTCTTCAGTGTCATATTTGGTATTGCATTGGCGTTGCTGAATGAAAAGAAGAAAAAACCCATGCTGGACTTTGCAGAAAGCCTGGCAGAAACGATGTTTAAATTCACCAACATCATCATGTACTTTGCCCCGTTTGGTGTAGGTGCTGCTATTGCTGTTACTGTCGGGCATCTCGGTGTTGATATTTTAAAGAACCTTGCTTTATTACTGATCACATTATACCTCGCATTAATTACTTTTATATTATTAGTGTTGTTACCCGTCGCTATATGGGTTGCAAAAATTCCGATAAGAAAATTTATACAGGCTATACGGGAGCCGGTGTCTATTGCTTTTGCAACCACAAGCTCCGATTCTGCCTTGCCAAAAGCATTGGAGAATATGGAAAAATTTGGCGTGCCGAGAAAGATTGTATCTTTTGTAATACCTACAGGCTATACATTCAATCTTGATGGTACTACATTGTACCTCTCATTGGCTTCCGTGTTTGTAGCACAAGCAGCTGGTATTGATTTATCATTCGGGGAACAATTGATGATTGGTCTTACACTGATGCTGACGAGTAAAGGTGTAGCGGCTGTGCCAAGAGCATCGTTGGTAATATTAATTGCCACGGCGGCCACCTTTAATTTTCCACTCTGGCCCATTATGGCTATTTATGGAATAGATGAACTGATGGATATGGCGAGAACATCGGTCAATGTGATTGGGAATACATTAGCCAGTTGTGTTATTGCCAGGTGGGAGGGTGAGTTTGATGATGAAAAAGCTCTTGCATTCAGCGAAGCCAAAGCAGATGCAATAATTGAATAATTGCCTTCGACAGGCTCAGGCTGACAAAATCCTGTCATCTTGAGTTTGTCGAAACATAGGCAGGATTTTTGTCAAAAAAGGTTTTTAAAAAGAATGATACTATGGAGTTGATTTATTTGTTGGATAGTTTTCATTGGAGCCAGTTATTGCAACCCCAGTTTTATATTGAAAATGGCGGCCTCTGGTTATTATTATTTGTGGTGTTTGCTGAAACAGGTTTGTTTGTAGGATTTTTTCTTCCCGGCGATTCATTATTATTTGTGGCGGGTATCTTTGCCCATAAAATGCCAAGTGGCGATCCGGGTCTTGCTTATCAATTTCTGAAATTGATTGGAATGGGAGGAGTTAGAAATGAATTTGTTGATTTGTTTGTTTTGGTGGGACTTATTGCTGTTGCAGGTATCTGGGGGAATGCCGTGGGTTACTGGACGGGAAGAAAAGTGGGACCGGCTATGTTTAGCTGGCGGGATCGTTTCCTGTTTAAGAAAAGATATTTGTTCCAGGCACAGGAATTTTATCAAAAACATGGCGGTGGAGCTATTGTAATAGCAAGATTTATTCCTTTTATCAGAACCTTTGCGCCCATCGTTGCGGGTATTGTAAAAATGGACAGAAAGAAGTTTCATTTTTTTAATGTAGTGGGTTGCCTGACCTGGGTATTCACCATGATTTTTGCAGGTTATTTTTTACAGAAATGGATATTGAGTCAGTTTGGGTTTGATTTGAAAGACCACCTGGAAATAATCGTAATAGGGATAGTCCTGGTAACTACGGCGCCGGTTATTATTAAATTGCTTACCTCAAAGAAAGGCCCGCCCGGGATGCCTCCATCTGCTGACAATACACTTCGCTGAGCTATGAAAAAACAGTACGGTATTTTATCCATTCCTGTTATTGTTGCCGCCCTTGGTTATTTCGTTGATATTTATGATTTGCTGCTTTTTAGTATTACCCGTGTCGTAAG
>JANPMI010000089.1:0-13882 GCA_031422725.1 Chitinophagaceae bacterium | reverse complement strand
CAGCCATGTAATGCTGCGTACCGAAGCACTTACAAAATTTGCTTCGGATTCGGGTAATAGAGTTGGGGCATTGGTTAGCTACCCCGAGGCGGTGGCTGAAAAAGTGGTGCTGTCAAAAACCATTTCCGACAATATCATCTACCTGAAAAGTGGAGATGAAATAGATACGGATGCACTCTATGCTAAGCTGGTTAACTATGGTTTTGAAAGAACTGATTTTGTATATGAACCCGGACAGTTTGCAATAAGAGGCGGCATCCTGGATATTTATTCCTTTGGCAATGAAAAGCCTTATCGTATAGAACTCTATGGCAATGATGTTGACTCTATCCGCATTGTTGACCCCGAAACACAATTAAGTGAAAGAAAATTATTGCAGGTAAGTATCATCCCCAATGTTCATACACAATTTGAAAGGGAAGGACAGATTTCTCTGTTTGATTTCTTACCGGCAAATACCGTGGTGTGGATGCAGGATTATGAATTGTGTAAAGAACGGCTATCGGAAAGTGAAGAAGATCTGCAGGTTTTTTTACGTTTCCAGGAAGAAGTGAAAGTATCTTTTTTGGCCAACTCCACTAATGCCGGGAAATTAGCAGCCAAACGTAAAGAACAGGAAGACCATGATGAAAAATTAATAAAGAAAGATGTTGGGACAGATGACTTTATCTCTTCAGTAAGTTTAGAAGATGAATTAGGCAAAAAGCATTTGGTTGAATTTGGCTACCAGTCTCATTTGGCCAATTTCGAAATTGAATTTCAAACAAAAGAACAACCGGCATTTAACCGCCAGTTTGATTTGCTGATAAAAGATTTGAAAGGTTGGGAAGCAAAGAAATTTCAGCTATATATTTTTGCGGAAAATCCAAAACAATTAGAAAGGCTGCAAAGCATTTTTGATGATTTAAAAGCGGAAATTGTTTTTAATCCCATTGCCACCTCCATTCATGAAGGGTTTATTGATGAAGACCAGAAGGTTGTTTGTTATACCGACCACCAGGTTTTTCAGCGGTATCATAAATATAAAGTCAAGCAGGCATACAATAAAAACAAAGCAATCACCTTAAGAACTCTCCGTGAATTGCAGCCGGGAGATTTCGTTACCCATATTGATCATGGTGTTGGCATTTTCAGCGGCCTGCAAAAAATAGAAGCAAATGGAAGAATACAGGAAGCCGTGCGGTTGATTTATAAAGACACTGACATTTTATATGTCAACATCAACAGCCTGCATAAAATTGCAAAATATACAGGTAAAGATGGCAGTGTGCCGAAAGTAAATAAGCTCGGTAGTGATGTATGGAATAAATTAAAAGAAAAAACAAAAGTAAAGGTTAAAGAAATTGCTTTTGACCTGATAAAACTGTATGCCAAACGAAAAGCACAGCAGGGATTTCAGCATACACCGGATAATTACATGCAAACGGAACTGGAAGCATCATTTATTTATGAAGATACTCCCGACCAGAGCAAGGCATCGGCTGATGTAAAAAAGGATATGGAATCACCCTCGCCGATGGACAGGTTAGTTTGTGGTGATGTGGGTTTTGGTAAAACAGAAATAGCCATAAGGGCAGCATTCAAAACCTGTTTAGATGGTAAGCAGGCAGCTATATTAGTTCCCACAACCATTCTTGCTTTTCAGCATTATCAAACTTTCACAGAACGGTTAAAAGATTTTCCGGTTACGGTTGATTATATCAATCGTTTTAAATCGGCTAAAGAAAAAAAAGAAACGCTGAAAAAATTAGAAGAAGGTAAAGTTGATATAATCATAGGTACACATGGTTTGCTGGGCAAAGAAGTAAAGTTTAAAGACCTTGGTTTATTAGTGGTGGATGAAGAACAAAAATTTGGGGTAGGTCATAAAGAAAAAATCAAAACATTGCGTACAGCTGTTGATTGTTTGACGCTGACAGCCACACCAATTCCAAGAACGCTGCAATTCTCGTTAATGGGCGCCAGGGATTTAAGCATTATGAATACGCCGCCACCTAACCGGCAACCTATACAAACGGAAGTAATGGTCTATAATGAAGATTTTATCCGGGAGGCTATTTATTTTGAAACAGAAAGAGGCGGACAGGTTTTCTTTATTTATAATCGTATTGCAGGGTTGGCAGAAATGGCTGCTATCATACAGGCTCTATGTCCTGACTTAAGTATTGGCTATGCCCACGGACAAATGGAAGGTCATGAGCTAGAAGAAAGGATTTTAAATTTTATTGACAGAAGATATGATGTGCTCATCTGCACCAATATCGTGGAAAGCGGTGTAGATATCCCGAATGTTAATACCATCATTGTAAACAATGCACACCAGTTTGGTTTAAGTGATTTGCACCAGTTGCGGGGAAGAGTAGGAAGAAGTAATAAAAAAGCATTCTGTTATTTGCTGGCTCCGCCGATGAGCACACTGCCCAATGATTCTAAAAAAAGATTACAGACATTGGAGCAGCACAGCGAACTGGGAAGTGGTTTCCAGATAGCGATGCGGGACCTGGATATACGGGGCGCCGGCAATATGCTGGGTGGTGAGCAAAGCGGTTTTATGGCAGAGATTGGTTTTGAGATGTACCAGAAAATTCTGGATGAAGCAATCAAAGAATTAAAGCGTACAGCGTTTAAAGAATTATTCAAAGAAGAGATTGCAAAACAGGATGATTTTGTGCAAGACTGCACCATTGATACCGATTTGGAAATTCTCATTCCCGATGATTATGTAGAAAGCATAACGGAACGATTGTCGCTGTATCAACGATTGGATAATTGTGAAACCGAAGAGGAGTTGTCAGCCATGAAAGAAGAAATGGATGACCGGTTCGGCACTTTACCACAACAGGTGGAAGATTTGTTCATCACTGTTCGTTGCCGTAAGCTGGCTGTTGGTCTTGGCTTTGAAAAAATGTCATTAAAAGACAGCACACTCCGCTGCTTCTTTATTAACCGGCCCGACTCTCCTTATTTTGAATCTGGTACTTTTCAAAAAATAATTCAGTTTCTGCAAACAGAAACCAACAAGGCGAAACTGAAACAGACCGGCAGATTATTTATGCTGATTGCCAATGATATGAAAAGCATGGAGGAGATGTATCACTTTTTAAAAGCCATGCATGCTTATTGTTTTTCGAACACGGCAATCCCTATTTAAGAGCTTTTACGTATCTCTGTCAAATCCTCTACAGTATTGGCTTTTCTCAGGTATTTGTACTAATTTTAAAGCTATTAACAGCCGCTGTCGCTATGAGATCCAATCCAATTCCCCTGATAACACTTTTCCTGCTTGTCAGTTTTTCTTCGCTGGCACAACTTGTCCCGTCTCAACGGGAGGTTGATTCCCGGTATGATTTATTGCTAAAATCCGGAACAGTTATTCCCGAAAAAAATATTACTGCGGAAAGATTGACTCAGTTTAACCGCAATGCTGTAAGAACCGGAGAGAAAACTTTTGCTATCATACAGTTTGAACAAATTCCGTCAGAAGCAACAAAACAGCAATTGAAAGAGCAGGGAATTGAATTGCTTGACTATATTCCCAACAATGCATACACAGTAACTATTACTGGTTCTTTAAATGCGTCACTATTAGCACAAGTGAAAGCAAAGGCGGTGATTGAACTTTCTGCGCAACAGAAGATGCAACCGGAACTATTTACCGGCAATTTCCCTGCACATGCTGTAAAAGTGGCAGGCACTGTTGATGTATGGATCAGTTTTCCGAAATCTTTTTTATTTGAAACGGTACAGAAAGAACTGAGGAATCAAAACTTTGATATTACTTCCACTGTTTACAAAGACAACCGCATCATCGCATTGCGTGTAGCTGTTCAACGATTGGGGGAATTGGCTTTATTGCCTTTTGTAGAATATGTACAAGCGGTGCCCGGAGAAGATAAGCCATTGAGTGCTGAATGGACAAATTGGGGTCGTGATGGGGTAAGAGCTTCGATTCTTGGTGCTCCGCTGAGTGTTGGTGGAAAAAATCTCAAAGGCAGCGGCGTGGTGATCGGTATTGGAGATAATGGAGATCCCCAGTACCATATAGATTTTACAAACCGGTTGATCAGCCGGGCAGCCGGAGGCTACAGTTATCATGGCACACATGTCACCGGTATTGCAGGGGGTGCTGGCATCCGCAATGAATTACGAACCGGATTTGCGCCGAAGTCTACTATTATATCCCAGATATTTTCAAATATTCTTACCAATGCACCAGCTTATGTAACGGATCATGGTATGGTTATTACCAATAATTCTTATGGCAACAACGTATCGGAGTGTGCCACTTTTGGTGTATATGATTTATACTCCCGGATATTGGATCAGCAGGCTGTTACGCTTCCCCATTTGCAAACCGTATTTGCCGGAGGTAATAGCGGCTATTTAGTATGTGCGCCAATGCCCGATAGTTTTAGAACCATATTAGGTGGATATCAATCCGCCAAGAACGTTATTACGGTAGGAAATTTCAGACCCCGGGAGGGAAGGATATTTGAACAATCAAGCCGGGGACCGGTTCGTGATGGTCGTATAAAACCAGAAGTTGTTGCGGTTGGAACTTTTATTACATCAACAGCTCCTCCGCCATTTGATTTTTACTGGATAACTACCGGAACAAGCATGGCCTCTCCTGCTATGGCAGGTGGATTAGCCTTGTTGTACGAAAAGTTCAGGGCAATGCCGATAAACGGCGGTGGTAATCCTAAAAATGGTTTGATGAAAGCACTGGTTTGTAATAGCGCCGATGATTGGGGGAACCCCGGCCCGGATTATACACATGGATTTGGCGTAGCTAATTTTTGGCGGGCTGTTGATATTCTTGAAAACAATCGTTTTGTCACCGGAAACATTTCACCCGGCCCTCCCCAAACAATTAATGTAGCTGTACCGGCAGGTCTTGCTGAGTTAAAAGTTATGCTTTACTGGAACGACCCGGCTGCTTCTGTACTGGCCCCCCAAACACTGATAAATGATCTTGACCTCGAAGTGGCGACACCACCTCCCTCATCCACCATCCTGCCATTATCACTTGATACAGCGGCAGGCAGTATAAAAAACCAGGCAACCAATAAAGTAGATAATATCAATAACATTGAACAGGTGGTAATCAAAGATCCTGTAGCAGGAAATTATACGATTCGTATCAAACCAACCAATATTACCCAAAACCCTTCCCAGGAATATTTTATTGTTTATGATTTTGTACCGCTCGAAACCCGGCTGGTAACACCCATCGGCGGCGAATCTTATTTGCATGGAGAAAAAATGATAATCAGGTGGGACTCTTACGGTAATCCCGAAAATACTTTTACATTGGAGTATAGAATTAACAGCGGTGATAGCTGGACCTTGCTGAAAAATAATATTGAAGCGCATCGGAGAGAATATTTTTATTTTACTCCCAATCCAAGTGAATGGTTTACAGTTCCCCAGGTAGCCACAGACCAGGCCCAGGTTCGCATCACCCGCAATGGTACAGGCCTTTCCAGCACAACGCTTCCGTTTACAATTTGTGATACGACAGTTGTTAGTTTATCAGCAACACAATGTGAAGGTTATATATCCATAGACTGGAATAATATACCCGGTGCCACTTTTTATGAAGTAATGATGCTGCAGGGCAGCGAAATGGTTACCGTTGCTACTGTTTCCAATAGCACTTTTACTTATACGTTCAGCGGTTTATCAAAAGATTCGGTGTATTGGGTAAGTGTAAGACCGTTAATAGGAACAACCAATAGCCCCGGCAGAAGAGCATTAGCTATTTCAAGAAAGCCAGATACCGGAACATGTACTGGCAGTATTTCTGATAATGATATAAAAGTTGATTCAATACTGTCGCCGCTTAAATCTGGCAGATTGCTTACTTCCACTGCATTGGGTGCAAGTGTGCCGGTAACTATCCGGATTAAAAACCTTGATGATATTGCTACTACCGGCAATATAGAGGTAAGCTATACTTTGTCGGGACCATTACCAGCCACAGCTACAGAGGTCATTTTAAATCCGGGTATTCCTGGTGGTAGTACCTATGTTCATACATTTAACGCATTGAATAATATCAATCTTTCTGCTATCGGCACATACAATCTGCAGATTACTGCTACACCACTTGCCGTTGTTGATCCTGTTCTTCAGAATAATTCACTAACAAATACCTACAAACAATTAGATAACCCACTATTACCATTACCCTTTACTGATAATATGGATGCTGCACCGGTGCAGTCATTTACCACCCCGCAAATTGGATTGCAAAACTTAGATAAATATGATTTTGTAAACAGTACTGTTTATGGAAGAATAAGAACTTTCATCAATACCGGAATAGCCTACTCCGGCAACAGGGCTTTGACGCTGGATGCAGACCGTTATAATAATGGTAATACAGATTCCCTCACCGGAACTTTTAATATTGATTTTACCGGCTATAATCCTGCTACGGATGAGATAAGAATGGATTTCCGGTATAAAAATCATGGTCAGAGTAGTAATGTGGCCAATAAAGTATGGATCAGGGGAAGTGATGCAGACAACTGGAAAGAAGCGTATGATTTATTTGCTAATCAAAATCCCATGGATGGCTCCTTTAAACTGACACCAAGTATAGAAGTAAGTGATATACTGGCTGCTGCTCCTCTGCAAATTTTTACTCCAAGCTTCCAGCTTCGTTGGGGACAGTACGGACAGCACCAGGCCGCAGATAATGATGGCGGTGCCGGTTATACATTTGATGATATCAGGTTGTATAAAGTGACAAGTGATTTGCAGTTGTTAAGTATTGATACGCCAATTGTCAATAGCTGCAATCTCAGTGCTGTTACACCAGTGAAAATAACTATCCGTAACAGTTCCAACAGTGCTATTCCTGCAGCACCGGGAATTCCGGTTCGCTACAGAGTTAATGGCGGAGCATGGGTAAATGAAACAATTATTTCCGGAATTGGAGCTAACAGCACAACTCAATATAGTTTTTCAACAGGAGCAAACTTGCTTTTACCAGGTTCATATCTTATAGAGGCGGAGGTGGATTACCCGTCAGATACTTATTATGATAATGATACAATGAGTGTGAGTTTAGTTAATACCCCACTTATAGTGGTTACAAACACAACTCCACATTTGCAAAATTTTGAAACTAACAATGGTACTTGGTACAGCGGAGGAAAAAATAGTTCCTGGGAATATGGTACGCCGGCATCCTACACCATTAAAAGAGCAGCCAGTGGCAGCAAAGCATGGAAAACAAGGGTGGCGGGTAACTATAACGATTTTGAAAAATCTTATTTATATTCTCCCTGTTATGATATTTCAACCATAACAAGCCCGACATTAAGTTTTAGCCTGGCACTGGACCTTGAAGATTGTGGTGGGTCTTTATGTGATGGTGTTTACGTAGAGTATTCAGTTGATGGGAAAATATGGGCAAGACTTGGGGCCACCGGTCAGGGAACCAATTGGTACAACAAGGCACACACGGGTAATAATCTCTGGAGTGTACAAAATTATAACAGGTGGCATGTGGCTACCATACCATTGTCATTAGCAGTTATTCCGGAACCTCTTAGTCAGTTAACCCAATTACGTTTTCGGTTTGTTCTGACAACTGATGCTGCTGTCAACAGGGATGGTGTAGCCATTGATGATATTCATATTTATAATAATTCAAATGGTATTTATGATGGGCCAACGATGGGTGCATCGGTTACTCAAACCATTACAGGTGGAGCAGGCTGGGTTGATTTTATATCTGCCGGCAAACTGGTGGCATCGGTAAGTTCTCCAGTACAGTCAATGGGTAGTACAGATGGCCAGGTTTACATTCATACCGGCACGGTTCGGATTAGCAGCCTGCAATTTTATCATAACAGGAACATTACTATTAAACCAGCTACGGTGAATCTTACTGATTCTGCCATCGTTCGTTTTTATTTTCTGGATACAGAAACCGAAGCATTAATTAATGCTACCGGCTGTTCCTATTGTTTTAAGCCATCCATGGCTTATGAACTGGGTGTAACAAAATACAGCGACGCAGTAGATAGCCGTGAAAATGGTACTCTCTCTGATAATGTACCCGGGAATTATATATTTATTAATTCAGGTAAGACCAAAATAGTTCCGTTTGACAAAGGCTATTACGCAGAATTTAAAGTAAAAGACTTTTCTGAATTCTGGCTGAGTAATGGGGGTATGGACAATAATACTCCGCTGCCACTGGAGCTCATCAGTTTTTCTGCGAAGAGGAAAAATAATAACGACGTACTGGCAGAATGGATCACCGGCTCTGAGATGAATGTTAACCGCTTTGAAATTGAAGTGGCCCGGGGAAATATTGAATATCAACAAAACAACTTTATCAAAATCGGGGAGGTAAACAGCCAGGGAAATTCAACTGCAGAACAGCAGTATAGTTTTACTGACCTCGAAAATAATAAAACAGGGATGCGGTATTACCGGCTGAAGATGATTGTCAATGATGGCAGCTTCAGCTATTCACCTATAAGACCTGTTGTTTTTACCAGCGATTTGACCTGGCAGGTATATCCTAATCCTTCCGCAGGAATTTTTAACCTCGTTTATCAGTTTACCGAAGGAGAAACTGTATCGGTAAAAATTTATGATGCAAATGGTAAAACAGTAAAAGTATATTCCTCTGTAGCAACCGGGTTCTTACAAAAATTGACGGTGGATATACAGGATAAAGTCTTTGCTTCCGGAATGTATTTACTGGAAGCTTCAGGTGGTTTGAAAAAACAAACCTTCCGGTTAATTAAGCAATAAAAAAACCCTTCTGTGTAAAGCAGAAGGGTATATGTTCTAAAATCAGTTTCTATTCCCAGCCCTGTTTGGCTATGCCGGCTTTTATAGCTGCAAGAGCTTTTTCTCCTCCCATCAGGGTAGTAAGCTTGTTGCCTTTTCCGTCATTGCCCTGGGCCATGTAGGCGCCTTTAGCTGTCTTTGTGATAACAGCATCAAACATTTCAACACCTTTTTCTTTAGTTTTTACGTTATACGCTGTGATTTTTACATCAGACATGATCAATAGTTTTTGAGTTAGTAATCCTTGAAATTAAGCATTCTGGCCGGTTTTAAAGGGGGAAATTT
This sequence comes from Chitinophagaceae bacterium, assembly GCA_031422725.1. Taxonomy (GTDB): domain Bacteria; phylum Bacteroidota; class Bacteroidia; order Chitinophagales; family Chitinophagaceae; genus JJ008. The sequence goes on along the minus strand of JANPMI010000089.1, from coordinate 4,774 downwards.
GAAAACAGGCATAAAAAAGCCCCTGTAATCAGGGGCTAAGTTGTTTATTTTAAATAGTTTATAGTCTAAATATCCAATTTAGCATATTTCGCATGGCTCTCAATAAACTCCCTTCTTGGGGCTACTTCATCCCCCATAAGCATACTGAAAATACGGTCAGCCTCGGCTGCACTTTCAATGGTTACCTGTTTTAAAGTTCTTGTATCAGGATTCATCGTAGTGTCCCAAAGCTGGTCAGCATTCATTTCACCAAGCCCTTTATACCGCTGAATATTTACTGAATCATCTTTGCCGCCGCCAATTTTTTCTATCAAAGATTTTCTCTGCGTTTCATTGTACGCATAGGCCTGTTCTTTCCCTTTTTTAATGAGGTATAAAGGCGGTTGGGCAATATAGACATAACCCTGCCTCACCATTTCAGTCATGTAGCGGTAGATAAAAGTTAAGATCAGGGTGGCAATATGACTGCCATCCACGTCAGCATCCGTCATGATGATGAGTTTATGATAACGAAGCTTACTAAGGTCAAGTGCTTTGGGATCTTCCGGTGTTCCCATCTTTACGCCAAGTGCCGTAAACATATTTCTTATCTCTTCATTGTCGTAGATCTTATGTTCCATCGCTTTTTCTACGTTCAGAATTTTACCCCGCAGTGGTAGAATAGCCTGGAAACTTCTATTTCTTCCCTGCTTGGCAGTACCTCCTGCTGAGTCTCCTTCTACAAGGTATAACTCACAACGATTGGGGTCCCTGTCTGAACAATCAGCCAGTTTGCCGGGTAAGCCACCACCACTTAATACTGATTTGCGTTGAACAAGTTCTCTTGCTTTTCTTGCCGCAGCTCTTGCCTGTGCTGCCAGTATTACTTTTGAAACTATATTTTTAGCTTCCCTTGGATTTTCTTCCAGGTAAGCTTCCAATACTTTTGAAACGGTAGAATCAACCACACCCATTACTTCATTGTTTCCCAGTTTCGTTTTTGTCTGTCCTTCAAATTGTGGTTCCGGAACTTTTACTGAAATGATAGCACTTAAACCCTCCCGGAAATCATCTCCTTCAATTTCCACTTTAGCTTTTTCAAACAAACCATTTTTGTCGCCATAGCTTTTGAAAACTCTTGTTAATGCACGGCGGAAACCCGATACATGGGTTCCTCCTTCAATGGTGTTGATATTATTGACGTAGGAATAGATATGTTCATTGTAACTGTCATTGTAACACAATGCCACTTCCACCACTACATTGGTATTATCATCTTTGCCTTCTACATAAATCACTTTTGGTATAAGTGCATTGCGTCCTGCACTGGCATCAAGCATTTCTACAAATTCAACTATACCACCTTCGCTGTAAAACACATTGGTGTAATTATCGCCGTTTTCTTCTTTTTCTCTCAGATCGGTAAGAACGATACGGACACCACGATTAAGGTAGGATAACTCACGGAGGCGGCCTTCGAGAATATCTTTATTATAGACTAAAGTAATGAAGATGGAATCATCGGGCCAGAAATGAACCTTGGTGCCTGTTTTATCACTGGTGCCGGTTTCTCTGACGGCATATTGTGGCACACCAATTTTGTATTCCTGTTCAAATATTTTTCCATCCCTGTTTACGGTTACCAGCAGCAATTTGCTTAATGCATTTACACAGCTTACACCAACACCATGTAAACCACCGGATACTTTGTAAGAGCCCTTATCAAATTTACCACCGGCATGCAGCACCGTCATTACCACTTCTAATGCAGAACGTTTTTCTTTGGTATGCATCGCCGTAGGGATACCACGGCCATCATCTTCTACAGAAATAGAATTGTCTTCATGTATGGTTACAAAAATGTTTTTGCAGTATCCTGCTAATGCTTCGTCAATAGAGTTATCTACTACTTCATACACTAAGTGATGCAGGCCTTTTACACCGATGTCACCAATGTACATTGCCGGACGTTTACGAACGGCTTCCAAACCTTCTAATACCTGGATACTATCGGCACTGTAACCGGCCGATATAGCGGCTGCTTTTTCTTTAGCTTCTGTGGTCATAAAAATGGTAAAAAACTGTCGTTAGAAATGAAAAATTAAGTACTGACAAATGTACGAAAATAAGGCCTCCTGACCCTGATTTCAGCGATCTTTTTTACCCTGTTTTCGTTGTTTTGCAGTTAAAAAAATGGGGATGGCTTAAGACTTCCGGGAATAGATAGTTGTAACAGAAAAAATTCCTTTTTTGAAAAAAAATTTTGATCTCAACCTACTTTATCTCTTCACTATCTGCGCCACCAGGTCAGCTTCGGCGCAAACCTTATTACCAACATAAGTGGTACCCTTCATTTCGCAGATACCCCGGCGGATGGGGGTTGATAATTCCATTTTAAGAATCAAGGTATCACCCGGTTTTACCATCTGCTTGAACTTGCAATTGTCTATTTTAAGAAAATAGGTATCGTATTGACCTTCACCACTCATATTAATGGCGAGAATACCACCACATTGGGCCAATGCTTCTATCTGCAATACACCCGGCATTACAGGGTTGCCCGGAAAATGACCCTGGAAGAACCATTCATTAAAAGTCACATTTTTTATACCAACAATATGGGTATCGCTTAATTCAATGATTTTATCTACTAAAGCAAAAGGGTAGCGGTGCGGTAATCTTTTTTCGATAAAAGTGTGGTCATACACCGGTGGCTGATTGGGATCATACACCGGGATGCCTTTAGTGTGTTTATTTTTTTTGATGTACTGTTTTATTTTTTTTGCAAATTCTACATTGCTGCTGTGCCCCGGGCGGTTAGCAATAACACGGCCTTTTATAGGATAGCCAATTAAAGCAAGATCACCTATTACATCCAGTAATTTGTGGCGGGCAGGCTCATTAGGAAAACGGAGTTCAAGGTTATTGAGATAACCTTCGCTTTTTACCTCAATTTTATCTTTTCTGAAAATAGTTTTTAATCTTGCCATTTCTTTTTCATCCACCGGTTTGTCAACGATTACAATGGCATTGTTCACATCACCGCCTTTAATCAGATTATTGTCGAGCAGCATTTCCAATTCATGTAAAAAACAAAAAGTGCGGCAGGGTGCTATCTCTTTTTTAAAATCTTTGATATGTTTGAGGCCGGCATGTTGTGTACCGAGTACCGGTGAGTTAAAATCAATTAGTGTAGTAACCTGGTATTCCATGGCAGGCATGGCCACCATTTCCACTCTTTTTTCTTCATCATAATGATAAATATTTTCATCAATACTGTACCATACTTTGGCTGCATCCTGCTCCACTACGCCGGCTTCTTCAATTAATTCAACAAAGGGTTGAGAACTTCCATCCATGATGGGCATTTCCGGGCCATTTATTTCAATAAGACAATTATCTACTCCCATACCTACTAATGCAGCCAGCACATGTTCAACGGTACTCACTTTTGCACCATTGGCTTCCAGGGTAGTACCCCTGCTAACATCGGTAACCAAATCACAATCGGCTTTGATAACAGGCTGGTTGGGTAAATCAATCCGCTGAAATTGGTAGCCAAAACCAGGGCTGGCTGGTTTCAGCGTCAGATCGGCCATAACGCCGGTATGAAGTCCGGTACCTGAAATACCAACAGCTGACTTTAGTGTGTGCTGTTTATCAGGATTGAAATTAGCGGTCATATTATCAGCAATATAAGGCTTATTTTTTGCGGAAGAAATCATGCGGCAAAGATAGGATTTAGGCTGAAAATTGGTGAATGCCTGTCAGATTATGCGGTAGTTCCTGTAATCAAACAGTCGCTTACCGGTCAGCTTTTCAATCCGGTAAAGCAGGTGATCTTTAAAAGAAAATTTTTTTCTGCGGACATCAAAATTAACCTGCCAGTTTTTTTCAGCAATCCTTTTTTGCATCACTGCTGGATGAGTGCCTGAAAAAAAGGCCAGCGAATCAACATCATTTAAAAAATCAAACTGCTGCTCCTCTGCAAGAACAGGAGCCGAATATTTTTCGCCGCTCCAGAGGCTGTAGAAATTACTTAATTTTTCCAATTGCTTATGCGGATGACGTACCCATCCGTAATGATAGATTTTGGCATCAATACTTTTTACCGCCAGCTTTTTATTTTGTTTGGTGCGGAAGCCCTGTGCATCCAGGTAAGAAGAAACATTACCTGTATTCCGGATCAGCCTTATTTCATGTCCATACCAGCGCCGTGAATCACCGGTATAATCATAAGTGCCGTAGAAATGTATATAATCAAAAAGGAAACCCTCTACTCTTTTATCATCTGTATATTGCTTTGCAGCGCTGACGATTTTTTCTACATCTTTTTCATGCACTACTTCATCTGCCTGCAGATAAAAAGCCCAGTCATATTGGGCAGGCACCTGCGCCAGGGCTTTATCTGTTTCGGCTGCCAGTACCCTGCCACCTTTTTTCAAAGAGTCATCCCATACCGAATGAACAATTTTAATTTTTGGAGAGCCGATAGATTCAATAAGTTCCAGTGTTCCATCATCGCACTTACCCACACTTACAATAAATTCCTCAACAACAGGAAGTATAGAAGTGATGGATTGCACTACCGGGTAATCATATTTTACCGCATTCCGCACAAAAGTGAAACCGCAGATTTTCATGGAGATGATGATTAAGCTATTTTTTCTGCCAGCAATTGTTTCACCAATGCTTCCAGTTCTTTAATCCTTTTTTCCATTTCGGGAAGATTGCGGGCAATGGCCTGGCTGCGGATGGCCTGGTTATAATCATAAGCCGGGGAACCTGTAACCGC
>JANPMI010000088.1:0-2199 GCA_031422725.1 Chitinophagaceae bacterium | reverse complement strand
CTGTTCATGCTCTATTGGGTAATGGTAAAATTTCTTTTCCCCAATAAAATAAAACACAGTATTGAAGGAAAGAGTTTTATTAAAGCCGAATTAAAAGCGTTGGGCAAATTATCGGCACCCGAAAAAAGAGTACTGTTTGTTTTTGTGGGTACTGTTTTTTTATGGATCACCAAAGACATTACTAACAGCATTCAAAAGATGCTTGTGCTGGATGATACCATCATTGCCATGATGGGTGCCATTGCTTTATTCATCATACCATCCGGTAATAAAAAAACAGCCAGGGAAGAGCGCCTGCTCGACTGGCCCGATACCGGAAAAATGGCATGGGGTATTTTATTGTTGTTTGGCGGTGGCATTGCACTGGCAAAGGCTTTGGAAGATGTAAAGCTGATGGACCAGCTGGGCACTTATATTGCTTCGTACGCTACTTATAATATTTTCCTGATGATCCTCATTGTAACAACTATCTCTGTTTTTTTAAGCGAAGTGATGAGCAATGTAGCACAGGTGATCGTAATGGCTCCGGTTATTTCATCTGTAGCCGTTGCCCTGCATATGGACCCGCTTTTATTAGGCATCCCCATGACGCTGGGAGCCAGTTGCGCCAGTATGTTGCCGATGGGCACACCACCTAATGCCATTGTTTTTGCCAGCGGCCATATTAAAATGAAAGACATGATCAAAGCTGGCTTTGTGCTCAACATCATCTGCATTATTTTAATTACCCTGTTTTGCTGGCTGCTGCAACCTGTTATTATGCATTTGATGTAAATACTTTGTGTCCTTTGTGCTGTATTTCCTGGTGTTCTTTGTGGTTTATATTTTTACCACAAAGAACACAAAGTTGATCACAGTGAGCACAAAGATGTTTCTGCACTTTGTGTTGCTTTATTTGTAATTTCAGATACCTAATACCAACAGTTATGAGATCAATACAATTCAAACAATTCTTTATTGCAATCATCCTGTTGCAATCTTTCAGTTCCCTTGCACAAAATTTTGATGCAAAATATTTTAATGCCATGCAGTGGCGTTGCATTGGTCCTCACCGTGGCGGAAGAACCGTTGGCGCCGTGGGTGTTCCGTCGCAACCCAATGTGTTTTACATTGGCGTAAACAATGGTGGTGTGTGGAAGACCACCGATTTTGGCCGCACCTGGAAACCCATTTTTGATGACCAACCCACCGGCAGTATTGGTGATATTGTAGTCTCTCCTTCAAACCCAAATACCATTTATGTGGGTAGCGGCGAAGGCCTGCAGCGGCCAGACCTGAGCGTGGGTGATGGCATTTACAAATCAACCGATGGTGGCAAGACATGGGTCAACACCGGATTGAAAGAAGCACAGCAAATAGGTGGCCTGGCCATTGACCCCAAAAACGAGAACCGTGTTTTTGCTGCAGCACTGGGCCATCCTTACGGTCCCAATGAAGAACGGGGTGTGTACAGAACAACAGATGGCGGAAAAACATGGGAACGTGTTTTATATAAAGACGAAAATACCGGTGCCATACAGGTTACCATCGACCCCAATAACAGCAATATTATTTATGCAGATATGTGGGCAGGAAGACAGGGGCCCTGGGAAAACGGTGCCTGGAACGGAAAGGAAAGCGGCCTGTTTAAAAGTACCGATGGTGGCACTACCTGGAAAAAATTGACTACAGGATTGCCTACCACAGAACAAGGTTTGGGAAGAATTGGTTTCTGCATTGCGCCATCAAACAGCAACAGATTATATGCAACTGTTGATGCAGGAAACTATGGCGGCATTTACCGCAGCGATGATGCAGGTGAAACCTGGACAAACATAAATGGGGATGAACGTTATTGGGGAAGGGGAAGTGATTTTGCAGAAGTAAAAGTGGATCCTAAAAATGCAGATATTGTTTACAGCGCCAATGTAGTTACCTGGAAAAGTATGGATGGCGGAAAAACATGGGCAGCATTTCGGGGAGCACCGGGCGGAGATGATTACCACCGCATCTGGATCAATCCCGATAACTCCAATATCATGTTGATTGCCAGCGACCAGGGTGCAGTGATCACGGTGAATGGCGGCGAAAGTTTTTCAAGCTGGTACAACCAACCCACCGCCCAGTTCTATCATGTAAGTGCCGATAATGATTTTCCATACAATGTATACAGCGGCCAGCAGGAAAGCGGTTCTGTAAGCATTGCCTCAAGAGGCAACG
>JANPMI010000087.1:0-5085 GCA_031422725.1 Chitinophagaceae bacterium | reverse complement strand
GCAAGGAAGCAACCCGTGGTGCAGGAGGGTCAATTGATAATTGTGCTGTGACTGAATAGTTAATCAGCAATAAGGCAGATAATGTAGCCAGTTTCATATTAAACAGTTGTTTGGTAAGCAGGTGGTGGCAGTTCAACGTGGACATTACGGATTTTGCAACTGACACTAATCAGTTTTTCGTTTTTTATAAAAAAACGATGCAATAAAATTCAGGTATTCAGAAAGGAGTAGATTTCGTGGCGACTATTGTCGTGGGAAAGTTCGGATTGACAAAGTAAAAATTGTATGCTGATATTGCAAGTAATCATGGAAAAATATTATTTCATAGTAATTCTACTACTTTGTGATATAAACTCATTCTAATACGTCTATAATCATATTATCCCAACCGTCAGATAAGTCAATCATTGACTGCCTGGCTCCCATGATGAAATCAGTTTACTATTTCTGTCTGAAAAAAATTCTTACAGGAATTCCTGTAAGACTAAAATTTAACCTCAATTGATTTTCCAGGTAATTTTTATACGGCTGTTTAATATCATCCGGGAAGTTGCAAAAAAATGCAAAAGAAGGACCGGCGGTTGGCAACTGAGTAATGAATTTTATCTTGATAGCATTACCCCGCACTACCGGCGGCTGATAGGACTGAATGGCTTTCAGCATAATATCATTCAACTGCGAAGTTGGTATCTTCCGCTGGCGGTTATCATATATCTCCAGGGCTATCTCAATAGCCTTAAATATCCTTGTCTTTTCTTTAGCCGAAATAAACAGGATAGGTACATCGCTAAAAGGAGCAAATTTTTTCTTTAGCTCCGCCTCATATTCTTTCGCTGTATTGGTTTCTTTGCTCACTAAATCCCATTTATTCACCAATACTACAATGCCTTTCCCTTTTTTAACTGCCAGGCTGAAGATATTGAGGTCCTGTGCGGTAATGCCTTTTTCTGCATCCAGCATCAACAAACAAACATCAGCTTCATCTACAGCTTTTATAGCACGGATAACAGAATAAAATTCCAAATCTTCATGCACTTTGGCCTTGCGGCGAATACCTGCTGTATCAATTAATACGAATTCCTTTTGAAAGAGATTATAGTGAGTATGAATAGTATCACGGGTGGTGCCGGCAATATCACTTACTATAGTTCTCTCCTCGCCTATCAGTGCATTCAGCAGCGAGGATTTCCCGGTGTTTGGCTGTCCAATAATAGCAAACTTTGGCAATGCATCAATTTCTTTAGTTTCTTCTGATGCATCATCGGTGATCAAATCTGCAACGGCATCTAATAATTCCCCGGTACCACTTCCGCTTGCTGCTGCAATAAAGAATATATGTTCAAACCCCATGCTGTAGAACTCTGATGCCTCCATCAATCTTTCGTTACTATCTACTTTGTTTACGGTAAGAAAAACAGGCTTGGTGCTTTTACGCAATATGCTGGCCATAGCGTCATCCAGGTTAGTTATTCCGGTAGCGGCATCCACCATAAAAATAATTGCATTGGCCTCCTCCACTGCCACTAATACCTGTTTGGCAATTTCTTTTTCAAACATATCGTCACTGCCTGCCACAAAACCGCCGGTATCAATAACATTGTACGTCTTGCCATTCCAATCGGTAATACCATACTGGCGGTCACGGGTCACACCGCTTACATCATCCACTATGGCTTTGCGTTGCTCCAGCAAACGATTAAAGAGTGTACTTTTCCCTACATTAGGACGACCAACTATTGCTACTGTAAAACTCATACCCTAAATCCCTAAAGGGACTTTTAGACTCCGAATAATGTGCTCACCTTATCTTTTTCACTATTCACAAAATTCGAAATTGTTATAAATGCTATTTCTTCTATACTTTCAAACTTCCTGCTACTTTAAAGATAAAAAGCCTAAGTCCTTCCTTTAGAGAGACAGAGGGGTTTTTAATACCCATATTCTCTCAACTGCATCTCATTCTCTCTCCACTTTGGTTTCACTTTTACAAATAATTCCAAAAATATTTTGTTCTGTATAAATGCTTCTATATCTTTTCTTGCTTCTGTTCCTATTTTTTTTATCATCGAGCCTTTATCACCAATCAGGATAGCCTTTTGTGTTTCCCGGTGAACAATAATATCAGCAACAATTTTCACTAGGGTTGTTTTCTCCTGGTATTCTCTTATCAGCACCGCAGTGTGATACGGTATTTCATCCTGTGCCAGTTCATAAATTTTTTCCCTGATTATCTCACTGACAAAGAAACGGGTGTTGAGGTCTGTAATATCATCTCCATCATAAAAAGGTTCACCTTCCGGTAAAAATTCGAGAAAAGTATTCACCAATTTTTTCTTATTGATTCCCGATAGAGCCGAAATGGTAATTACTTTCTTACAATAAGATTTCGCCGAAAAGAAATCAATGGCTTCTTTTATTGTTGATTCACTCACCAGGTCTATCTTATTCAGCACCACAACTGCCGGTACTTTTAATCTCAATGCAGTAAATATGGCATCGCATTCATCCCATTTTTCTTTAACATCCACCAGCAGCATGGCCACATCTGCATCTTCCAGTGCACCTTTTACAGCCTGCATCATTTTTTCATGCAGCTTATATTTTGGTTCGATGATGCCAGGGGTATCGGAAAATATGACTTGGTACCCTTTTTCGGTAAGGATGCCTTTAATGCGGTGCCTCGTTGTTTGCACTTTTGGTGATACAATAGCCAGCTTCTCCCCCATAAGTGCATTAAGCAGAGTGCTTTTGCCCGCATTGGGCCTACCGAAAATATTGACAAAGCCTGCTTTCATTGATTTTTAGAAGGGTTGCAAAGGTAATCAAGAGCAGCGAGACTTTCGGGTTTGAAAGGAAGCCGGATACATACCAACTTTCCACCCGGAACAGCGTTTTTAAATAAAAATGCGGGACTTATTAAGTCCCGCAGCGGTATATCAGGAAATAAAAACTTATTGCCTGGCAAATGTGATTTTAATCTGGTCACCTACATTATTAAAATCAGTAACAACTACCACTAATGCCGAACAATTAAAGCTTTGAACGGTAGCAGGATCTCCATCCAATACAATTGTATTACCATTTATGCTCCAGGTTCCGTTATCATCACCGGGAGGAACACATTTTACCCCTGCATCTGAAAAAACGTAAGTTCCGTTAGAACTGAATATCCACAAATCGTCCCTTTCGCATGCATCGGGGAATAAAAAAGAATAATAATCCTGTTCGGCAGAACCTGCGGTAGCTTTATAAGTTACTGCGGTAATTTTGTAGGTGCCGCTCACTCCGGCTGCGTCCTGGTTACAAGTCTTGTCTTTTTTATTACAAGAAGCAAACAGGGAGGCAAACAGGACAAAAATGATAAGCTTTTTCATAAATAAAGTTTGGTTTATAATTGGTTTGACTGTTCAAAATAGATAATAAAAATGATTTTATATAAAGATTTTTACTGATCCTATAAAAAGATCCGCCTTTTGGCGGATTTCAGTCTTTGTTCCAGATCTGATGTATAACCAACATATATCTTTCCGTATGAAACACAATATAAAACGTACACTGTAAACATAAAAAAATCCGCCTTTTGGCGGACTCCCTGTTGCGAAGGGGAGGTTCGAACTCCCGACCTTTGGGTTATGAGCCCAACGAGCTACCGCTGCTCTACTTCGCGGTGCAAAGGTAGCCGTATGAGTATTACTTTCCAAACAAAAATGAAAGTGCAAAGCGAAAAAAACAATAAAGAACCAGATTCAATTCCGGTTCTTATTGATTATAGTTATTACTTTATTATTATCCCTTCGAAACACTGCTCGACCCGCTGCTTTTTATATCCTTTATCACACCATTACCCTTATATCTTACATCGCTGGCTCCACTGGCCTGGGCAGACAATTCTTTGTTTACAGTAATTTTTATATCACTGGCTCCGCTGGCTTGCACATTACAAATATCAGCTACCAGGTCATAACCTTTAAAATCGCTGGCACCGCTGGCTTCTACTGAAATTTGCGTGGCAGTTCCGGTAACAGTCATGTCTGATGCACCGCTCAAATCAACCGTTAGTTTATTTACATCAAGCTTTCCTTTCAAATCGCTGGCTCCCGACTGATGGATGCTAAGTACATCTGCTTTTAACGTACCGGCAATAAAAACATCACAGGCACCGCTTATTTTCAGCTGGTCAATTTGTTTGAAAGAGATATAGGCTTTTAATTTTTTATTACCATTTCCCCAACCCATTTTACCATCAGCATCGTAACCGATATAAAGTATCCCGGCCTTTACTTCTACTTTTATTCTTTCCCGGTGTTTTGCCTCGGCAGCACTTACGGCAACTGCTTCTTCATTGCTTTGAGTAAGATATACATCAAAAGCATTGGATACACTGATACCGTGATATTCTTTCGCCGGTCTTACCTCGGCATTGGGATCATTTACCTGTTGCCCATACAAACCGGCGATAATGAATAAACCGGTTATTAAAGTTGATAATTTTTTCATTATTTATTATTTTTTACTTGTCAGATTTTATTTACAGATCCGCCAGTACTTGTTTTTATTTCCCGGATAGTTGCATTGCCTTTATATTTTACACTGCCGCCAGTATTGGCTTTTACCTGTAATTCTTTTTCTGCTTTTACGGACACAATTGCACCTGTACTTACTTCAACGCTGCAACTTGAGGTACTCATATCCTCTCCTTTAAATTTACTGCCCGTGTCCCCATCTATGTCCAGTTTATCAGCTTTGCCTGACAAGGTAACTTTTGAACCGGTACTCTGACTTACTTTCAATGCGGCAATGTCAACTTCACCGTCAACTATTGCACCTGTGCTGGCTTTCATATCAAAGCTGGCAGATTTAAGTACTCCATTTATTTTCACTTCAGCACCTGTTGTTGCATGGAGCAAATCAAGTGCCTTGTATGATACGTAAGCTTTCAGGTCTTTACTCTCTTTCTTTTTATTAATAGCTCCGGTCTTTGTTTCATAATAAATCTTAAGTATCCCGTTCTCAACTTTGGTAATAATCTTATCCCGGAACTCTGTGGTAGCAGCACTTACAGCTACTTCCTCTGAACTGCCTTCC
>JANPMI010000086.1:0-2232 GCA_031422725.1 Chitinophagaceae bacterium | reverse complement strand
CGGCATTATCTGGTTAATATCAATACCTCTTGTAACGCCACCCTGGTAATCATCTTCTTCGGGAGAACTGAAATAAAAATCAGCCGCATTTTTAATTTTTTGATTTGTTGCAACAACATCAAGTTTTGCATAGGTTTTTTTGCTGGCTTCCAGTGCAGCATCATTTCTCGCTTCTTCCAGTGCTGCTGCCACATCTGTTACAGCAATGCTTTCATTGGCTATACTCACAGTCTTATTAGTTGTGGCAGTTTCCGTATTTTCTTTCGGCTGCCTTGTATCTTCTTTGGCTACGGTTGTATCTCCTGATTTGTTATTAAACAACTGAACACCGCCCCAGGCCAAAAATCCGATTATGGCAGCAGCGGCAGCATATTTTAAAAATGGTGAAAATCTTCTGTGTTCAGGAATGGCGGCAGCTTCATGCTCCGTATCAAGAGAAGCTTTTATTTTATCCCATATAGCAGCAGGCGGAGCTACTGCAATATCATCAAGTTTACCCGCATAATCTTGTACCAGGGTTGCTTCATCTAAAGTGGCAGCAATGCTTTGCCACAGATGCAATGGTGGGGCTATTTGAATATTGTAAAGTCTTGAAGGATATTTATCGGATAGTTCTGACTGGTCTAATTCAGCAGCAATATTATTCCACACAGCGGCCGGGGGAGCTACTTCGTAATGGTACATTTTATCTTGTAATCCGCTGCTCATTATTTTGTTTTCGTTCTTTGCTTATCAATAAATGTTCTCACCATATTCTGTAGTATCACTTTGGCCCTGGACAATTGCGACTTACTGGTTCCTTCACTAATGCCCAGCATGTCGGCAATCTCTTTGTGTGTATATCCTTCTACCACATACATGTTAAAAACGGTTCGGTAACCGGGCGACAGTTCCTGTACCAGTGCCAGTATATCTTTTTCTGCGAGGTCATCCAGTACAGAAACATATTTTCCTTCTATAGTGTTTTCTTCTTTTTCCGTTACGGGCATCAGGTAACGTTTGCGCCTGAAATGCTCGATAGCTGTATTTACAAAAATGCGCCGAACCCAACCTTCAAATGATCCTTCCCGCCGAAAACTATCTAACTTTTTAAAGACCTTGATAAAACCTTCCTGTAATATGTCCTCTGCCTCTTCAGCATTACCTGCATATCGCAGGCATACTGCATACATGCGGGGAGACAACCTGCGGTACATTTCTTCCTGCATCCTGCGGTTGCCTTCCAGGCATCCAACAATTAAGTCGCTTTCGGGAATATTTTGGTTGCGTTCGGGGGTCAAAATCAGTGATTTGATTACAGGTTATTCAAAAATGCTACCAGTTTTTCGGTGGCTATCTTCCGGTGGCTGAATTTGTTCTTTTCATCCATACTCATTTCAGCAAAGGTTTTGTCAGAACCAGTGGGAATAAACACCGGATCGTATCCAAAGCCCTGAGTTCCCTTTTTTTCTTCAATTATGCTGCCTTCACAAATGCCTTCAAACAATGTTTCCTTACCATCTGTTAACAAGGAAATAACGGTCCTGAATCTTGCACTACGGTCTGGTTTACCCGCCAAATTAAGTAAAAGCTTTTCAATGTTGGCATCAAATGACCTGTTCTCACCAGCATATCTTGCACTTTTTACACCCGGAGCACCTTTAAGAGCGGCTACTTCCAGCCCCGTATCCTCACTAAAACAATTGACTGCTGTCATTTCAAAAATAGTTTTTGATTTCCCGGAAGCATTTTCTTCCAGAGTGTTGTAAGGTTCAGGAATGTCAATATCAATCCCGGCTTCTTTGAGGGTTATTATTTGCAAATCATTTCCAACAACGGAACGTATCTCATCTGCTTTGTGTTGGTTATTGGTGGCGAAAATCAATTTCATGCTGCTGGAATATGGAATAAATGAAAAAAGGTTAGAGATTAAAGAGCCTTTTCAGACAAACCCATAATTTACTTTTTTGTACACGGTCATGTTCTAATTCTTTCAGTGATGGGGAGTATAAAAATGAATTGCCGGTAAATGCCTGTAACTGGTAATGAGGAAAATTCATGGGCAAACCAAATGCAGCAGGTTCAATGGCAAACAGGAAAACAATTTTACTTTTAAAAAAATGGGTCAGTTCTTTATAAGAAGCTTCCGGATGGTTATTAATGTTGACAATTGCTACATCAGCCAGGTTCAGTTTGCAGGCACCAAGAATACCTGTTAAAAAGTCCAGTTCCTCATCAGGCAGATAAACGGCA
>JANPMI010000085.1:0-12787 GCA_031422725.1 Chitinophagaceae bacterium | reverse complement strand
CCGCCTGTTCCAGATCGCGGCATCGCAGGCCGGACTGGCCGACGCGGGCAAGGTGGCCGAAGGCCCGTCGCTGGTGATCTTCGGTCCCCTTTATCAGCGATCTCACCTAAAAAGACCTGGGAAGGAACGATAGGAGGTATTTTACTTTGTATTTTAATAGTTGGGCTTGTGATTTCTTCTATACTACTAAAAGGTATTGCGGGAGATGTTTCTTTTTCAATTGGAAAAATTCATTGGTTCATTATTCCGGCAATCGCAGCAGTCACCGGTACATTCGGCGATTTACTCGAATCCAAATTGAAACGAATGGCTGGTGTAAAAGACAGCGGTTCATTAATGCCCGGTCATGGTGGTTTTCTAGACAGGTTTGATTCATTGCTCTTGGCAACCCCTTTTGTCTGGTTGTATATTCAGTTATTCATGAAGTGATTTCCCATTCACTATTGACTATTCACCATTCACTATATTTGCCACATGACCATCCACAAAGAAGGCTACAAAACCATTGCTATCAGCACTATTCTCTTTGGTGTTATCAATGTTTTGTCGTTTTATTTTATAAGCTCTTCTTTTCCGTTACTCAGCTGGGTAATTTTTACCGGAACATTTGGCCTGTTAATTTTCATGATTTCTTTTTTTCGCATTCCCCAAAGAATACTTACTATTCAGGACAATGCTATTATTGCCCCTGCCGATGGAAAAGTGGTGGTAATAGAAGAAGTGCAGGCGGATGAATATTTTACGGACCGCCGTATGCAGGTTTCCATTTTTATGAGTCCGCTGAATGTGCATGTAAACCGTAACCCGGTAAGTGGTGAAGTGGCGTACAGCCAGTATCATAAAGGGAAATACCTGGTGGCATGGCATCCAAAATCATCTACAGAGAATGAAAGGCACTCTGTTGTCTATCGTAAAGACGGGAAAGAAATATTAGTGAAACAAATTGCAGGTGCAGTTGCCAAAAGAATCATCAACTACCTGCAAACGGGCCAGCAGGTGAAGCAAACGGATGAAATGGGATTTATTAAATTCGGTTCAAGAGTTGACTTACTGTTGCCACTTGATGCAAAGATCCTCGTAAAGATTGGTGACAAGCCACTGGGTGGAGTAACGGTGATTGCGACATGGTAAACCCCTGTCCCTATCCTTCGTCCCGCCTCAGGCGGGATCAGGAGGAACTTAGATCAAAATACTTTTTTTAACTTCGATTGTCTCCTAAAGAAAAATATTTTCTAACTCTCTAAGCGAATAAACTGTGTAAGTCGGTAACTTATCATTAACCATCATGGGTTCTTTGGTCAAATGATTTACATGCACCTGGTCAATACCGGCATTGGCAGCACCGAGAATATCTACATCAATTGTGTCGCCAATCATGATACTTTCTTCTGGTTTTGCTCCTGTTTTTTTAAAGGCATAGTCAAAAATTTCTTGATGTGGTTTCAGGCTGTTGCTGCCTTCAGAAGTGATGACTTGTATAAAATATCTATCAAGACCGGAGTTTTTCAGTTTACTATGCTGTGTTTTTTCAAATCCATTGGTTATTAAATGCAGCTGGTAATTCTTATCAACGAGGTAATCTAATATTTCAATGGTATCAGGAAATAAAATTTTACGGGTTGGTAGCAGGTCTAAAAAAATATTACCCATTTCTCTTGCCAGTTGTTCATCGGCAATTTTAAAATCAAGCAGGGTAAGCCACATTCTTTTCCATCTCATCTCATCTACTTTTATAAATCCTTTGCGGTAGCGGTCCCAGAGCTTGTCATTATGTACGAGATAATTTTTGTGAAATACATCAAAATCATTCACTCCTTTAGCTTTGAGGTTCATGGAGTGATAAAGGTCATCCAATGTCTGGCGGCTGTTGGCTTCAAAGTCCCAGAGGGTGTGGTCGAGGTCGAAGAAAAGATGTTTGTACTTCATTACAGTTTGTAGATTTGCAAAGAAACTGGAAATATTCAATACTCAATACTCAATTTTCAATGAACGTTGTTATCACCGGGGCTTCAAAAGGAATTGGCAAAGCCATCGCAGAAATATTTGCTGCCAATGGGCACAGCTTGTATTTATGTTCAAGAGGCGAAGTGGCTTTATATAAAACAGTGGAAGAGTTAATGACAAGATTCCCTGCCTCTACTATTAAAGCAAAACCTTTCGACCTGAGTAAAAAAGAAGAAGCCATTGCATTTGGCAACTGGTGTTTGTCATTTGCGGTTCCAGATATACTGATTAACAATGCCGGCCTATTTGAACCCGGCAGTGTACACAACGAACCAGAAGGACTTTTGGAAAGCCAGATAGCTATCAATGTTTACAGTGCTTATCATCTTACTAGAACTGTTTTACCTGCCATGATGCAAAATAAATCCGGCCATATTTTCAATATGTGTTCTATTGCTTCGCTTCATGCTTACAGCAATGGCGGGGCTTATAGCATTAGCAAGTTTGCCATGTATGGCTTCAGTAAGAACTTACGGGAAGAGATGAAACCACATGGTATAAAAGTTACTTCTGTTCATCCCGGGGCAGTGATGAGTGATTCTTGGGGTAATTATGATAATTCATCAAAACGGATTATGGAAGCAGATGATATTGCAAAGATGATCTATGCAGCCTCACAGCTTTCAACAGCGGCTTGCGTGGAAGATATATTGCTAAGGCCACAATTGGGTGATCTGTAGTAATGGTTTGAAAACTAAAGATTAAAAATCTTTAAAGAACGGGAGTTCTTCTACCATGATTTTTGATTCAATTTTTATTGCCCGCTACATTTGGCAGGCAATGGAGTAAGGTCAATATGAGCTGGCCCGCTACCGGAACCGCCGCCGCCCGGAGCCTTGGCGGTGGTGTGTGTCTGCGCAATAATCCGGGATTTACCGGCACCGAGTTCTTCGATTATGTAGGTGCCACCTCCACTCAGAATGACCGACCCCACTGTTTCGCTAAAGCTTAAGGTCCCGGAAGTCCCATCGGAAGGGACAAAATTAAAGTGGTACACCAGCATCGGATGAGTGCCCGTAATAGTAAAGGACTTCTCCAAGCTGCAGATCGTACCAGAATAAACTATGGGGCCATCCTGTCCGCTAGCCTGGTATGAGGGACAATATAGCCTCTCAGCCTCTATTACTTCTTCATCATATTTTTTTTGGGCCGCTTCTTTTGCTGCGATTTCCTTGTTTTGGGCTTTCAAAAGTTCGCTTTTAGCAAAAGCCTGAATTATCCAAACCCCGTCATCGTAATCAACCTTTTTCGCCCCGGGGCATTGGGGGTCATTTCCACATGTCTTAAGATCAGCCAGGTATTTGAGATTTTCTTTTGCTAACTGATCCTTTTTTGCCTGCTCGATATTTGTTATTTCGGCCTCCAATACTTTTGCAGCTTCCGCCCGGGCCTTGAGTAAGTCCTGGTATGCAGCAAGCTCGGCCGCTTTGAATTTTGGGTTATTGCAACCGCCAATTTTCTTATCAGGATTAGTTATATTAAACTTATCATTCTTAATTCCGGAGCCTTGACCATAGGAAATACTAAAAACCGAAATAAGAAAAAGCGATATTATTAAGGTATGTTTCATTTTGCATCCTCCCCCGGAATAGATGTTGTTTATAAATAAAGCTACAATAAAATTCGACAGCAAAATACAAGACCCTAAGGTCTTCAATACCTTTAAAACAATATTCTATCCATTGATATATTTTAAGAGAATCATTCACCAACCTGTTTTATTTTTGCCAGTACGAAGCAGCGCTTCATTTTACATGAGAAAAAGCTTTATCATAACTATTCTTCTTTTACTTTCATTTTGCATGAAGGCGCAGGTTGTTTTTAAAACTGTTATAACACAACAACCTGTTATTTCCGGAGAGTCTTTTCAGGTACAATATATTCTGCAGGATGGTGGCAAAAGCAATCTTGTAAAACCTCCGGCATTTACCAATTTCCGGTTTGTGGCAGGGCCTAACAACTATATGGGATCAGTATCAACAGTGAATGGGGTAAGGTCGCTGCATAATTCTGTTTATACCTTAGAAGCAGGAAGATCAGGAAAATTTATTATACCCGGTGCCACCACCACCTTCAATGGAAAAACGATCCGGAGTAATGATGTGATGATATGGGTGATTTCGGAACAGGAAGCTGCAAAACTTTTTGATAAAAAAAATGCCAATTCAGATTACTTTCTGCGACCAGGTGAAAATGTGTATGAAAAAATCAGGCAAAATCTTTTTGTAAAAGTGACGGTAGATAAAAAAAACTGTTATGTGGGAGAACCGGTGCTGGCTACTTTTAAACTATACTCCAGGCTTGAATCGAAATCAGATATTGTCAAAAACCCCGGCTTATATGGATTCACTGTGTTTGATATGGTGAGCCTCGGGGATAAACAGGTAACCACAGAAAATTTTAAGGGGAAAATATTTGATGTGCATACAATAAGAAAAATGCAACTGTATCCATTGCAGGCGGGCATATTTACTGTAGATGCCATGGAAATAAAAAATAAAGTGGAGTTTTCCAGAAGTGCAGTTACAAAAAAGACCGAACAGGAAATAGCAGAAGGCATCCTGGGAGATAATGATACTGAAATGCCCGCTGAAGACAAAGAGGTTTTTGAAACTCACATTCATACAGAACCAGTGCTTATAAATGTGAAAGCTGTTCCAGAAAAAAACAAACCTTTAAACTTTAACGGGGCTGCCGGAAATTTTACTATCTCTTCTTTTAGCAGTAAACATAAGCTGAAAAAAAATGAAGAAGGATTTTTAGAAATAAAAGTGAGCGGCAAGGGAAATTTTATCCAGCTAAGTGCTCCTGCTATTCAATGGCCTGAAGGCATGGAAGGGTTTGAACCATTAGTAAAAGATGCATTGGAGAAAACATCATCGCCACTAACAGGAAGCAGAACTTTCCGCTATCCTTTTGTGTCATCTGCGGCTGCTGTTTACCTTATTCCGGCTATCAGCTTTTCCTATTTCAATACTGACAGCGGCGGGTACAAAACGATTACTGCATCTCCTGTGCAGCTAAGTGTCAGTAGCGAAGAAAAAATTATCAGTAATGTTACCCCGGAACAGCCACTGAAAAAAGCAGCCTCCGGAAAAAATTACCTGTTAGCCGTAATTATTATTTTCCTGGTTGGCGGCATAGTATTAATTACTGTGCTGCGAAAAAGAAAACTCCGTCACAAGGCTGTTGAACCTGCTATGAAGCCTGCCATATCTGCCCAGCAGGCCCTGGAACCTGTTTATCATCAACTGCAAGGTGACGACAAAGATTTCTACTCTTCCTTACAGCAATCCATCTGGCAGTTCTTCAATTATCATTTTAATTTGTTGGGAAGTGAAATGAAAAAAAATACACTGCTTGTAGAACTAACAGGCAGGGGAATGGATAAAAAGCTGCTCACAGAACTGGACGGCCTGCTGCAGGTATGTGAGACGGGCATGTTTACTAATGCAACTCTTGGACGGGATAAAGAAGCACTATTGGAGCAGGCAAAGGTGTTAATGGAG
Source organism: Chitinophagaceae bacterium (assembly GCA_031422725.1). Taxonomy (GTDB): domain Bacteria; phylum Bacteroidota; class Bacteroidia; order Chitinophagales; family Chitinophagaceae; genus JJ008. The sequence continues at coordinate 7,274 of JANPMI010000085.1, read as the reverse complement.
GAAATCAATCAATTATTACTCTGAATATTTATATCCCACACCTCTCACAGAATGAAAATACTTTGGATTGCGGCTGTCCTCTTCAAAATATTTACGGAAGTTGAGAATAAAGTTATCAATCGTCCGGGTAGTGGGATAAACATTGTAGCCCCACACAGATTGTAAAATTTTTTCCCGCGGCACCACTTCGTTTTTATTTTCAATCAGCAGCTTAAGCAACATGGTTTCCTTCTTGCTCAATTGAATTTTTTTATCATCCTGTATCGTTGCTTCCTGTGCTTTGAAATCAATAGTGTTGCTGCCAAATGTGTAAGTATCGCCAACGGTGGATTTATCCTGCAGCTTTTTGTTTTTATCAATCAGCTTATGCACCCGTAATAAAAGTTCTTCCAGGTTAAAAGGTTTGGTCAGGTAATCGTCAGCCCCTTTCTTCAATCCCAGCACCCTGTCGGCACTGCTGTTTTTGGCGCTGAGTATCAGGATAGGAACTTCATTATTACTGATACGGACGGTTTCCGTAACGGTAATGCCATCCATTTCGGGCAACATCACATCCATGATGATCAGGTCAAAATATTCGGCTTGTACTGCTTTTAATGCGGCTGCACCATCCAATGCTGATGTTACATCATAGCCTTCCAGTTCAAGATTTAATTTTAAGGCTTCATGAAGATTCTCTTCATCTTCTACCAGTAATATTGATCTTTTTCTTTCGGTGGTCATTGTTTAGTATCCTTTTCGGAGTCAGGTCAGACGGAGATCGTCAGACTTTAAAAATGACGACAAAATTACTGCCGGTGGGTTCATTGTTTGTCACCGAAATGTCGCCATTATGATCCCGGGCTATCTTCCGGCAAAGGTACAGGCCAAGACCCGTACCCTGCGTTTTGCGGGTGGCTTCATTGCCGATACGGTAGAATTTAGAAAAGATTTTTTTCTGTTCGTCAGCTGCAATACCGGGGCCTTCATCTTTTACCTGCAATTCTACTGAGCTTATCGAAGCACCGGAATGGTATTTCTTTAAAATGGCCGTTACAGGGCTTTCTTTAGGAGAATATTTAATGGCATTTTCCAGCAGGTTATTAATCAGCATTTGCAATAAAAGGGCATCGCCTTTTACATCTGCGTCGGCTTCTATATCTTCTTTAAATATCCTGTCGGGAAAACGATTCCTGAAATCCTGCAGGCAATCTTTCAGCAGAGTAGAAAAGTCAAGTTCTTCTTTAGATGATTTATAACTGGCACCTTCCAGTTGAGAAGAAATCAGGATGTTATTGGTTAAAAAATTTAACCGGGCCGTTTCATCTAATGTCGTGCGGATAAGTTTTTTCTGTTTCTCCGGGTCAAGATTGTATTTCTGTAGTGTTTCCAGGTTAAGCCGGGCAACAGAAATAGGCGTTTTCAGCTCATGAGTAACGGCCATCATAAAATTTTGCTGTTGCTGCTGCATATTAAATTGCCGGCGCACAGAACGATAGACGAAGGCAGCACCTATAAAAATCAGTATCAAAAAAGTTATTCCTTCTGCAAGATATTTCCCGGTATTTCTTTTTGTCTCCTTATCAATGGCAAAAATTTTATCTGCTAATTGGGCAAGAGACAAAGAATCTTTTTCAACATTTATCGATTTGTATTGAAGCTGGGCAAGTTGTTTGTTTTGTTTTTCCAGTGACACAAACCACCATACCAGGGCTGCTACTATATACAATAACAGCATCCAGTAAATGAAAGTAGTGCGGCGTAATCTTTTACGGGCATCAGGCATATTGCAAAGATGGAGTTATTCTTTTTTCTCAATACGAAGTCCCGCATTCAGTACATTGTTCAGGGGGTTTTCCCGCATTATTTGTTCAATAGTAAAAGTATAGTCACCGGGTTTTCTGAAATAAAATTGATTTCCTGCCGGTGTTAACGGAATGCGGTGTTCATAAATATCATCCATACCGGTACCCAGCCAGCCCTCTGTATTGGTGGCAAGGCGAAGGTCATACTTGCCAGTTTGTGTACTGTCTTGTCCGGGTTGGCGGGTGGTGAGATTGATGTAAATATTATTGAAACTGTATTTGTCATTGTGCCGGAGAATGAGAAAAAGCTGATACGGTGAAGAAGTATCCCTGATCGTAAAGGTAAAAGATGGTTTGTAACTGTTCTTCCAGGAATGCCCGGGAATGCTCACTGATTTTTCGTAAAGATCAATGGTAGTGCAAGAAATAGCTACGAGTTGCGAGCAAAAAGCTGCGAGAATAATAAGGGAAGTATTCCTAAATCTTTTCAAGAAGATGTTTTTACAAATTTAATCAAGAAGTTATGATTTTGATGGCTCGTAACTCAAAACTCATAACCCGCCGCTTCTTTACAAAACATTCAACACCTGCTCCTTCGCCTTTTCCAGTTCATCCTTCATCATCACCACTGCTTTTTGAATGGTAGAATCATAAGCTTTGGAACCGGTAGTATTTATTTCACGGCCAATTTCCTGTAATACAAAAGAAAGTTTCTTTCCTTTCGATTCTTCTTTTTCTGCCAGCAGCGTTTTGAAATAATCGCAATGATTCTTCAGCCGTACCTGTTCTTCTGTAATATCTATTTTTTCAATGTAGTAAACAAGTTCCTGCTCCAGCCGGTTGCCGTCATAATTTTCTTTCCCCACATTCTCTTCCAGCAAACGGGTTATACCCTCCCTTATTTTTTGTTTGCGAAGTGGTTCCAGCTTTACCACTTCAGCCTGTTGGTTTTCGATATTAGTAATACGGAGCAGCAGGTCTTTTTCCATCATGGCCCCTTCGTTAAGGCGGTGGGTGTTCAGATTGCTGATAGCTGACTGCAGGACTTGCTGAAAGTCACTCCATTCCTTGTCTGAGAGGGTTTCACTGCTCGGTGTAATGACTTCAGGAAGCTTTACAAGAGTGCTCAAAATATGGGAAGGGTCCAGGTTAAGAGCTGCCGACAGCTCGGCAAGGGGTTTATAATAAGCTTTCGCCAGGTCAGTATTAATAGTAACAGGTTTGGCACTGCCGGTGTCTTTCAAACTAATCATGCAATCCACACTGCCCCGTATAAGCTTTTCGGAAAGCATACGGCGGATATCAAATTCAAAGGGTTTTAGAATTGACGGTAATCTTAATTGCAGTTCAAATTGCTTTCCGTTAAGTGATTTTATATCAACGAGAAAAGTTTTATCTCCTACATTTTTTTCGGCTCTTCCAAAACCGGTCATTGATTTCAGCATGCACTAATTTTTAGATTGATGTAAAGGTATTTTTAATTATTGATTATTGAAGGAATGAAAGTTTTAAAAAACCGGGGGTCAGTTGAATATTGAGTCTTGATTATTTTGTATTAAACATTTGACTCAGCGCAACAATCAATATCCAACACTCAACAAACAATTTTCAATGCGAGTAGTCTGATTAAACAGTATTGTTCTTTAAGTAGCAGGCATAAAAAAATCCCTCCGTAGTAAGCGAAGGGATAATATATGGATGGGTTAGTAAGTACGGGAACCAAATTCCCTACACAATATTATAAATAATTTTGTTTAACCAAAAAATATTTCCAAACTATTTTATTAACATTTCAAAGATAGCTGTGGATAAGCCGGAAGTAAAATACTGCCGGTTTAATGTTTGATGAATGCTTTTAAAATTATTCAGTATACTATTTCATAATTATATCAAATGTTTTTTATTTTGAAACACTTGCCAGTAAAGGCTTTGACATACATTTAGTTTTTATGTAAATATATTTTTTTTGAATTACATACTTGCGGCTTATGTATTATATATAATTGATAGTCTCTAAATTATGAAGAAAAGGGGCCAAAAATATTTTTTAAAATTTGTTGCTAAAAGCTGCATAAAACCAGCAAATCACTTGTTTTAGCAGTTATCTGCCATTTGTCAGGGTGTTACCTTTGACAAAATTTATCATTATGCTTTTTGAAAAACCAGTGCCGGTAACAACTATTGCACAACTTATAGGAGCTGAAATTATTGGAAAAAAAAATGAAAATGTAACCGGCATTAATGAAATACATAAAGTCTCAACCGGTGATTTGGTTTTTGTGGATCATCCGAAATACTATTCTGCCTGCATCAATTCTGCGGCAACGTTTATCATCATCAATAAAAAAATTGACTTCCCGGAAGGAAAAACATTGCTGATAGTGGATGAACCATTTGAAGCCTATTTAAAAGTTATAAACTTTTATCGCCCCTTTTCTCCATCCATGAAAATGATAAGCGATACTTCTTCTGTTGGTGAAGGGACAGTGATAATGCCGAATGTTTATATTGGTAATCATGTATCTGTCGGAAAGAATTGTATCATTCATCCAAATGTAACCATACTCGACTATTGTAATATTGGTGATGATGTAATAATCCAGTCGGGAACGGTAATCGGCAGTGATGCCTTTTATTATAATAAGAAGACAAACCGTGATATTCAATATAAAAAAATGACAAGTTGTGGCCGGGTGCTGATAGAAAATGGGGTGGAAATAGGGGCCAACTGTTCTATTGACCGGGGTGTAAGCCATGATACGGTAATCGGGGCGGGAACCAAGATGGATAACCTCGTTCATATCGGTCATGATACGGTGGTGGGTAAAAACTGCCTGTTTGCCGGACAGGTGGGCATAGCAGGAGGCACCACTATTGAAGACAATGTGATTCTCTGGGGGCAGGTGGGAGTAAGCAAAACCCTCACCATCGGTAAAGATGCGGTGGTATATGCCCAGAGCGGGGTAAAAGATTCTATTACCGGGGGCAAAAATTATTTTGGCTCGCCGGTAGAAGAAGCCAGGGAGAAAATGAAAGAATTTGTCTGGATAAAAAGAATACCGCTGTTGTGGGAGAAAGTAATGAAGGGTTAAATAGTTTATCAGTTAATTGGTTAAAAAGGGAGAAGCATAAAGTTAGGAGTTTCCTGATTAACTAATAAACCAATTAACTGATATCAATCCGGCATATAATCATACGGTAATAAATCTGCCACATTCTTCCAGCTCCAGTAGCCCTGGTTTATCCAGTCTTTCTGCTCATAGTAATAACCATTTTGGGTAATAGCTATTGTCTCTTTAATATCAATATAAGAGATGGGGTAAGGAACACTTTTAGGCAAACTCATTTTTTTCAGGTATTCGGGTTCCGGTCTTTTTTTAGTGTAAGTAACACTTATCTTTCTTGGATAATAAATTTCAACCTGCATCGTACTGTCTAGTGTGCCATAATAAAGTGTATCGTAAACGTCTTTTACTTTATTGAATTTTTTTTCATTTTTTTCATCCAGCATATCAACAATCCAGCCGTCTTCCAGTAAAGTGCTGTCATAATAGCTGCGCATAAACTGTAATTTGGAACCATCATAAGCTTTGCTCCGGTTTACAGCCCATGCTTTTTTTAAACTGTCGTCACCCTCCATTTCTGTATAAAGGCAATAACCCCGGTAAGTATTAATGTTGGTGCTGTAGTAATAAACAAAAGAATCAAGCTGGTAACGAAGGTTATATCCCAATGCATTATTGGCTACCTGCAACGGCTCAGTAGCCAGCACTTTCAGCCGGTTACTTCTTTTATAAAAATAAAATTTCAGCACTTCTGGATTTGATAAAACACATTGGCCTGCATTGGGAGTGGCACCGATAAAATTCTTTGTAAAAAAGTCTCCGTATTTATCCCAACCATCCGTTACTTCATAACTGTTTTTCAGAAATACCTCACCCATACTTTTATCTTCTTTTACCATCAATATCTCCATCTTGTTATTTTCGGTAACACGGATGGTTTGTGTCTGGTAACCGGTATAACTGAAAATAAGATCATAGCCGCCGGATTTTAAGGACAGGGAAAATTCTCCCTGCTTGTCCGTTACGGTACCGAGGGTAGTGTTCTGGCAAAACACAGAAGCTTTCAGCAATGGTTCCCTGGTGGTAGAATCCAGCACAACTCCTGTAACAATAAACTGTGCATGGGTGATAAAGGAAAATCCGCAAAGCAGCGAAAGGATTGTAAAACGAAATTTTTGCATAGAAAAAGGTTTGCCGTCTAAAGATACAGCCAATGCCGTTATCGTTGCATGGCCTTTACAGTGGCCTGGTACTTTTCACAAGCATTTTTAATGCTTTCCTCCAATGGAGTAAAGGAAAAACCCGGCAGTGCCTGAAGTATTTTTCTATTTTCAAACCAGGTTTGGCTTTGTGCCACCCGGGCACTTTCTTTTGTCAGCAATGGTTTTTTCCCCGTGAACAGGGATTTTATTTTTTCCATACGCCACGCAACACCCATTAAAAAGGGGGTTGTTGCTCTGGATGGATGTTTTTTCCCAAAACCATCAGCTATCGTATCCTGTAACTTTTTAAACGACCAGGTGTCGCCGTTGATGATGAAGCGTTGCTCACTGATAGTAGTTTCCAGCAAAAGTATAGCGGCTCTTGCCACATCTTCCACATCCACAAATCCATTGATGCCGGAACTGTACCAATTGAATTCTTCATATACATTTTTGAAGATGGCACAACTGCTGCTGTTCCAGTCGCCATAGCCCAGTATAGTGCCAGGATTAAGTATCACCGCTTCCAATCCCTCGCCAATGCCCCGCCATACATGCAGCTCTGCTTTGTATTTGCTTTTAGCATAATGAGTATTGATTTTACTTTCTTCCCATTTTTTTTCCTCATTTACATGGCCACCATTGGCGGTTCGCCCAAGTGCTGCCACAGAACTGATATGTACCAACCGCCTCACCTTTTTTTCCAGGGCCATATTCACTACATTGGCGGTTCCTTCTACATTTACCTGGTACATGTTTTTTCGATCCTTCTTTACAAATGAAACAACAGCAGCAGAATGAATTACACTGTCAATACCTTCCATTGCATCTTCCAGGGCAACAACGTCAAGCACATCACCGTCTATCCATTCTACTTTATCAAAAATTGTTGAAGAAATCCAAAAAGGAACTGTCTTATTTCTGCGGATGGCCCTGACGGCATAGCCTTTTTCCACCAATTGCTTAATGATGTAAGAGCCAAGAAAACCAGTGCCGCCGGTAACTAAGACCATTTAATATGTTTTGTCCCGATAGCTCTATCGGGAGTAGATTTAATAGTTATAATATCCCTCACCTGATTTTTTCCCCAACTTTCCTTCCTTTACTTTTTCTTGCTGTATAAAAGACGGTTTTAATCGTTCAGGATTATTCAATTGTTCATACACCGAACAACTTACTGCATAATTTATATCATTGCCGATTAAATCCATCAGTTTAAAAGG
>JANPMI010000084.1:0-4738 GCA_031422725.1 Chitinophagaceae bacterium | reverse complement strand
ATACGAATTGTAAAAGCTTGATTAGAGGTGTAAGTTAATATTATACCGTTACATCATAGCAAGTGAAACAATGAAATAGCGTTCGAATTATGATTCCGCCTTCAACCATTTAAAAGATATTACTATTATCTATCACGCTGCCATGGTGTGGTTTCCACATAGCTCAATTATTTCCTTTTCTTCACTAGAGTTTCAATTCTGATTAGGTTTCTATGCCCACATCCGTTATATTACAATGCGATATATGTATAAGTTATTCTAATTATTATGATAATACACGGACAGCCCTTTCACCGTAGCAGAACCAAGGTTGATTACCTGGAATATACAACGGGTGGGATATGGTAATGGTATTGGTAAAAAAGCCTGGGTTATTGATACAGGAATTGATTTTGATCATCCGGATCTTACGGTAGATGCCACTCAAAGCCGTTCATTCATTACCGGTGTTGAATCGGCAAGGGATGAAAATGGTCACGGTACTCATGTAAGCGGAATTATAGGCGGTAAGAATAATACGGTAGGAGTATTGGGTGTTGCATCAGGGGCTACCCTTATTTCTTTGAGAGTGCTGGATGCAGGAGGGCAGGGTAATTTGTCTTCTGTTATTCAGGCCCTGGCATATGTGAATACAAATGCAAAAGCCGGGGATGTGGTTAATATGAGTTTGGGGGAAGATGTAACTTCTTCTATACTCATTGCACAGGTTCAAAATACTGCTGCAAGAGGAATTTATATTGCTATTGCAGCTGGTAATGATGCTGAACCTGCCAATAAGTTTTCGCCGGGAAATGCAAATGGAACTAATATTTACACAGTATCTGCTATTGACAGCCTGGATCGCTTTGCCAGTTTTTCCAATTATGGTAATGATGTGGTGGACTTCGCCGCTCCCGGGGTCAGGATTTTATCTACTTTTTCGCAGGGGAGGTATGCGTATTTGAGCGGTACATCTATGGCTGCGCCGCACCTTGCGGGATTATTATTACTGAAAGGTTCTGCTATTACTACTTCCGGCTTCGCCATAAATGATCCCGATGGTGCACCTGATCCGATAGCCCATTATTAAAATAACTTATAATAAATCACTGCGAGTTAAAGAAGTTCATTATAAATAAAAAAGATTCTGATACCTCAGAATCTTTTCAGCCCCCCTTACTGCGGAAAGTTGCAACATATTTCACATTTTAAAGTCAAGCTCTCCTGAATAATTTATTTATTATTAAGATTTTTTATTGTAACTGTTTCATAGATATAACTACCACCTATCACTTTTACAAGTCTAATCAGAACACTTCCTGCTTAATCCGTGTTGATTGAGAGGAAGGAACCAGGTAAAACTCACATTTCTTTCGTGGTTTCGTCGCATATTCATATACACTATCATATTTCCAGATAGTATATTCGGTACGTTCCTTTCCTTCCTTCATAACGTTGCGTTTTAAATAAACCAGCATCTCTATCTTATAAGGATAAACTATCCTACGGGGATCTTCTTTGTCGCTATAACCATTTTGTCCTTTGAAGGAGGTAAAATCAACGGCGATATGAGGATAATCCTTATAGTATGTTGCTAACTGTGCTTTTACTTTCTTTTTCAGGTAAGCCTCTGAAGCATTACACTTGGGGGCATTTAGAATATCAGTACGCTTTTCGTAGGTAATACCCGTTTGACCTGAAATGGTGACAGTACAAACCGTTGACAACACGAGTAGAAATAGTAGTTTCATTTTATTATTGTTACTTAAATATACCAGTAAAGTTGGAAAATCGCAGGTGTCGAAGTAAAAAGGTATGAAAATGCTCCTTACAAATAAAAAAGCCGTGGATTTCTCCGCGACTTGCTCCCCTTATTGACGAAAGATGCAGCTACGAGAAACTCACAGAAATTACAATAATATGGAAATTAACGAGTCACTATTAGAAGCAGGCAATTGCAGCAGCTCCAATTTATTTATTGATATTGCAAATGAACAATAAAGTCCGTTTTAAATAATCCTTTATCAATTGTATTTGGCTGATTTGAAACATCCCATAAACGACCAATGCTTCCCTTTGGTGCTACGATTGTATATGACGTTTCTGAATGGCGAGTTACTTGCACGCTGGTTGTTCCAGCTCCTCCATTACGACCTCCTTTACCGTCTTCTTCATTGCAATCTCCAAGTCCCCAATATCCCAACTGCAACACGTGACGATTTCCATTGATGTGAACAAAGATTTCGGTACGGGGACTTTTAACGGTGGACCCAATAGGCATGTCTCGAAAGTTATAGACCACCCATGGTTTTATTGTGGTGTCCAATTTATAAAACACGTGAAAGCTCGCATAATGATCAGTAATTACTCCTTGTGTCTTTGCTCCTGATGACTTTATCGGCTTGGTGAGATCAAGTTTTAAATATCGTTTTGAGCTTTCGCCATTTTCGCCCGTTCTGATTCTCAGAGTGTAAGAATGAGTACTAACTGAGCGAATGTAATCTTTATTATCCGGATAAGTGCCAAAGCCATCGCCCTTCAATAATTTGCTTTTTCTGTCAATTGTATAATTGACAGAGATTGGGGGTGGATTATGTAAAACATGAGTGCATAATAATGGAAGATCGAATTTCTTTATACGATTTACGAAATCCTTCCAGCGTTTATCATTATGCAAAGATTTTAGATTTGTCCCTTGCGTAAATCCAAAATCTATATATCTTCCATTACTTTCCGCTATGTCTAATAGAGCATAAGCACTATCCGGATAATTTGCAATAGCCCACATACCTGCAGCCATCATCCGATCATTATTATCAGACTTTGAACCCATCAACTCAAAAAGGGCGGAATAAGCTAACGCTGCTTTTTTATACTCTTTGTTGACAAAAAACGTATCTATTTGTCGTTTAAGCAAATAGTATTCTTTTGGATAAGATTGACTATAACATGTTGCCACAATAAGAATTAAAAATGTAGCAAAAACTAATGATTTCATTACGTTGGTTTATATTAACATTAGGTATAAAATCCTTAGCTATAACTAAGCAATCGCTATAATATGACAAGCACACGTGAAACTAAAATATTTTCATTGATTTATAAATTACTTTCAATCCTGACTTGTTTCGTACACCCAATAAAAAAAGGGCATACTATCAAAGTATAACCCTTTTACTTTTATATCTGCTCCCCCTGTTGGACTTGAACCAACGACCCTCTGATTAACAGTCAGATGCTCTAACCAACTGAGCTAAGGAGGAATACTTTTCCCTTATGGGGCAGCAAAAATAGGGATTTTAGCTTTTTCAACAAGCTATTCACAATCTATTTTACCGGAAAATATTCCAAAGACCACTACTTTCTTCAAACCCAACAAACACTCCATCTTCCCGAATCTCTACCGGCCAGTGTTTTAAGTAATAGCCCTCACCGCTTACATTGCGTCCATTTTGTAAGCTGTATTTATACCGGTGAAGCGGACAAACCACATTGCCCACCGGATCAATATATCCATCTGCCAAAAAACCACCTGCATGGGGACATTTATAGGCAAATGCAAAAGTCGCATCGTTAAATTTTGCGATACAAATTTTTTTCCCTTTAATCATTGCCACTGTAATATTATTAGTGGCAAAATCAAGTTCATTAAGATCGCCGGCTATTTTATGCCAGGTATATTTTTTCTCATTCATTTGCAAACAAAAGTAAACGTAGAAACCGGTAATTAAGTGATAGTACTGTGCAAAAATGAATTGGCTACTTTTGCCCTGTTTTATAAAGAGAGAGTTGTTATGAAAGTAAGTACGATGCGTTCAATTGACAAGTGGGTGGGAATTCCCGTTTGTTTTCTCATCAGCCCTTTTCGCTGGTTATCGGATGTGCTGCGTTCTGCAAAAAAAAATAAACCTGATATCAGCCGTACGCTGTTTATTGAATTGTCGGAGATGGGTAGTGCCGTAATTGTGGATCCTGCCATGCGGAAATTAAAAAGCGAAGGGAACGCCGAACTCTATTTTGCAATTTTTAAAAAGAATTATAAAAGCCTGGAGATCTTAAAAACTGTTCCGGAAGAAAATGTTTTTAAAATGAATGCAGATAATTTTGGTTCCCTGGTTATTGATATTTTTCGTTTTATGGCCTGGTGCCGGAAGAAAAAAATCTCCACCATTATTGATTTGGAATTATTTTCCCGTTTTACCGCCTTGCTAAGCTTTTTCAGCGGGGCAAGATCAAGAGTAGGGTTTACTAATTTTCATGACGAAGGTCTGTACAGGGGCCATCTTGTTAATCGCCCTGTTCGTTATAATCCTCATGTACATATTGCAGTTAACTTTATTTCATTAGTTAATAAGGCCTTTGGGCTTTTTGCTAATCCTTATGCTACCGTACCGGTCTCTGCAGAGGAGATTCAACTAGCAAGAGCAACCGTTCCGGCAGCCGCCACAGATAATATAAAAAAGAAGATCCGGGAATTGTATCCTGCATGGAAGGATGAGGCGATTGTTCTTTTAAATGTCAATGCTTCTGATATGCTGCCGCAAAGAAGATGGCCGCAGCAAAATTTTGCAGAAGTAGCCAGGCAATTGCTGGATACATTCAGCAACATAGTAATTATTGCCACTGGTTCGCCTGCCGAAAGTGAATATGTAGAAGAGGTTGTGAAAATGACGGGACATCTAAAATTCATCAACTCCGCCGGTTTTTTTTCTTTTGATGAATTAGTGCCGTTGTACTCGGTAAGCACCTGTATGCTTAC
>JANPMI010000083.1:0-32267 GCA_031422725.1 Chitinophagaceae bacterium | reverse complement strand
TCACTTCCATTATTAATAACGAGTTGATGTGTACCACTTGTTAATGCTGCGGCAAGTATAATCGTTACTTCATCAAAATCAAAACCGGAAGAGCAGGTAGTGGTGCTGGCTCCGGTTGCAACTATTCCGCCGGGTATTACGCTGAATTCACTTCCGTTAGCAGAAAGACTGTTGCATCTTATGTTTTTATTGAGCTTCAGGGTAAGCATCTGGCCGTTGCAATCAGGTGTTACATTTACCAGGGCAGGTATTTTTGGATCGGTGATGACGGCAGTGCCACCACCAAAGGATAAATCATAACCACTTTGAGTGTCCGTAAAATGGCTGATCATTAAAATATATTCATGACCTGCAATCAGGTTTGGCATTTGAGCAAAAGTTGGAAGGCCATCATTTGGATCAGAGCCACATTGAATACCATTTACCCCCGATGATGACGCACCAGTTGACCCATAAGTACCAGACCAATTTGCAGCAACAACTATTGAAATGTCTGTAAAAATATCATTGGGGTTTCGGCCGGTAATATCAAATAGTTGCCAATCATAATCCTCATTGGAGGCAAGAGGATTAATGGTAAAACCTAAAGAGCCGGAAACAAAACAAGTAAACTTATAATAAAAAGGATTTCTGTCCGGATAACCGGAACCACAACCCGGAACAGGCAGGTTAGAACTATTGATGCATAACGGAACTATTGTTTGGTGAAAAACTGTGGTACCACAAACAGGGAAAGCAGTAGAGGGAGTTTGACCAGGTGTTGTACACTGTGAAAATGTCGCCCCGGCACACAATATCATGCAGCCAATTACGGGTAAAATTCTTGATTTAAACAGCAGTCTCATTGGGCTATACAACAGTAGATAATTTTTATATAATAAGGACAACAAAGGTGGAGGTTTTGCTGTCCGGGGAAAATCAGGCCAGCCGGTACAATTTGCCCGGTAAAGATAACATCACATTTTGTAATTCTAAGTTAAGGATGGCGGCTGCCACGGTGCTGCTGCTCAAACCGCTTTTAATATTGATTTCATCAATGTGTACTGTTTCTTTTTCTTTGAGAATGTCCACCAGTATTTTTTCTTCTTTGGTTAGTTCAATAAATATTTCCCGTTGACTTTTTCTTACTTTGCTTCCTTTAATTTTCTCTTCCCACCCCATCACATCAATTATTTCCTGTGCATCCGTAAGCAGCATGGCTTTATTATTTTTAATGAGATAATTAGAGCCTGCGCTTTTGCTGTCGGTTACTTTTCCGGGAATGGCAAAGACATCTTTGTTATAACCATTGGCCAGTTCTGCTGTGATCATGCTTCCGCCTTTAATGCCCGTTTCAATTACAATGGTGGCATCACTCATTCCTGCTACAATGCGGTTGCGGGCAGGAAAATTATGTTTGTCGGGTTTTGACCCGCTGCGGAACTCTGTTAATAATCCACCATTGTTTTTTATCATATCCCTGGCAAGATTGGAATGTTCTGCCGGATAAATCTGGTCTAAACCATGGCCCAATACACCAATAGTGGGTAAGCCATTTTTAAGAGCAGCTTTGTGAGCAATGCCATCCACCCCAAAAGCAAGACCGCTGACAACGGTTACATTTTGCGGTGCCAGTTCCTTTACTAATTTTTCTGTAACCTGTTTGGCATAATCGGTATGACTTCTTGTACCGATGATGGCAATGATTTTTGAAGCGTTCAGATCAGCCTCTCCTTTATAATAAAGAAGTGTGGGAGAATCGTAGCAATTCAGCAGCCGCTTCGGGTATGCCGTATCAGTAAGAAAAAGTGGTTTGATTTTATATTTCTCAATAAATTTTATTTCTTCTTCTGCCTCCGAAAAATTGTTAAATGCAGTAATGGCAGCAGCCCTAACCGGGCCAATGCCTTCAATTTTTTCCAGATATGTTTTTTTTGCATGAAAAATTTCTTCTGCGTTGCAATGCTGTAACAGTATTTTGGCCTGTACCGGCCCGATATTGGGAATAAGTGTTAATGATAGTTGATATAGCAGTTCACTGGCCATCAGGAAGAAATATACGAATGAAGATATAAATTGAAAAAATTACATTTTCGGAATACCCAATTGTTTGCAGATAGCATCACAAAGAAATCTTTCCACTTTAGGATGGCGGGGAACGGTTGTTTTCTTTTTTGTGAGGGAGTTTTGGTAAATATCTTGTTTGCTGCCATGACGATGCAGGTAACATTGATGAGTAGCAAGGTGCTGAATAAATTCATTTCGCTTGACAGACATCAGGCAACAATATTTAAGTCTTCCTCCAGCACCGTATTGTTATAACCCGGTTCCTGTTGCATGTCCTCCAGGTAAAGCTGAAGTGCATCCAGCACATTGGACCTTGCCTCTTCTATGGTAACTCCCTGTGTAAGCACAGCAGGAATTTCTTTTATGGAAGCCACATAAAATTCTTCTCCTTTAATTATAATAATTGTGAGTTTCATGCAATTCTCTTTGTCTAAAGATAAAAATAAAAAAGGACTACCGGCTAGTCACTTTCATTTCAGTGCGGCGGTTCATCGCCCTGCCATCCTCTGTTTTGTTATCTGCAACCGGCTTTGTTTCACCAAATCCTTTCACTGTTAGCCGTGCAGCAACAATATTCTTTTTAACCAGATAATCAACCACCGCTTTTGCCCGGTTATTACTCAATAAAAGATTATCGGCCGGCTTGCCCACATTATCCGTATGTCCGCTGATTTCTATTTTTAACGCCGGATTTTCTGTAAGCAATTGCACCAGTTTATCCAACTCTACCTGTGATTCCGTTTTAAGTTCATACTTGCTTACATCAAAAAAAATATTTTTTAAAACAATACTGGCATTAATTTCTATCGGTTGCAGCTCAATATTTTTTTCATAGGTGGAATCCGGTGAACGGCCCGCCATCAAAAAATTATCAGAGTAAAAAAGATATTCCCTCCGGTTTATATTGAAAGCATAATCTTTTCCAACGGGCAGTGTAATAAAATAATTCCCTTTTTCATCTGTCTGCACTTTGGAAATTATTTGTTTGCTGGCGAGATCTGTCAGTTCAACAGATGAAGACAGTCCGTTTTTTGTTTTTTTATCAGTAACCCTTCCTTTCACCCACAGTGTTTTGTAAGGACGAAGATCCTGGCGCAATTCAAAATGATAAATATCAAGACCACCTTTAGAATCGCTGCGGTCACTGGCATAATAAGCGGTTTTTCCATCAGCAGCTATAAACAATGTTCCTTCATCGCTGATGGTGTTGATGGGGTAGCCGAGATTCATAGGTTTGCCCCAGTTGCCACTGGAATTTTTCCTGGCCATGAACAGGTCATTGTCACCATAGCCCTGCCATCCGTTCGATGTAAAATACAGTGTCTGGTTATCTGCATGTATAAAGGGGCATTGATCATCACCAGTTGTATTAATACCAACTCCCAGGTTTTCCGGTTCACCCCATTTTCCATTGGCCTGCAATTGACAAACATAAATATCGCTGCCACCTGATCCACCATACCGGCGACTGGCAAAATAAAGTTGTCGTTTATCCGGCGAAAGACAGGGTTGTGAATCCCATTGCTCAGAGTTGATAAGGCCACCGGCATTTATTGCTTCACTCCAGCCTTGTGGAGTCAGGTAAGAAATATAAAGATCATAATTGCCAAAACCATCTCTGCGGTTATTGGCGGTAAACACCAGCAATTGCCCGTCCCGTGAAATGGTTTGTGCCGCTTCACTTTGCGGTGTATTTACATTTCCTTCTACCGGCCTGGCTCCATCCCATTTATCACCACTCAGGCGGCTGTAATAAAAATCTTCATTGATGTTGTTCACTCTTTTGGTAAACACCAATTCTTTTCCATCAATAGTTAAGGAGGGGAAATATTCTGACTCAGCACTGTTGATGCTGCTGCCCATATTTTGCGGGGCAAACACATAATTTTTTTCCGGGTTATTTTTTGCATACTCAACGGCAAACTCGAATGAACGTCTCCGTTTCTCCAACGCATCAAAACTCGTTGGATTTTTTGGCGGTTTTTTTGCCAGTAAATCATTAATGGCAATCAACGCCTTTTCAAATTCGCCGAGGCCGGCAAGGTGCATGGAATAAGGAAGTTTATAATCTATGGTGTAATTAGAATCTAACGTAAATGCTTTTTCAAAATATTGCGTACTGCTGGTGTAGTTTTTTATTTTCCCGTAAATGCTGGCTAATGCCAGGTAGGCATCCACATAATTTTTGTCTGCATCAATGGCCTGTAGCAAAAGGCCTGCGGCACTGGCATAATTATCTTCTTCAGCTCTTTCCCGGGCCTGGTTATAGAAAGCAAGAGCTTTCTTGCCAATTTTTCCGGGATCGTATTGGGAAAATGAAGTTTGAAGGGAACAGTAACAAAAAACGAAGAGCAATAATTTTTTCATTTGATATCAACTTGGATTTCTACAACGAAACTACCTGAATTTTATTCCGCAGGGAAGAAGAAAATGTTAATAAGGAGGTTGCTTTTGCAAGGCCGGGAATTTGAAAATCATCAGCCTTATCTTAAGGAACATTGATGTACTTATGTATTTGCAGGCTCAATTCCCACTGAGGATGAGCTTTTATATATTCTATAATCACCGGCGTTACCTGTGCGGCTTTATCCCATTCGGGTTGCAAATACAATTTGCAACCAGGAGAAACCAAAGCAGCATATTTTTCAGCCCAGTCAAAATCAGATGCATTAAAGATGACAACTTTTAATTCATGCGCCAGGTGCAGGATAGGTTCAAGCGGTGCTTTAAATTTTTTTGGTGACAGGCATATCCAATCCCATACACCACTGAGAGGATATGCACCGGATGTTTCAATATGTATTTTCAACCCGGCATTTTGAAATTCCTCTGTCAGCTCATCCAGGTTATACATCAATGGCTCTCCACCTGTAATGACTACAATTTCAGCAGGAGTCTTTTTGACTTCAGCCATCAGCGTTCTGATTTCATACTTAGGATGTTTATCAGCATTCCAGCTATCTTTTACATCACACCATACACAACCAACATCACAACCACCCAGGCGGATGAAGTAAGCCGCTTTGCCCTGGTGAAAACCTTCTCCCTGTAACGTATAAAAATGTTCCATCACAGGAAGTAAAATAGTAGTATGCTGTAAAGCTTCTTTCATACAAGAAAAAGTAAGCCCTCCTGATCCCGCCTTGGGCGGGACGAAGGGAGGGTTGGAGTTTTAATTCTTTTGCATACAAGACTTATATGTATTCTTCATCAATGCAGCAATCGTCATTGGTCCTACGCCACCCGGAACCGGAGTTATCCAGGAGCACTTAGGAGCTACTGTTTCAAATGCAACATCACCTTTTAATTTAAATCCGCTTTTTTTAGTAGCGTCTTCCTCTCTTGTTATGCCTACATCAATAATGACGGCTCCTTCTTTTACCATATCTGCCGTAACGAACTCAGGTTTGCCCAATGCGGCAACAATGATGTCTGCCTGCAGGCAAAAATCTTTTATATTTTGGGTATGAGAATGACAAATGGTGACGGTACAATTGCCCGGCTTGGTATTGCTGCTTAATAAAACACTCATCGGTCTTCCTACAATATTGCTGCGGCCAACTACTACCGCATGCTTTCCTTTCGTATCAATTTTATAATGTTCAAGCAGCAGCATAATGCCATGCGGAGTGGCAGGAATAAAAGACGGCAGCCCCTGCAGCATTTTACCCGCATTTGCCGGATGAAAACCATCTACATCTTTATCCGGATCAATGGCATTAATAACTTTATCGTCCGAAATATGTTTAGGTAAAGGAAGCTGTACTAAAATACCATCAATATCAGGGTCAGTGTTCAGTTCCTGTATTTTGTCTGATAGTTCCATTGCAGAAACATCATTGTCAAAACGTATCAGTGTTGATTTAAATCCCACTTCGTTACAGGCTTTTACTTTTGCAGCCACATATGTTTCACTGGCCCCGTTTGTTCCCACTAAAATGGCAGCAAGATGAGGAATTTTTTTTCCTTCTGCAGCCCGTTGTGCCACATCAATTCTCAATACATCCTTTATAGCCTGGGCAGCTTTTTTACCATCCAAAATTTGCATGGCGCAAATGTACTATTTGTCTGACAGCCTGTCCCGATTTTTCGGGAGTCTCGGCCTGACAGGTAAAATTTTATTTTAAAATAAATTATGATACGATGACCCTGAACTCAGCCGGGGAAATATCAATCTTTATTTTGTTCTCAAACAGTATCCTTGTAACTTTCTGATAAATTCAAACTGCTTGATCAAAAAAGTTATATTCCTTTTTACTTTTTTATTCTCCGGCAACATTTTATTATCCGCCCAAACCCTTCGCAGACCTTTGGCGGCTGCCTATACCGGCCTGGGTGCTTACAGTATAAATCATGTGGATGCTTTTTCCTTTATTTCCAACCAGGCATCGCTGGCACAATTGAAAAATATTTCTGCAGGTGTGTATGGCGAAAGAAGATTTTTATTGAGTGAATTAAATAATTATACAGCTGTTGTTGGCTTGCCCACCAACTCGGGTAATTTTGGTTTAAAGGCAGGCTATTCAGGGTTCAGTGATTATAATGAAACACAACTTGGAATTGCTTACGGAAGAAAGCTGGGAAGCAAAGTTGACATCGGTGCCCAGTTTAATTATCATGGTATCCGCATCAGTAGTTATGGCAATGCATCGGCAATAAGTTTTGAATTGGGAACTGTTTTACATCTGACTGATAAATTACATGCCGGTGTTCATATTACTAACCCGGTGGGAGGGAAATTTGGAAAAGACCAGCAGGAAAAATTATCATCTGTTTATACGGTTGGGTTGGGATATGAAGCTTCTCAAAAATTTTTCATCAGCATTGAAATTGAAAAAGAAGAAGACCAACCGGTAAATGTGAATGCAGGATTTCAGTATAAATTTATTCCGCAGTTACTGGCACGGGCAGGTATGTCGTCTGCCACTTCATCCGCATGGATAGGATTGGGCTTTACAATAAAATCATTGCGCCTTGATGTTACGACCAGTTTTAATCCCCAATTGGGTATCACCCCGGGTCTTTTATTGCTTTTTAATATGAATAAAGGAGAAAAGTGAAAAGGTTACTGACTATATTATTATTCGCCATTCACTATTCACCCTTCACTTTCGGTCAGGAAATTCCGGTAAGTACCGAACAGCAATTAGAAAATCAAACAGATGCCGACCAGGGAGAAACAGAAGACGATACCTACCTGCAGGAGCTGGAACAGTTCAGAAAAAACCCCATCAATTTAAATTCCGCTGATGCGGATGAATTAAAGCAATTAAGAATTATATCCGGTTTGCAGATTGCTAATCTTGTTTCTTACCGTAATTTATTCGGGAAGCTGATCAGCATTTATGAATTACAGGCCGTGCCTGCCTGGGATATAATTATGATACGCAAATTAATTCCTTTTGTAACGGTTGTAACCCCGCTGTCAATTTCAGAAGAAGCAGGTAAACGATTCAGTGAGGGAGAGCATAGCCTGTTGCTCAGGGTTTCACAAGTGTTAGAGGAATCAGCGGGGTTCAACAACTCAACTGCAGGAACAAAATACCTCGGCAGTCCGCAAAAGATTCTGTTCCGTTATCGTTATACCTATAAAAATTTATTGCAATTTGGGTTAGTCGGGGATAAAGATGCAGGTGAACAGTTCCTGAAGGGTGCACAGAATAAAGGGTTTGATTTTTATTCCTTTCATTTTTTTGCAAGGAAGATTGGGATCATTCAATCTCTTGCATTGGGAGATTTTTCAGTCAATATGGGGCAGGGACTAATTCAATGGCAGGGGCTTGCCTTTAAAAAAAGTGTGGATGTAATGGGAGTGAAGCGGCAATCAGCTGTACTCCGTCCTTATAGTTCTGCCGGTGAATTTTATTTTCACCGTGGTGCCGGGGTTACTATTAAAAAAGGAAAAATCGAATCAACAGCTTTTGTTTCTTTTCGTAAACTTGGTGGAAACTTTGTAGCCGATACGGTAAACAACCAAGATTTTATTTCATCTTTTCTCACCTCAGGGTATCATCGTACACCTTCGGAAAATGCAGACCGGAATAATCTTACACAAACAACTTTCGGAGGTAATGTTATATACAGGGGAAATCGCTGGCATATCGGTGTGAATGGCATTTACTATAAATTTTCTTTGCCCATAGAAAAAAGAGATGAACCGTATAATTTATATGCCATCAGCGGCAGTAACTGGTATAATTTCAGTATTGATTACAGTTATACTTACAAAAATCTGCATTTTTTTGGAGAGGCAGCAGCTGATAAAAACCTCAACAAAGCATTCATCAACGGAGTATTAATAAGCGTTGACCCCCGGGTGGATATTTCTTTTGTACAAAGAACTATCAATAAAGCCTATCAATCTATTAATGGCAATGCTTTTACAGAAAACACTTACCCAACTAATGAAACAGGTTTTTTTGCAGGTGTCACCATCCGCCCCGCCATTGGATGGCGGGTTGATATGTATGGAGATATTTATAAATTTCCCTGGCTGAAGTATTTGGTGGATGCTCCCAGTCATGGACGGGATTATTTGGCGCAGGTAACTTATACACCCAATAAACAGGTGGAACTGTATTCAAGATTCAGAAATGAAACAAAACAATCCAATCAGCCGGACAACCTGCCTACCGGACAGGCAGGCAACACCGCCACCAATTTTCTAATTTCAATACCCCGTCAAAGCTGGCGAACACAGGTAAGCTATAAATTAAATATGGCCGTTACCCTGCGAAACAGGGTGGAGCTGCTTTGGTATGATAATAAAGAAGTGAATAAAGAAAATGGGTTCCTTACTTTTTTGGATTTTATGTATAAACCGCTGCTTTCTTCTTATTCAGGGGTTCTTCGCCTGCAATATTTTGAGACAGACGGCTATAATTCAAGAATTTACGCTTATGAAAATGATGTGTTGTACAGCTACTCCATTCCGTCCTTTTCTGACAAGGGTTTCAGGTATTACCTTACCCTGAATTATGACCTGGGTAAAAAAATATCATTTTGGCTTCGTTGGGCTCAAACAATTTACCGGAACAAAACTACTGTTGGCTCCGGGCTGGACGAAATAAATGGCAACCGGCGTACTGAGTTAAAGCTACAGGCAAGGCTCATTTTGTAGCCATATTTTTTGCCTTGTGAATACCTTCTTTATATTTTTTTTTAATCACTTTAAGTAATTGTTAAAAAAAACTTTACTTTGCGGCAGCATTTTTAAAGGCATCCGTGTCTTTACAAAGATCCATACCTATTGAAATTTGACGGTTTTCCCTGATAATCAATGCTTTTAAAATTTAAAAATTAACGCTAACATGAGAAAAATCGCATCACTGTTTACAATGTTAATGCTGTTTGCTGCATTAGCATTTGGTCAGAACCGGACGATTTCCGGTACTGTGACCGATGAAAAGGGCGACGCATTGCCCGGAGCATCTGTAAGAATTAAAGGAACCCGTACGGGGGTGGCTGCTGACAACAACGGCCAATTTCGTATCCAGGCTAAAACAGGTGACGTTTTAGTAGTATCGGGCGCAGGCCTCGAAGCTACTGAGACAACTGTCGGCGCCGGTAGTACTATAGCAATTTCAGTAAAAAGAACTGTTATTGCCGGTACGGAAGTAGTTGTAACAGCTTTGGGTGTAACCCGGCAACCGAAAGAGTTGGGTTATTCTGTGGCAAAGATTAAAGCTGCTGAACTTACCCAGGCAAAATCAGTTAACCTGCAAAACGGTTTAACTGGTAAAGTTTCGGGTTTGAACGTTCAAACTGTAAATAATGGTGTTTTTGGTGATACAAGGATTACTCTTAGGGGTATCCGCTCACTCACTGGAAATAACCAGCCCATGCTTATCCTGGATGGTGTTCCCATTTCTTTAAACTTCCTGAGTTCTATTAATCCTAACGATATTACGGATGTTACCATTCTGAAATCTGCATCTGCAACGGCGGTGTATGGTCCTGATGGAACAAACGGTGCCCTGGTAATTACTACCAAAAAAGGGAGCAGAACAAAACCGCAGGTAAGTGTATCCCACACCGTGCAGGTAGAAAGAGTGTCATATATGCCTGAACTGCAAAGCCAGTTCGGTTCGGGTTCATCTGTTGATCCATTAGGATATGGAGTTTATGACCCCATTGAAAATCAGTGTTATGGTGATGAGTTTGATGGTTCTATGCGCCAGATCGGCCGTGATGGTCCAAATGGTGAGCAATATATAACTGCTTATTCCGCCCTTCCCAAAGAAAAACTAAATTTCTGGAGTACTGGTATTACTAACCAGACTGATGTATCATTTTCAACCGGTGACTTTTATATAAGTGCCCAGAATGTACTGATCCAGGGTATCATGCCGAAAGATGTAAACCGCAGGGTTTCTGTTCACATGGCTGCCAATAAAGAATACAACAAGTTTAAAGCTTCTTACAGCATTAACTATACTAAAGGCAACTATGATGTTACTGCCGGTTCTTCTTTTGGTAACGGCCGTGACTTCACTGTTTACTGGAACCTGATCAATACCCCACAAAATATTCCTATCACCCGTTTTAAAGACTGGAGAAACGATTATTTCTCCAGCCCCGATGGTTATTTTAATGACTATTATTCCAACCCGTACTATATGGTTGATAATTTTAGAGCCACCGGAAGAAGTGAAGATATTTTTGGAAATTTTGAATTGAACTATAAGGCTAACAGCTGGCTTAACTTTACTTACAGGCTTGGGGCTACTATCTCAAATACTACTGAAAAAAAGAGAGCTAATGCTTTACAATATGGACCGTTTTCAAAATCAACCGGTAAGGCAATTGCCCAGACAGGCGACCTTAATGCCGCAGTGGCTGATCTTTCCAGAACTTCAAGCCGTTTCAACTCAGAACTTTTTGCTACTGCAAGAAAAAGCTTTGGCGATTTTAAAGTTGATGTACTGCTTGGTCAATCCTTCCGGGAGGATAATTCAAAAAATGTTAATATAGGTAGCAATAACCTGTTTTCGCCGCAATTATTTAATTTAATTGCCAGAAGGGATAATGTAGCGCCTGGTGAAAGCAATTTCAAATCAAGACTACAGCGTTTCTTTGGAAAACTTGCTGTGGGCTATAACAACTGGGCTTTTGCAGAATTTACCGGAAGCTATGATATGGACAGCCGCTTAGCCTACTTTTATGATTATGATTTTAAGAACATCAATTACTTCTATCCCGGCGTAAGTGTTTCTGCTCTGCTGAGTGAAGCAATTCCTGCCCTTAAGAGCAGCAAGGTTATTTCTTACCTTAAGCTTCGTGGGGCACTCTCCAAAACAGGTAACGTAAACATTGATGCGCAGGGGCTTGAAAACAGGTATGGACTTGGCGGTGGATTCCCTTATGCTTCATTAGTAGGTTATACGTCCAACAACCTGCTTCGGTTGTCTAATTATCAGCCTGAATTTGTCGTAAATAAAGAAGTTGGTTTTGAAATAGGATTACTAAAAAACAGGATCAACTTTGAAGCTACTTATTATTCCCAGCAGAACTCAAACCAGATTGTAGATGTGCAATATTCAGGTGCTACTGGTTTTACCACTGCAAGGCTTAATGCGGCTTCATTTGATAACGATGGTTTAGAGCTTGACCTGAGATTAACCCCATTGGTTAAATTGGGCAAAGTGTCAATTGATGTTAAAGCTAATTACACCCGTCAGCAAAATGAGGTTACTAAAATTATTGAAGGTGATGATCAGCTTGGCATCGGCAATGGTAACTATGTAATAGTTGGAAAACCGGCTTATACTTTTCAGTTAACGGATTATTTCAGGGACGATCAGGGCCGGGTAATTGTAAATAAAACTACCGGGTTTCCTTCGGTTGATCCTACTATCAAGCCTTTCGGACAAACCCAGCCAAAACATTTAGTGGGTTTAAACCTGAGTGTAAACTGGAGAGATCTTTCTTTTAGCGCTGTGGCAGATTATCGTGGTGGTAACCAGATCTACACAGGTGGCATTGGTACAGGTATGGACTTCTCTGGTATTTCAAAAAGAAGTGCACAGAATTCCCGTAACCCGTTCATCTTCCCCAATTCAGTATATGATGATGACCCTGATCCGAATGTTACTAAATATGTTGAAAACACAAATATTTATATGTTGAGCGGAGGCTATAATTTCTATTCAGTGGCAGTTAATACCACTGCTAACACCAACTATCTGGTGGATGGTTCATTCTGGAAAATCAGGGAAGTTAGTCTCACCTATAACCTGCCGGCAAAGTTATTTGGCTTTACCAAGAATGCGATTAAAGGAGCTTCTGTTACGCTTAGCGGAAGAAACCTGTTTATGTTTCTTCCCAGTACAAACGAATGGACAGATCCTGAATTTTCTAACACAACTGGTAATGCACAGGGTGTAAGTGGGCTTGATAACACACCACCCACAAGGATTTTTGGAGCCAGCATAAACATCCAGTTATAACTTTTTAAATCAACTTAGATATGAAACTAAATAAATTATTATATGTTGTTCCTCTCGCCGCAATTATTCTTGCTGCGGGAACTGGCTGCACCAAAAGCCAATTCAACATCAACCAGGACATTAACAACCCTACCGATAGTACGGTTACCTATGATGTAGTGCTGCCTGCAGCAATGCATGCATCAGGTTCCATCGTTGCCCGGCAATGGGGTCCTATCCAGAACTGGATGAGCTATTGGTCAAGGTCTGGTACCTATGCACCTAACGTAACAGAGGAAACCTACCAGATCACTACCGCATTTGGTAATGGTGTCTGGAATAATTGTTACGATAACAATTATGATTACCAGATCGTACAAATAAAAGCGAATACAGCAGGTGCCGGTTTTTATGAAGGTATTGCCCGTATTATGAAGGCGCATAATTTCCAGATCCTGGTGGATGTGTATGGCAACGTTCCTTATTCCGAAGCTTTGAAAGGAAGTGGTAACCCCACTCCTAAATATGATAAGGGGGTTGATATTTATAAGGCGTTGTTCCGGGAAATAGATGCTGGTATGCTTCTTATTAAAGATGCTGTGGTTACCACAACTAATTCCAACAAAAATATCGCTACCAATGACATTATGTTTGGAGGTAATAAGACCCTGTGGAGAAAATTTGGTAATACACTTAAACTGAGATTGCTTATTCATGCTTATGCCGTAGGCGCTATTGATAAAGCAGCCGAAATGGCCATTATTAATGCGGATGGCTCTGGTTTTCTCGGCGCTGGTGAAAATGCACAGATTAACCCCGGGTATAGTGCATTAGACAGAGCTAATCCTTTTTTCAACCAATACATTACCAATGCGGATGGTTCCGCATCGGCCAACAATGTATATTACAAGGCCAATGAATGGGGAATTGAGTATTATAAATTTAATGGCGACCCCCGTGTTACCAACACAGTAGTAACCGGTACCGGCGGCCGTTTTTATCTTGCCGGCAGCGGTGGATTGATAGGAGTTAAATATGGTTTGCCACCAGTAGCCACCTATGCAGCCAGTGTACTCGCAGGTATCGGACCAGGTGTATTTAAATCAGTTACTGCTTCTCAATGTGTTCTTTCAGCCTCCGAAAGTTTCTTCCTGCAGGCCGAAGCAAGACAAAGAAACATTATTACTTCAGGCCCTTCTGCTGCTGTATTACTAAATACAGCTATTGAAGAGAATTTCACATATGTAGGAGTGCCGAATCCTGTAACTGCGACAGCTGCATACAGGGCAGCCAATTCAGGGTATCCCGATGTGGATTATAATGGAGTAGCACAGGGCCCCGGCGGTCCGGTAGGTGGTTTATATACCATTCTTTCCCAAAAATGGTTTGCCATGAATGCGATCAATACATTAGAAACATGGACCGACTGGAGAAGGGTGCCTTATACAGAAGTGGCCACTAATCTTATATCAACAGCAGCTGCAAATGATGCACCTGCTGATCGCTTTGTATATGGCGATGGCGCCGGCTATACTCCCGGTCCTTTCCGTTCCATATCTCCACAGATCACCCCGGCAGACAATATACCGGTACGCTATTTGTACCCGCAGACAGAGTATAATTATAATTCGGCAAATGTAGGAGCTGAAGGGACTATCACCCGGTACAGCCGTATTTTCTGGGATCTTAATTAATAAAATTTTGTACTAATAAAATCAGAAAAATGAAAAAAATACTATCATCTTCCCTGCTCCTGGTGACTTTAGCAGTTGCTTTTACAGGTTGCTTAAAGGACAAGGGCTTTGAAAACGGTACCTATGGTATCAATGATCCGGATACACAACCTCCCGGCGTTGGATTTCCACTGGCTGTCACTGCCAAATACACGGTAGGGCTTGACGCCGGTGTTGCTACTCCCCAGCTGGTAAATAATGTTGTATTTATTAAGTTGGAAACA
The DNA here is from genome assembly GCA_031422725.1 of Chitinophagaceae bacterium. GTDB lineage: Bacteria > Bacteroidota > Bacteroidia > Chitinophagales > Chitinophagaceae > JJ008. The sequence continues at coordinate 17,837 of JANPMI010000083.1, read as the reverse complement.
GGCAAACCTGCTACTGAAGATGTAACTGTTACCCTGGTATTTAATGATGCACTGAGAACAAAATACAATACTGATAATGGGACAAATATCCTGTTATTCCCGGCCAGTTTTTATAGTATTCCTCTGACTGTTCTAATACCGAAGGGTGCTACAGGCGGCCAGGTTGCTATCACTATTAACAGTACCGTTCCACTGGATCCGAGTTCTTCTTATGGTGTTGGTTTAACAATTGCCAGCGTTACCGGCGGCTATACAATTGCTGCGAATTTGAAAAACCTGTTCATTGAGTTTACATTGAAGAACAAATATGATGGTAACTATAAATTGGACTTACAACATTCCGGATGGGCTGCTTATGGTATAACAGACGACAATGTTTTCCGTACCTGGCCTTCTAACAGCGATGGTACCAGTATCTTTATGATCACGGGAGGACCTAATTCCGTAAGATTTTTCGACGACTGGGGATTTGGTACTTTTATACAGGTATGTTTTACCGGTGTTGGAGGAGGCGGACAGTCTGGTTTTGGAGCCACAGCCCCCCGGTTTACTTTCAATACAGCTACCGACCAGTTGCTTGATGTCAGTAACGATGAACCCAATGATGGAAGGAACAGGGCCTTCAGGATAAATCCTGCGGTAGTACCTCCCGCTGGCAACTATTTTGATCCGGTGGCAAGGAAAATATATGCTTCCTATATCATGTCGCAAAACGGAAGGCCTGATCAATTTATCAATGCTGTATTAACCTACAGGAGTCCGAGACCATAATTATTTCTGATTGATTTTTTTAATAAAAGGGATTGTTAAGAAACAGTCCCTTTTTTATTTCCTGGTGACTGGCAATAGGTTTTTAGTATTTTTGGACTCGCTTTAAATCATATACCATGAATTTAATAACAAAGATTTTAGCAGCAGGCAGCTTGTTTGTGATAACAGGCACAGTTTCTTTAGCCCAGAACCGTGTAGTTGGTCTGTCAGAGAATTCCGGCAGTATGGTGTCCCGTGCCCCAGACAGCCGTGGCTGGACAGATCCGGCACTAAACCACAATAAACTTATTCAGCAGCAAACCGGCGATGGTGTTTACAAACTAATAGGGTCTTATAAAGTAGTAGGCACCCAGTTTCTTTTTGGTGAGCATCACAAAGGAGATTTGTTTCCCACGCAGGCAAAGGCTTATAATATTTTTGTCAGTTATAACACTTACAACCAGGAAGTGGAGTTTTATTCCACATCTAACCCTGATAAGCCATTGGTAAAGGAACCGGGGGAAGTAGATTCTTTTGTTATTCAGCAAAATATTGAATTGGGTATCGCTAACAACCTGAAGTTTATTTATGGAACCCATCTTGGTACTGATGATAAATATTTTTTTCAGCAAGTGTATGCCGGCAACCGCTTCAGTCTTTACAAAAGATATAAATCTGAGTTGGGTTATGTTTCTACTAATTATGTACAATCCGAGTTGCGCCAGTTTGATCTGATTTTTGAATATTATTACACTGATACAAACAAAAAAGGAATTAAGAAATTAAAATCCAATGCCAGCAGTGTTATAAAAGAGTTTAAAGAGGTGAAAGATCTTTCGGGTGTGGTAACAGTTGAGGATTTTGATACAAACAGGGAGGCAGCCTTGCAAAAAGTATTTGAATATTTGAATAAATAATTTAATCAACATTTTTATGGCCGATCAGCAACCCGTTGCCAACCAGCTTAACATAGAAATTTCTGAAGAAGTAGCAGAAGGAACCTATGCCAACCTTGCCATTATTACTCATTCCCATGCAGAATTTGTTATTGACTTTGTAAACGTAATGCCGGGAACACCGAAAAGCAAAGTGAAATCAAGAATCATCCTGACCCCACAACATGCCAAACGCTTTATGAAGGCCATCAATGACAATATTGAAAAGTATGAATTAGTAAACGGCCCGATAAAAGACCTGGAGGAGATACAATTGCCACTGAATTTTGGAGGACCAACAGCGCAGGCTTAATAAGGATGCTGGATTTGAGATGCTGGATACTGTGGGTCGTTTATTTTGGAGATTGGTGTTCTTGTTCAACAGTCTGAAGAAATTTATTGAGCATCTTTCCAAGTGTTTCAACTTTGGTTTTCAGATTCACAAATACTGATTCATCAGTTAACGATTTTGTATCCCATAAATTTTCAAGATGATCCATTGTTTCGTCATTTGAAGACAGAGCATAAACAAGAAATTTGATCCAATCCTGTTTATATCTTCTTCTTCCATATCCTTCGACAATAGTGGATTTGGTCGTTTTACTGGATCTTCTGATTTGTGATCCCTCTTCATACATTTCAAATTTAGGGAGCTTCATGGTCATCTCATGTACTTCAATCACCACCTCTCTTGCCAGCATCCAAATCTGCAATTTTTTATAACTCATAACTTCTTATTTTAAACATCCAGCATCCAGCATCCCGTATCCATTATCCAGCATCTAGTATCCAGCATCTAGAGAATTCCCTCATCCGCAAAACTGTAATAGCCATCCTCACTTACTATAAGGTGATCCATAACTGTGATATCCAGGAAACGGGCCGCTTCTTTTATTTTGGTGGTTAGCTCCTCATCAATCCGGCTTGGCTTCAGGCTGCCCGAAGGATGATTATGACAGAGGATAATATTAACAGCATCCTGTTCCAATGCTTTTCTTAGAATAATTCTGGGATCTGCAACCGTTCCGGTAATGCCGCCTTCACTTATTATTTCAAAGTGATTGATTTTATTGGCCCTGTTTAAAAATAAAACAGCAAAAACTTCATGGCGGTAATCCTTTAACCTGGTTTGAAGATAGCTGGCAATGTCACTGCTACTTTTTATCACCAATTTTTCTAATGGGGCTGCTGCCTGCCGTCTTCTTCCTAATTCCAGCGCAGCTACGATGGTAATGGCTTTGGCTTCTCCAATTCCTTTTATTTTCATCAACTCTTTTATGGAGATTTTTCCAAGTTCGCCCAGGTTATCTTTTCCAAGCTTTAATATTTCTTTTGCGAGATCAACTGCTGTTTTTTCTTTGCTGCCATTATGAATTAATATGGCCAGCAACTCGGAGTTGCTGAGGTTTTCTGCCCCATTGAGTAGTAATTTTTCCCTTGGCCGGTCGTCTTTTGCCCACTGTTTAATTGAGTACTTGTGCTCTTGCATACAACAAGTATAGCCAATATTTTTATCCTGTCAATACCACTTAGAGGTAGAAATAACAAGCCACCAGAAACCAACTTAGAAAAACAAAAAATCTGGTACTCATGAAAACCAAAACCTTTACCCCCATGGGATCTTTGCATCCTATCCTTTTCTTTGCCGTTGTGTATGCAGTGGCCCTGTTCTTTTCTATTTTTATCTGTTCTTCCCTGTTTTACAGTTGCAATGCCAGTCCTGCCGGTATAAGCAGTGAAAATCTGGCTCCCACTGAAAAAACAGCTCCGTCAGTTGCTGAGGTTTCAAAAGGAACAGTAGCCATCAGGTAATACCACCGCTACCCGTCAATATTTTGCAGTTGCTTATAGCGGTTGGTGATGATAGTATATCTCCTGCTACCGAAGCAGTTCTGGCTTATTTTTTTGTCAATGAGATATGTGAAGTAGTATCTTCGCCGCACATTTTTAAGCGATGCAAACTGCTAAAATATTCTCCGGAACCGGCTCACAGCAATTGGCCGAGGCAATCTGTTTAAGGTATGGTACCAAGTTGGGTAAGGTCAATATCCAGCGGTTCAGCGATGGTGAGATAAGCCCTATTTTTCTTGAAAGTGTAAGGGGGGACTATGTTTTTCTAATTCAAAGCACTTTTTCTCCCGCCGAAAACCTGATGGAGTTGCTGCTGATGATTGATGCGGCCAGGAGAGCTTCAGCCTACAAGGTAATCGCCGTTATGCCATATTATGGATATGCCCGGCAAGACCGGAAAGACCGTCCCCGGGTGGCCATTGGAAGTAAGCTGGTTGCCAATATGTTAGTAGCTGCCGGAGCTAACAGGGTTATCACCATGGACCTTCATGCACCCCAGATCCAGGGCTATTTTGATATCCCGGTTGATCATCTTGACAGCCACGCAGTTTTTATCCCTTACATAGAAAACCTGAAGCTTGAAAACCTTACCTTTGCCGCCCCTGACGTGGGAGCAACAAACCGCATCAGGGAAATTGCCAGTTATTTTAATGCGGAAATGGTAATCTGCGACAAGCACCGGAAACGGGCCAATGAGATTGCCAGCATGGTGGTGATAGGAGATGTGACGGACAGGGATGTGGTGATTATAGACGACATCTGCGACACCGGCGGAACACTGGCAAAAAGTGCAGGTCTTTTAAAAGAAAAAGGAGCAAGAAGTGTGAGGGCTTTAATTACTCACCCGGTATTAAGCGGCAAAGCTTATGAAAATATTGAAAGCAGTGTGCTGGAAGAATTGATAGTGTGTGATACCATACCGGTGAAGAAAGAAAGTTCAAAGATTAAGGTGCTGAGTGTAGCGGAACTTTTTGCGGTAGCCATCCGTAATGCGTATGAGAACAAGAGTATAACAAGCCTCTTTATTCACTCGCAGCGAAGAGATAAATGAGTCGGGAGTCGATAGTCTGGAGTCAGGACATCGGACAAACAGAATTTAAGAATGTAAACAATTAAACATTTATAAAAATGAAATCAATTACAATCGAAGGTAGTCTGAGGACCGGATTCGGGAAAACTGCCACCCGGCAACTCCGCTCTCAGGAACTGGTGCCCGGTGTGATTTATGGCGGCTCACAGGAGATTAGTTTTTCTGCTCCTGCTGCGGCTTTCAAAAAATTTGTCTATACACCCAGTTTCCAGGTAGCAGAAGTAGTGTTGGATGGTAAAACATACAGAACCATTCTGAAAGATTTACAGTTTGACAAAGTGGATGATAAATTAATCCATATTGATCTGCTGGAACTGGTAGAAGACAAAAAAGTGATTGCAGAAATTCCGTTGAAATTTACAGGAGTGTCTAAAGGAGTAAAAGATGGCGGTAAACTTATCGTTAAAATCAAATCACTGAAAGTAAAAACGTATCCAAAATACCTGAAGGAGCAAATAGAGGTTAGTATAGATAACCTGGAGCTGGATGGCAATATCCGGGTAGAGGATGTGAAAATTGAGCATTACGAAATTCTCAACTCTCCCCGCATTCCAATTGCTTCGGTAGTATTGACAAGACAATTGAAACAGGAAGAAGCAACAGTTGCTCCTGCCGCTGCTAAAGCTGCTGCACCAGCCGCTGCTGCACCAGCCGCCGCCGCTCCGGTTGCCGCTGCCAAGGGAAAGAAATAATTTTTTCTGTAAGAATAGTAAAACCCGTCCCCACAATGCTGTGGGGACGGGTTTTTTATTGACTTAATCCGATATTTGACTGAAGTAAAAAGTGATATGAAATTTCTGATCGTTGGCTTAGGAAATATTGGCAATGAATATGCCCACACAAGACATAATATTGGTTTTGATGTGGTGAATGCTTTTGTTCAGAAACATGAAGGAAGTTTCAGGGTGGACAGGCTGGCATACGTTGCTGATATAAAATGGAAAGGAAAAAACTTTGTCTGTATTTGCCCCACCACTTTTATGAATCTGAGCGGTAAAGCAGTTAAATACTGGATGGACAAGGAAAAAATTGCACTGGAGAATGTTTTAGTAGTAGTGGATGATCTTGCCCTGCCATTAAATAAACTGCGGGTAAAACCTAAAGGAAGCGATGCCGGTCATAATGGATTAAAAAGTTTGCAGGAAGTGCTTGGAACTACGGATTATGCCAAACTTCGTTTTGGCCTGGGTAATGAATATCCAAAAGGACAGCAGTCTGATTTTGTGCTTGGTAAATGGAAAAAAGAAGAAGAACCTTTGGTAAAATTAAAAATTGCTAAATCAGCAGAGGTTATTGAAACCTTTGCCACACAGGGTATTACAACCGCCATGAACCAGGTAAATAATCAGGAGTTTTCGCTATGATAAATCAGATTGATTACTTACTTTAGCAGCCCGACCTTGCTTTTTAAAATCCAATTGACATACTGAGAGCCTGAATATATGGGATGAACATTTCTTTTATGGTATCCGATGTATTTATTAAAAACACTTCCTGTTTATGAAAATTTTCTGTGTTGGCCGTAATTATGCAGCACATGCTGAAGAACTAGGTAACGAAGTTCCGGATGAACCGGTAATCTTTATGAAACCTAAAAGCGCCTTGCTGCAACCGCATACACCGTTTTATTACCCGGAATTTACCAACGAACTGCATTATGAATGTGAGCTGGTTTTACGTATCAGTAAAAATGGCAAGTATATACAAGACAAGTTTGCCGGTAAATACTATGATGCTATAACTGCGGGTATTGATTTTACAGCAAGAGATATACAAAACGAGTTAAAAGAAAAAGGCCTTCCCTGGGAGAAAGCGAAAGCATGGGATAACTCAGCTGTGATTGGCAAGTGGATACCTTGTACGAATATTAAGAATAAGAAGGATATTAATTTTTGTTTGTATAAAAACAAGGAACTGGTACAGCAAAGCAATTCTTCTAATATGATTCACAGCTTTGATAAGATAGTGGCTTATATTTCGAATTATTTCTCTGTCAACATTGGCGATGTAATCTTTACGGGCACACCGGCCGGAGTAGGTGAAGTGGTGGTGGGAGATGAGCTGGAAGCTTTTATTGAAGACGATAGTATGTTTACACTCGAGGTAAAATAAAGTTTGGCCGGGCAACTATAAAATTTGCCAGCCAGACCAAAACCAACTGCACACTAAAGAGTCCTTTGTTTAAAAGCAAAGGGCTTTTCTTTTTACAGGGCAACCCTTTCCCTTAAATTTGCTGCTTACTTTGTTTGCTGAAAATAATGATTGATACCAAAATATTACTACGGGCCTATCGCCTGATGAGCCAGGTAAAAGCGATGGCAGAAACCTATGAGGCCAATCGCTCCATTTGTAAATATGTTCATTCTACATCCAGGGGTCATGAGGCTATTCAATTAGCTACTGCTTTTCAATTGCAGCCGCAGGATTTTGTAAGCTCTTATTACCGGGATGAGAGTATGATTGCGGGTCTTGGTTTTACACCCTATGAGCAAATGTTGCAGTTGCTGGCAAAAGGCAATGATATTTTTACAGGTGGCCGTGAATATTATTCTCATCCTAATTATAAAGGGAATGATAAGCCAACGATGATTCACCAGAGCAGTGCGACAGGTATGCAGGTGATTCCGACGACGGGTATAGCACAGGGGATTCAGTATTTAGAAAAGTACAATGCTGAACAGTTAAAGAAAGGAGCAAATGGCGAATTGCCTGTCACTATTTGTTCATTGGGGGATGCCAGTTTGACTGAAGGTGAAGTAAGCGAAGCCTTTCAGTTTGCAGTTTTGAAACAATTACCTGTTATTTATTTGGTACAGGATAATAACTGGGGCATCAGCGTAACAGCAGAAGAAGCAAGAGCTATGAATGCTTTTGAATTTGCCGCTGGTTTCAAAGGAATGAACCGGGTACAGGTTGATGGCAGCGATTTTGAAGCCTCTTATTCCGTAATGAAAGAAGTATGTGAGTTTGTTCGAAAAGAAAGAAAACCTTACCTCGTTCATGCACAGGTTCCCTTGCTGGGTCATCATACAAGCGGTGTAAGAAAAGAATTTTACCGGACTGATGAAGATTGGGCTAAACACCTTGCTCATGATCCTAATCCAAAATTGCGAAAGAAATTATTGGAAAGGGGTGTTGCCGAAACTGAATTACTACAAATAGAAAAAGAAGCTGCTGAATTAGTGGCGAATGATTTTGCCAAAGCAGTGGCATCACCGGAACCCAATCCTGCAACGGTGGAAGATCATGTCTTTGCACCAACTCCCGTTACTGAAGAAAAAGGAGAAAGAAGCCCTGCCGGTGCAGAGAAAGTTATCATGGTGGATGCTGCTTTGTTTGCCATCCGTGAAATAATGGAGCAGCATCCCGAAGCAATTTTATATGGTCAGGATGTAGGAAAAAGATTAGGTGGTGTTTTTCGTGAAGCAGCTACATTGGGGGAACAGTTTGGAGACCACCGGGTGTTTAATACGGCAATACAGGAGGCTTATGTTGTTGGTTCTACTGTCGGCATGAGTGCTGTAGGGTTAAGACCCATTGTTGAAGTACAGTTTGCTGATTACATCTATCCGGGTTTTAATCAATTAGTAACGGAAGTTTCTAAAAGCTGTTATCTGACTTGTGGCAAGTTTCCTGTTTCGATGATATTGAGAGTGCCGGTTGGTGCTTATGGTGGTGGTGGTCCTTATCACAGTGGTTGTGTAGAAACAACTGTTCTTTCTATCAAAGGAATTAAAGTTGCCTACCCTTCCAATGCTGCTGATATGAAGGGATTGATGAAAGCCGCTTACTACGACCCCAACCCGGTGGTGATGCTGGAACATAAGGGACTCTACTGGAGCAAAGTACCGGGAACCGAAGATGCAAAAACGCCGGAACCATCGAAAGATTATATTCTTCCATTTGGCAAAGCAAATATTGTGTTGCCAGCTAGTAAGAGTAAAATTGAAAATGGCGAAAGCTGCGTGGTCATTACCTATGGAATGGGAGTGTATTGGGCAAAAGCTGCCGCAAAGAATTTTAATAACCAAATAGAAGTAGTTGATCTGAGAACTTTATTTCCGTTGGACGAAACATTAATTTTTGATAGAGTAAAAGCTCATGGCAAATGCTTAGTGCTTACCGAAGAACAACAAAATAATTCTTTTGCCGAAGCATTAGCCGGACGAATTTCTAAGGAATGTTTTAAATCACTTGATGCAGCCGTAGAAGTGCTGGGTGCATTAAATCTGCCTGCTGTGCCGATGAATATGGGATTGGAGCAGGCGATGCTACCCAATTCTGATAAAGTAACGGCAATATTGAAAAACCTTCTTGCAGGCTAAAAAACAGTCCTTTAGCAGTCCTGCACATGACTTCATCCCGTATTATTCTTTTTAATGGATCTCAATAAAATAACCTGGTTTATAAATATGAATAACGCCGATAGCAGGATCAATAAAAAAACCGGCAGGATGATATAAACAAAATTATCAATAGGATTGGAATTTAATATTTCGTAGATAAATATGAAAATGGAAACGATTGTTATTGGATATGCTATAACAGATAATATTGTTGATATTAAATAAGTTATTCTAAGTTTTTTTGAAAATGGGTTAGACGGCAAATACGAATGGAAAACATATAAGTTAAGGGCTGAGTTAAAAACAACGACGAAAAGGCTTAGCATAAAAGGTGTAAAAGAACTTAAGCCTACTTCGGCAGGCAGGAATTCTATTGTAAACCTTAATGCATTGACCAACAAGAAAACATAAGCAGCCAGCATAATATAGTTTGCCAGTGCAAATAATTTCCACTTTATTGGCATTAATTAGCTTTTCAAATTTAATTTTATCTGTAACTCCTCAAACTGCTTTTCATCAATCGTTGCCGGGGCATCTAACATTACATCTCTGCCACTATTATTTTTTGGAAATGCAATAAAATCTCGGATGCTTTCGCTGCCGCCGAGGATGGCGCAGAGACGGTCAAAGCCAAAAGCAATACCACCATGTGGTGGTGCACCGTATTCAAAAGCACCCAGTAAGAAACCAAACTTGTGCAGTTGTTCTTCTTCATTCATTCCAAGAGCAGCAAACATTTTTTCCTGTAACTCTCTCTGATAAATTCTAATGGAGCCACCGCCAATTTCATTTCCATTCAGCACCATATCATACGCATTAGCTTTGATGCTGGCATAAGGATGCTTCAGGTATTCAGCCGCATTATCAATAAGAGGGTTGTTATTAATCATCGTTTCAATCTGATCAGGCTTGGGAGAAGTAAACGGATGATGACGGGCTACCCAGCGGTTGCCTTCCTCATCGTATTCAAACAGCGGGAAGTCCAATACCCACAATAGTTTGAACTCTGTATCTTTTCTTAATCCTAAACGGCTGGCCATTTCCATTCTCAGGTCGCTGATAGCTTTTCTTGTCCTTTCTTCTGCACCGGCAAGAATTAAAACTAAGTCACCGGCTTTGGCATTGGCTACATCAGCAATGGCTTTTAGTTTTTCTTCAGAGTAAAATTTATCTATGCTGCTTTTATAGGTTCCATCAGCATTTACTTTGATAAACACCAGGCCTTTCATTCCTATCTGCGGACGTTTTACCCATTCAGTCAGTTCATCCGTTTGTTTGCGGCTGTATTCGCTGCAACCGGGAACAGCTATCGCTAAAACTGTTTCCGCTTCATCAAACACTTTGAAGGTGGCTCCGTTTATTAATGCGGCATTATCCTGTTTGTCTGTATAAACAGTGGAAGGTTTTTTCAAGTTCAGCACTTTCATATCAAAGCGGATGTCTGGTTTGTCATTTCCATAATTCCACATGGCATCTTCCCATGTCATTCGCTGCACAGTTTCTGTATAGTCAATTCCTTTCACCTCTTTGAAGATGGATTTTATCATGCCCTCAAACATGCTGAGAATATCTTCCTGTTCTACAAAAGCCATTTCGCAATCTATCTGTGTAAACTCCGGCTGGCGGTCAGCCCGAAGATCTTCATCCCGGAAACATTTTACAATCTGGTAGTAGCAGTCATAACCACTCACCATTAATAGCTGCTTAAATGTTTGTGGTGATTGTGGCAGTGCATAAAACTGTCCGGGGTTCATCCTGCTTGGAACCACAAAATCCCTGGCACCTTCCGGAGTTGATTTAATCAGGAAAGGTGTTTCAATATCCATGAAATTATTCTGGTGCAGATAATTTCTGGTGGCACGGTTTACTGCATATCGCAGTTCAATATTTTTCTTCACCGGGTTGCGGCGTAAATCAAGATAGCGGTATTTCATCCGCAGATCATCACCGCCATCTGTTTTATCTTCAATGGTGAATGGCGGAACGGCTGATTTATTTAATATTTTAAAAGACGTCACCACAATTTCAATATCACCTGTCAGGATGTTTGCATTTTTATTACTTCTTTCATTCACGGTTCCGGTTGCCTGTAAAACAAATTCTCTTCCCAATGGATTTGCTTCTAATTCTTTGTTCAATTCTTCACCAAACAATAATTGTGTAATGCCGTAGCGGTCACGAAGGTCAACGAATGTGATAGCACCGAATTTTCGGATGGTTTGTACCCAACCGGCAAGGGTAACAGCTGTTCCTTTGTTTGCTAATTTTAATTCGCCACAGGTGTGAGTTCTGTACATAGTTGTAAACTTTAAAAATTGCTGACACTTCGACAAGCTCAGTAGAATTACCGAACAATGAAGTGAGTGACCCTTCGATAAACTCAGGGTAAACTGCACAGGCGATAATAGTAACCCGATTGTTGCCGGATAGCTGGCTAACAAAGTGTTATGTATCAATTCGCCGACAAATATAAGACAAAAGCCTTCCGGGGCTTGCAAATTGAAAAAGCGTTGTCTATATTTATGAACCGATTCGTACACTATTTTCGAAAACCACCTGAAATCCGAACCATGATTACGTTAACCATCATCTACTTTATTCGTCGCTACATTCAAGCCAGGAAAAAACAACAGCCCGTTATTGCATAGTGGCCGCCTGTTTTAGTTTTAATTCACGGGGCCGCTGTACTGCATAATAGTATAGTAATAGCAATGCACCTGTAACAAAAGGAATTAATGCGAGGTGTTTGCCGGTAAATTCTTTCCATACCACCATTTCATCAAATCCAAAGAATTCACTGATCATCCAATAAGAGTTGGCGCTGATCCAAAAAGCAATTGCTAAATTATGGGCCAGTTCTGCTGCTATTTTTCTTGTTCGCCAGGCAATTATTATGGCTATGGATAAGGTTGGAACGACCATAGCAATACCCAATACTTTCCAAATCATACACCAGCTAATGTCTTTCAGCAGCCAGAAAGCAATATGCATATTTTCCATCCGGCGATATTTGGCAGGGATGATGTACGAGGATTCTTTTACCTGAGTCATTATAATAATTATTATTGGAGAAAGTTATGAAATGTTGCGGGAAAGTATCTTGCTGAAACGTTCAATAGAAACTTCGGGGCTGATGGGTTTATTAAAAAGTAAGTTGTCAACTAATTGTTTGGCAAAAAAGGGAGCCAGGGAACAGCCTTTTGTTCCCATTCCATTTAAAATGCCAATGCCCGGATGTTGCGGATGAAAACCAACAAAAGGCCTTCTTTCCAATGTGGCAGGGCGGATGCCGCAAAGATGTGCTGTGATTTTAAAAGGAACTTTCAACCAGGCTTTTAAAAGTGCTTCTGTTTTATTTCTGAATTCATCAGTTGGTTCTTCGTTGTCAAACTCCCAGGCATAATCTGAACCTATCCACCACAAACCCGGAGCAGCAAGCGGCACCAGCATTATTCCTTTTTTATAAATATGCTGTGGCGGAAGATCAGGAATTTCTGCAAGTAATACCTCGCCTTTATTTGGGGCAAATGGTAATTGTTGAAAATGAGGGTTGACCGGGCTGCTGTTACCATCGCAAAAAATTATTTTTTCTGCTGTAATGCTATTATATTGAATGCCGTCTTTTTTTAGCTGTAGCTGGGTGATATCAAATTCTTCTTCAAGCAAGAGATTTTTTTCTTGTAACTGTTGCCGCCAGGCCGGAAGTAATGTTTCAAGATGCACCGTGTACACAGGTCGTATTTCCCCGCAGCCAAAATCATAGTTGAAAAGAGAACTAAAATGATTTTGTTCCGGGAAGCTATGAACATATTCATTTTTTTCTTCTATTCTTTGTAAAAAACTGTCCCGCATCTGGGGGCTGGGAAAAAAATCAATAATGTTTTTTTGCGAGATGGCTGTGATCCCTGTCTCACTTTCAATTTGCCGGTAAGCATTCCATGCAAAAGGTAAAATTTCCTTAGCTCTCCAGACTTCCACATGCCTGCGGCCGGTAACGGGGTTGATAATACCAGCAGCAACTTTTGAAGAAGTGTTGGGGGAATTGTTATCAATGACTAAAAAGCTCTTTCCTTTTTTTTGAAGATAATAACTGAGCCAGGTGCCGGAGATGCCCTGACCGATAATAAGGTATTCAATATTCATACTGCAAAAATACATATGCCACAAAGACACAAAGTTTATTCGATGATCTTTGTGTCTTTGTGCCTTCGTGGCAAAAGATTATTTCTTAAATGGTTATTCAATATTAATTCTTACCCCTTCACTATGCGAACTAAACTCAGGCGCATACATACACTGTATAGTGGTTATTCCATTGCTGAAATTACCGGCATGGGTAGCAAACAAAGTGTATTCAAACACATAAGTTCCTTTTCTTAAATAACTGAAAAAGAAATTAGTGCTTGCATCTTTGGTACTCTCATAATAGCCCAACCCGCCCTGGTATTTATAACTGCTTAATACATTTACCGGTTCCAGTGCTGATGCCCTCATATCTTTCATGTGTACATATTCCATGTCACGGTCAACACGGAGTTCCACTCTTACTTTTATTTTGTCGCCAATCTTAATGGCATCGCCATCATTTACCGGGGTGATAACAGGTCCACGATCAGTGTTTTTTTCTACAAACAATTTCTTCGACAACTTAAGTGGGGTGGTTGCGGTAGTTATTTTATCCAGGTCTTCAAAATACTGCCAGTAAACACCGCCCCAACTTGCACTTACGTTGCTGGTAGGAGAAGAAACAGTTACAGCAATGTTTCCCATTTGCGGAGTTACTTTATTTCCTTCAATTGTTTTTTTGAAGTATCCTGTTCCAGCTTCTTGCCCTGCATCAGTTGATTTGATAGTTGTGCTGCCCAATTTTATTTCAACAGCAGGTTCGCTGCTTAGCCAATCAGTTCCTTGCAGCAACAAAGCATAACAGGCTTCTGCCGTAGCTTTTGTTGTTTTCCAGTTATTGGTTTGTTTGTTTTTCAATAACCATGTTCTTAAATCATCTACTGTCTTTGTATCCTTACCCACTTCCTGGAAAGCTTCTATCAGCAATGAATGTGTTTCGATTGGCATTTCATACCAGAACCAGCCATATCGCTGATCTTTCCAGTACATACCCAGTTCTTCATTGGTAATGGAAGTTTCTTTTAATGACTTTAAAATAGCAGCGGGAGTTTTAGTATCATTTGTTCTGTTCAATGCGAGGGCAATCATACCCTGCATGTATTTACTTTGTTTTACCCAATACTGCTGCGCCTGTTTGTAATAATAATTGTAGGCAGTTTGTGATGCCGCATCAATTTTATACTCAGGGAAGAAACTCCTCATGTATAAATACTGAATCTGTACATAACCAATGTTCTGCTGCTTCAGGTTTGCTTTATATTTAATTTAATTATCATAATCTTCTTTAATTTTCTTATCCAGATAAGGAATAGCAGTTGATAAAATTGCTTTCAGTTTGCTATCCTGTCCGGCAGCGATACCGTTTAATTTTTTCAGGTGACCTATACCAGTTGCAATATATTGGGTCATATACCGGTCATCCGGCCCGCCGGTAAACCATACAAACCCACCATTGCTGCTCTGCATTTGTTTCAGTTTGTCGTAAGAACTGTTTAATTGCTCTGTCATTTTTATCATGTCAAATAATAAGGCAATATTTCTTTTTTGTTCCGTTTCATTTTTTGCCTGCAATACCCACGGTGTTTCTTCCAGCAATACAGCTTTCAGTTCCTGGTTCTTTTGCAGGTTGCTCATCAGGGCTGCGGTATCTTTTATTTTCCATTTTTCAAATACTTGTTTGATGCGGGGAGATGAATTAGAAATAAAAGTGGCTAAAGAATTTGCATAATACCTGTTCCATGTTTGCTCGGCACATTCGTAAGGATATTCCATCAGGTAGGGCAGGGCCTGCACGGCATACCAGGCCGGGTTGGAAGTATATTCGATGGTTAAAGCATAGTGCTGCAAAGTTTCACTCTGGCCGCTGTTCAATAATTTTTCAAACGTAAAATTCTTTGTACCTGTTCCTCTCATTGGCAAAGGCATGGTTTCCGTTACCAGCATCCGGTTGGTAAGTACTGGTAAAGCATTTTCTTCACCATCACTATAGTTACCAGCTTTGGCAATTATTCTCCATACCAAAGCTTTGTTAAACTGGTAAGGTACTTCAATCGGAAACTTAACCGCTTCACTTTGCCCGGCTGCAACCGTAAAGTATTGATTGGCCACCATATTTTTAAAACGGCCATCTACCGCTTCATTTGTTTCTGCATCGAATAACTGGAACTGTGCTGCACCTGTCAGTTCTTTATCTGTCAGGTTTACAATTTTGGCACTGAATTCCATTTTATCACCTTCTCTCAGGAATCTTGGAGCATTCGGTTGTACCATCAATTCTTTCTGTGTCACAATTTCTTTGCTGCTGCTGCCAAAGGCTGCCTCTTTTGTATGTGCCAATGCCAGAAATTTCCACTTGGTCAGTGCTTCCGGCATCGTAAAAGAAAATTCAATAACACCACTGCTGTCCGTTTTTAAATCAGGGAAGAAGAAAGCTGTTTCATTGAAGTTCTTGCGGATTTTTACATCACCGGACTGTTTTCCGTTTTCTTGTTTGTCTGAGTTGTCATCAACACCGTCACCATTTTTTTTATTTTTACCACCGGCCTTTTCTTCATTCACTTCTTTTGAAGCAGGAGCGGTATTATCTTTTTGCTGTTCCGTAGCACCATCAGGCGGAGAAGGTTTTGATAAACGCATCAATTTGGGATTACCCCCACCATATCCATACTCATTCCCCAAGTTGTAGCCATCAACGCCAAAGAAGAGATAATCGTATTGCTTATCAACATATTTTGATTCACTCTCGTTTATGTATCGCTGGGTTGATTCAATCTTTGTAAAATTGGGTGAACCATTCCAACTGCGGTTATTATAGTAATAGGGCCAGATGTAAGGCTGACTCCAGTTATGTGGCACAAACTGGTCTAATGATGCATCATACATACTGGCCAGCATTTCAGCAGCAACCTTTTCATTCTTGTAGCCGCTAATTTTTAGCTTCCATTTTTCTTCGCTGCCGGGTAATGTTTTGTCACGGTAGGTTGCATATTCAATTTTTAATTCTTTGTTAGTCCAGGGGATACTTATTGTTTGATTCAACTGATAAAAACGATTATGCTTAATGAACATCCAGCCCACGCCATAGCCTCCACGGTCTGATTCAGCCGCCGGGAAGGTGAAAGTTTGTTTTTGATTATTAAGTTTGATAAAAGAGTAGTTGCCAATTGCTGGCTGCTGACTGTCAACTGCTAACTGTTGTACTACAAATAGATTATCTGCTGCGGTGCCCAATTCTACTTTGGCTGTTTCACCCGGTTCAACGGTTGTTTTAATAATGCCAGTCCATAAATAATCTGGGCGGTTCAGTTGATTACTTTTTTCATCAAACAATTCTATGTACTTAATATCTTTTACCGTTTCGCCATTCTTATCTTTTGTTTCCATTTCAACTACATAGAAACCAGGGCTGAATTTCTTGTTGCCCGTTGTTAATTGCCCATTGTCAATTGCCCATTTCCCATTATCTTTTGCGGAGTCACTTTTTTCAAAAACAGTTTCCCCTTTCTCCCAACTCTTGAAGTCACTCTCATTATCATATTCATCATAAGGGAAGTTGCGGGTATACTCTTCCTTGCTCATGGTGAATTGGTCAGGTCTTTCCCAATAGCGGTCACGGATAAGGCGTTTTTCTTCTTTCAGTTTAGTGATGGTTACTTTTACTTTAGCCGGTTCATATTCCCCATTCATATTCTGGGTACGGATGGATAATGTTTTCAGACTATCAGCAGGCAGGGTGGCAGGTATGTTTGTTACAAGCATCAGCGATTTATAACTCACCGGTATCATTTTTTCACCGCTTCTTGTTTCACCGTTGATATCTGTTACGTCAGCATATACCGTATAATCAAATACAGGTTCAAATTTCTTTTCAATCTTTAAATCAGGAATGGCAATGAACTCCACTACAAATTTTCCGTCTTTATCTGTTTTCACTTCCCCATGTGCTATTTCCATTTCTTCAGCCGCTGGTTGCCACCAACGCCAGAATAACCAGGGATAGATGAACCGGGGCTTCCTTACTACACGGTATTTTACACTGGCCCCATCAATATTATTGCCGGCATATGCTTTTGCCAGGCCAGTCACTTTTATTTTGTCATTTACTTTATAAGTGCCTTTGATGGGTTCGTAGTCCACATAGAATTTGGGACGTTTGTATTCTTCCACTTTGATGCCAGCATTGCCGCCATCCGTCCTGGTGTAAATAGTGAACTGGCCATTCATACCACTTTGTGGCAATTGAAATTTCCCGTTGAATGATCCATAGTCATTTGTTTTTAATATAATGCTGTCAACATCTTTATAATTAGCATCCCGGAGTATCACCGTAGTTGAATATTCACTTCTTATGCTACCTGTTTTTTCTTTGGTGTTTCTGCTAAGAACGATTCCTTTAAAATAAACAGTTTGACCCGGGCGGTAAATGCTGCGGTCAGTAAAAAGGTAAATGGATGTCGTAACTTTTGGTTCCTCATTTGTATTATCACGGTAATAGTAATAATCATAGACGAGGTCGTTCATGAACAGCCGGTCATTGTTGTGAGTAACATCCAGCAGGTAGGAGTAGTTGCTGTAACTGTTATTGTCTTTTTTGGGTTTGTCCATTTTAAAAAAACCGTTGGCATCAGTAGTATAAGCTTTCCCTTTTTCTTTAATGTATCTGGATTGTTTATAATCATACTTCTGCTCCCATACCTGGACAGCGGCTTTGACTAATGGTTGACCATTGTCACGGTTCAG